>JBIIGJ010000218.1:0-3423 GCA_044236455.1 Pirellulales bacterium
GTCGCCATCCATCATGCCGGACTGTGGGGCGCCGTTCGCCAAGGGCCCGGCATGGGGCTCGCAGGCGGCGTGCCCGCAGCCCGCTATCCCGAGTTCGACCTCATGGTCTTCACCGGCATCCCGCACTGCGCGATCGGCGTCGAAAACAGCTACGCGCTCGTCGAATGGGTGAAGGCCGGCGGCGGGGCGGTGTTCACCGGCGGCGAATACGCCTTCGGCAAGGGGGGCTACATCCACACCGTGCTCGAGCGCGAGCTTCTGCCCGTTCGCATGACGGCGATGACGGACACGATCACCCACGAGCCAAGGCCCTTCGAACCGGGCCCCGACTTCGCGGACCTCGGCATCAAGGCCGACTTCACGGCACGGCCGTCGTTTTGGGTGCGGAACGAGGTGGTGGTCGAGCCAGGCACGAAGGTGTTTCTCACGAGCGGCCGCCTCCCCGTGCTCGTGGGTCGGCAGGTCGGCAAAGGACGCGTCGTCTGCCTGCTCGTCGACCACCGCGGCCTCTCCGAAGGTGACGTCACCGCATTCTTCGACTGGGCCGACTGGCCGCGGCTCTTCGGGGCCGCCCTGCGGTGGGCGGCGCCGGAAGCGGCCGCCAGCGGACAGACTTCGCCGGCAGCAGCGGCGAAGAAGCCGTCGTCGGCCAAGGCCCGCGAGAAAGAAGTGGACGACCTCTTGGAGGAAGCGCTCGGCGACGACGGGCCCGACGAGAGCGTGGTCGCGGTGCCGAAGAACGAGGCGGAGCGGCGGCAGGAGCAGCGCGATGGCATGATGGCCATCGCCGCGCTCGAAACGCCCGAACGCGTGGACGAAGGCACGAAGAAGGTTGCGGCGTGGAACCGGCAGGAATCCGACGCCACGAAGGCGTTCGAAAAACTCAATGGCGACGACACGGCGATCCTCGCCGCGGCCCGCTGCCTCGATGCAGAGGCCACCTTCGAGCGGCTCGGCTGGCTCGCCTACCTGGCCCGCCACCGTCGGGCCGAGTATGGCCGCGCGTTCCTGCGGGAGTGGCTGCTGGCACGTCAGTATGCGGACGAGTGTTTCCGCACGAGCGCGAACCTCATCGACAAGGACAAGCTGGAGGGCAGACGGGCCGAACTGGTGTCGGGCAAATGGAACGATCTCGCGGCGAGGTTTTACGCCGTGCAGGAGGCGGCCACCGCCGACGCCGAGGCGATCGTCCGCTCCATGCCGAAGGAGGCCGCCGAGGTGCTCGTGGCTGCACGTTTCACTCAGCCGCGGCACGCCGCGATCAACCTGCTCGGCCGGATCGAGCCGGCCGCGAGCCGCGAGATCCTCGAGCGGCTGGCGGCTGAAGCCCATCCCGACCTGGCGGCCTTCTCCCGAGCGCGGCTGCAAGTGGCTGCCGCGGCGGCGCGGTAAGCTCTAGCTCGCTCGGAGACCTTCAGTGACCGCTCCCGACTGCCGCCTCGTTGTTCTCTCGCTGGCGATGCTCTTTCCTGGACTCACGGCCCTGGCCGCCGACGCGGGCCGTCCGCCGAACATCGTCTGGCTCACCGTCGAGGACATGAGCCCCTGGATCGGCCCCTACGGCGACCGAACAGTTCCCACGCCCCACCTCGACCGGCTCGCCCGCGAGGGCGTGGTCTATGAGAATGCCTTCGCCACCTCGCCGGTCTGTGCGCCGGCGCGGTCGTCGCTGATCACCGGGATGTTCTGCACCCGCATCGGCACGATGCACATGCGCAACAACACGCATCGTCCCGCAGCCGCCGCCAGTGGCGGCGATACGTTGAAGCAGGCGTCAGGAGAGATACCGGCCTATGAGGGCATGCCGCCAGCGTTTGTCCGCTGCTTTCCCGAGTGGCTCCGGGCCGCCGGCTACTCCTGCACCAATAACGCCAAGAAGGACTATCAATTCCAGGATCCCGTGACCGTCTGGGATGCATCGAGCGACTCGGCCCACTGGAGGAATCGCGATCGGGACCAGCCGTTCTTTGCGGTCTTCAACTATGGAGGAACGCACGAGAGCCGGGCGTTTCCCGAGGCGAGCCGTTGCCCGCAGGCTGTCGCGGCCGGGAATGTGCCGCTGCCGCCGTTCTATCCCGACACGCCACACGTCCGTGACGCGGTCTCCCGCACCTACGACAACATCGCCGCGATGGACGCTTGGGTCGGCGAACGGCTCGAGGAACTCGAGCAGGCCGGGCTGCTCGATACCACCGTCGTCATGTTCTTCAGCGACCATGGCGTCGGCCTGCCGCGGGGCAAGCGGTCGTGCTTCGATACCGGTCTCCGCGTGCCGCTCATCGTGAGGCATGCGGCCGCCGCGGGTGCCGGCGGCCGCGACGGCCGCGTGGTGAGCTTCGTCGACTTCGGTCCCACGGTCCTGTCACTCGCCGGGATCGAGCCCGACCGCCGTCTCGACGGCACGGCATTTCTCGGGCGGTTCGCCACCGATCGGTCCGATTACCGCCGGGGCCACGCCTATGCCAGCGCCGACAGGTTCGACGAGGTCTACGACCGCAGCCGCAGCGTCTCCGATGGCCGCTTCCGCTACACCCGCCATCTCATGCCCGAGCTGCCGTATCTGATCCGCAACGCCTACCGCGAGCGGCTGCCGATGACCGCCGACCTCTACGAGCTCCAAAAAACCGGGCCGCAGCGGCCGGAGCAGTGGCAGGTGGCGGCGACAAAGCGGCCGGCCGAGGAGTTTTACGACTCGGAAGCGGATAAGTGGGAGGTGAACAACCTGATCGACTCGGGCGAGCATCAGCAGCGAATCGCCGCACTCCGAGAACATCTCGACGCCTGGATGGAGGACACCGGCGACCTCGGCCTCGTGCTGCCGGAGACGAGGCTCGTCAGCGAGCGGCTCTGGCCGCCAGATGGCCGCCAGCCCACCACGCCGCCAGCTGAGATCAGCGACAAAGCCGTGCAACGCGGCGATGGGATGGTCTTCGTCGTGACGTTGTCGTGCGACGATCCTGGTGCCTCGATCGGCTATCGGCTGGCCACGGAGAAACGTTACTCGGGGCCATGGCGGGTCTACACCGGCCCGTTCGAGTCGCCGGCAGACCAGCGGTTCATCGAGGTCCAAACCCACCGCATTGGCCACCGACCATCCACGACCGGCGCGTTCCTGGGCGGCGAGTAGGGCGACCGTCGCGCTCAACCGCCCGCCAGGCCGGCTTTGAGCAGCCCGAGATCAAAGCCTCGGGCCACGGCACCCGCACGGTCGGCGGCACCGAGCTTCTCGAGAATGAAGGTCACGTGCCCCTTCACGGTCCGCTCCGAGATCGACATCGACCGGCCGATCTGCGCGTTGCTCAGTCCTCGCCGCATCAGCCTGAGCACCTCCATCTCCCGAGGCGTGAGCAGCGTGTTGCCGGCCGGCTTCGTCTCCACCGCGACACCCTGCACGATTCCGGTGTGGCCCGCGTGCACGTCGCG
>JBIIGJ010000019.1:0-39509 GCA_044236455.1 Pirellulales bacterium
GCCGTGCCGTGCTGCCTTTGCCGCAGCGGCTCCTCGACGCCCACGGTCCGGCGATGCCGCAGGGGGTCGGCGCAGCGCTCGGCTTCGATCGGCTGGTGATGCTCGCGGCCGGCGTCGACTCGATCCACGCGATCCGCGGCCTGCGCGAATGACCGCTGGCGCGCCCTACGGGCTGAGTTCGATCTTCGCGATCACCCAGCGTTCAACCCGTCGCTTCGGCTCGTTCACGATGGCGGGCTCGAGTTCCAGCCGCACGTCCACGGCACCGCCACCGTCACAGGGCGCGAGCCGCACCCTCGCACACCACCGTTCCCCGGTCTCCTCGTCACGGCCCGCGTAGCGCACGTCGCGAACAGAGGCGGTGCCGCAACGACGAATCGCCTGCACAGCGGGCAACGCTTCGATCGATTCATCCTTGCCGATCTCATCGCCAGGGTGGTGGGAATGCCCCGGTTCGCCATGCGCCGGGCCTCCACGGCCAAGCTCGTCGGCCTCCGACCGCGGCAGCAGATACGGAGCAATCATGCTCCTGGCATCCGCCAGGCGGTTTTCGCCCAGAGCGTCGAGCCAGGCGTGGACAACTGCTTTGGTGCGGCTCTCCATGATCGAACGCGAAACCAGGCTTGTGGTCACGGCCTGGGCGCCAAAACCCACGGACAGGGCGAGGCCCACCAGCGCGGCCGCCCGCCCCGCCTTCTCCGCCCCCACCTTCGCGACGTCGGCCAGTCCGACGATCCCCATGGCCACGCCGACAAGCGGCAGGATCCAGAGCAGGGGCGTCGTGAGGGCCAGGCTCGACAACACCCCCGCCACTGCCGCCGCCACGGCGAGCCTGCTCACCGGCCGATAACTAATCGTCTCTCCCGACGCTTCCATCGCAGATCACTTCGCCGCTGTGCGAAGCCCCTCTTCTCCCTCGAGTTTCAGCCGCCTGTCGGCGTAGCGCAGGATGAAGTCCGCTTCCTTGTCGAAGGCATGCTCGGGCCTGGAGAAAGGTCCCGATCGAGAACTGCCGCGGACCCAGCTGAGCCACTTGCGGTCGGGAGCCAGTCCCAGAAACAGCCTCGCTGCGGGCGTGGGCTGCACGAGGTCGCGGGGCACGGGCGCCATGTGCAAGGTCGCAGCGGTGAATGCCATCATGACCCAGCCTGTCAGGAAGGCCGGAATGCCCACCCCAATCCGCTCCACGAGTTGGGGGAACTCGATCTTCGTCGGCGACAGGCGATCGGTCGCCTCACGGGCCAGCGCCAACACGCCGCAGAAGATCAGCCAGATCGACAGGAAATCGAGCAGATAGGTATAGCTCGCCAGGTGCTCTTCGAGGAAATTCGCCAACGGTGCATACCAGGCCGTGGCGATGGCCGCCGCCGCCAGCACGTTGAAGAACATCAGCAGCGATCGCCACAGGCCCTCCCGCACCAGCATGCCGGTGACGGCGGCGAGAATCGCAAGCAGCATGAGCGTGAGGATCATTTCTTGGCTCCGGGCTGGGGGCCGGGCTTGGCTGCTGGCTGGGGAACAGGCTTCGCTCCGGGCTGAGGGCTGGCGGCTGCCCCGGCCTCCTTCTTTGCAGGCTTCACCGCGAAGACCCTCTGCATTTCTTCGAGCGACGACAGGCCGTACGCGACGGCCGCCAGTCCCTCCTCGGCCAGCGGACGCATGCCGTCCTTGACGGCCGCCTGCCGCAGAACCTTGGCATCCACTTGCTTGGCAATGGCCTGCCTCACCGTGGGGCCGGCCGCAAGCTCGTAGATGGCGGTGCGACCGACGAACTGCCGGCCCGCGCAGGCCCGGCAGCCGCCCTGCGGCGAGGCCCGCTTGATCTCAGGCAGTTCTTCCGCGGTCTTCTTGAGCCTTTGCAGCAACTCCGGCGGCGTGGGCAGCGCAGAGCCACATTTCACGCAGAGCTTGCGAACGATGCGCTGCGAGAGCGATCCGAGCAGACACCGTGCCAACTGATCAGGAGGGACACCCAGATCGATCAGCTTCTGGATGGCATCGAGCGAGTCGGCAGCCCGCATGCTGACGAGGACGAGTTGTTGGTCATCCGCCAGATCCAAGAGCTTGCCGGCCAGTTCCCTGTCGGTCAGATCGCGTGTGACGACCGCGCGGGGGTATTCGAGCATCGCAGTCTTGAGGGCCGCGACCGGAGACTCGCCCGCCGCTGCTGAATACCGCACCGGCTTGACGTTCTGCACCTCGTTGGGCGGGGAGCCGCTGTCCTCGATCGAGACGAAATCCCGCAGAAGCCGGTCCGTCGACGAGAGCACCGCGTCGAAAGTCGTCGTGCAGCCCGTCGCCGGCGGCGACGACACCAAGAAGAGGCCTTTCTCGAGGGCGATGAGTTCGCGGACCTGATTGGCCAGCGCCGACGCCATGCCGAGATCCTCGAGCTTCTTGGGCGCAAAGGGGGGCGTTTCCAGCGTGATGACGACCTGCTTGGCAGTCTTGGTGGCCCGCGTTGCCAGCCGGCACGGCCGCTTCTTGCCGTCCACCTCGATCGTGAAGCCGGCATCCTTTTCACCGCTGAGCTTGGCGGCATCGGCCCCCGCGATGATCCGCAACACCGCCACGGCCGCATTGCCGGCGGCCGACTCGAGCGGCGGGGCGTCGGCCCAGCCTTCCAGCTGCTTCCCCTTTCCCACGCCCTTCGCCGGCGTCTTCACGGCTCGCGCCGGGCCCGGGATGCCATCCACCTCATGCCCCACCTTGAGCCCATCGGCCGCCATCTCGATGATGACGGTCGATGCCCGCGCGGCAACCGCCTCCTGCAGGAGCGTGGTGGCTGCGTTGAAGCCGGGCATCGCCGCAGCCTCGTTCTGCCATTTCTCGTTTTCTTCAGGCGTCTCCGCCGACGTCGCCAGCAGCCTGACCCATGGCAGACCGTTGTCCACGGCTTCCGGCGAGTTCGTCTTGACGCCAAGGCTTCGCAGCATGCCGGCCACGGACCGCTGCAGGTGCGCGCTCGTGAAAATGCTCTCCGCCGCGGGCGCCTTGGGATTGCGTTCACGGCTGTAGAGGAAGAGCGGCAGGATCCAGGCCAACGCCATCAGGGTCTGACCAGCGGCCGACCAGGGGATCCACCAGGCCAACAGGCAGCACGCCGCGAACGGAAACACGGCACAGGCCGTCCAGAATTCAGGACGGATCTTGAATCGGGCGCTGTCGCGGAAGATCCAGTCGCTGGTGGCCGACCAGGCGGCGATCCACGCCCACCAGCAGGCCATTGGCAGGATCGCGAGGCCCCCCGCCGCGTCGCGAGACAGCCACTCCGGGCTCGACGCCGGCCACGTGTCGTCGGCCCTCGCGGCGGCGGCGCACCACGCACAGGCAATGGCGGCCAGCCCGGGCATGAATCCCCGCGCCATCGCGCCCGTTCCTCGCACCACCAGAAAAATCCACTCCCCCATCACATGACACCCCACATCACGTAATGCCCTTGAGGGCCATCATCAGCGCCTCGCGGTTGGGGGCGATCTCGAGGGCATCGTGACGGTCGATGAGCCCCTGATCAATGAGGCCCTTGAGGCTCTGCGTGAAATCCTGCATGCCGTCCTTGGTCGACTTCTTGATGTGGTCGGCAATGAGGTGATCCTGCTCCTCCAGCACGTATTTCCGGATGAGCACGTCGATGAACATCACCTCCACAACCGGCACGCGACTCACGCCGGGCTTGATCGACTTGAGCAGCTTCTGGGCCACGATCCCCTTCATGTTGAAGGCGATGGCACTGCGAATCGAGGGATGCTCTTCCTGCGGGAAGAGGTCGAGGATGCGGCCGATGCAGCTCGACGCGCTGGCGGCGTGGATCGTGCCGAACACGAGGTGGCCTGTTTCAGCGGCATGGATCGCCGTCTTGAACGTCTCCACGTCGCGAAGCTCGCCCACGAGGATGATGTCGGGATCCTCACGGACAGCATGCTTCATGCCGATCTCGAAGTTCCGCACGTCGTTGCCGATTTCGCGCTGGTTGATCAGGCACTTGTCTTCGGTGAAGACGAACTCGATCGGATCCTCGAGGGTGAGGATATGCTTGCGGTAGTTGCGGTTGATGTAGTTGAGCATCGACCCGATGGTCGTGCTCTTGCCGGAGCCCGTCACGCCGGCCAGCAGCACCATCCCCTGGTCGAGCTGGCAGAGCCTCTCGATCGAGGGTGGCAGGAAGAGCTTCTCGAAATCGGGGATCGTGTTGTTGACGCGGCGGGCCACCAGACCCCACGCCCCCTGCTGCGTGAGCATGTTGATACGAAACCGCCACCGCACGCCATCGACCAGGCAGGTGTGGGCGAAGTCGGCACCGCCGTCGGTGTCGAAGATGGCCCGCTGCCTCTCGTTCATGATCGGCGCGCAGAGCTTCTTCATCTGTTCAGCGCCGATCGGCGGATACTTGAGCGGCTGGAGCGCCCCCTTCACCCGCATGTAGGGCGGCTTGTCGACCTTGAGATGAAGGTCGCTGCCGTTGAGCTTGACCATCGCCTCGAAGAGCCGGTCGATCTCGAGACCCACAGGCTCGATCGCCACCGGAGCGGGAGACGCGGCGGAAGTGGCAGACGCCGTCGCCGGCGCACTGCCGTTCGACGCCGGCTCAGATGATGCGGTCGTGGGGTCGAGTGTCGCCATGGTTCGTCTTGGAAACGGGCCTGACGGGGATGCCCCGCCGCTGAAACAATTCCTTCACCTCCCGGATCGTACACTCCCCGAAGTGGAAGATGCCAGCGGCCAGCGCCGCGTCCGCTCCACCGAGTGCAATTGCATCGGCCAGGTGCTCCGGCCGTCCGGCCCCGCCACTGGCCACGACGGGGATGCCCACCGCCCGGCTGACGGCGGCCGTGATCTCCAGATCATAGCCGTCGCGGGTGCCGTCGCGGTCCATGCAGGTGAGCACGATTTCCCCCGCGCCGAGCGACTCCACCTGCCGGGCCCAAGCGACCGCCTCCAGCCCCGTGGGCACCCGGCCGCCGTTGACGAACACCTCCCACACCTCGCGGCCGTCGCGCTGCACCCGCTTGGGATCGATGTTCACGACGGTCGCACAGCTCCCGAGACGGTCGGCCACCGCCGTGATCAACTCCGGCGTCCGCACGGCCGAGGAGTTGATGCTCACCTTTTCGGCGCCGGCATGGATGAGCCGCACCGCATCCTCGAGCGTGCGGATGCCGCCGCCGACGGTGAAGGGCATGAAGATGGTCTCGGAGACGCGCCGGACCACGTCGAGCATGATCGCACGGCCCTCGTGGCTGGCGGTGATGTCCAGGAACACGAGTTCATCGGCCCCCTCCGCCTCGTAGCGGGCGGCCACCGACACCGGGTCGCCGGCATCGACGAGGTCGAGAAACCGCGTGCCCTTCACGACCCGGCCCCGTTCGACATCGAGGCAGGGAATGATGCGTTTCGCGAGCATGATAGGGCCGGATGTTCTCAGGTGGGCCGGGCGGCGGCGGTGTCTGCCGGCCGCGCAATGCGGCCTTCATCGGGGCTCGAGGCGGTGGCGTAGAGCTTCTTCGGGATGCGTCCGGCGAGCCACGCCTGGCGGCCCGCGAAGCAGGCCGCCCGCATGGCCTGCGCCATCCGCAGCGGGTGGGCGGCGTGGGCGATCGCGGTGTTGAGCAAGACGCCGTCGACGCCCAGCTCCATCGCGGCGGCCACGTCGCTGGCCGTGCCCACGCCCGCATCCACGATCACCGGATAGTCTGGGTCGCCTTCCTTCAAATACTCCATGCAGATCCGCAGGTTGTTGGCATTGAGGATGCCCTGCCCGGAGCCGATCGGGCTGCCCGCCGGCATGACACTGGCGGCCCCCAAGTCCTTGAGGCGTTTCGCCACGACCGGATCGTCGCTGGTATAGACAAGCACGGTAAACCCCTCGTCTACGAGCCGCTTCGTCGCCTCGAGCGTGCCCACCGGATCGGGCAGGAGCGTCCGCTTGTCGCCGAGCACCTCGAGCTTCACCCACTCCGCCCCGGGGTTGCCGAGTTCGCGAAGCAGTTCACGGCCGAGGCGGGCGACGCGAACCGCATCGTCGGCGGTGTAGCAGCCGGCCGTGTTGGGCAAGAGCACATACCGCGACAAGTCGATGTGGTCGAGGATGTTCTCGCCGGCGGCGTTGATGAGCCGTTCCCGCCGCACCGCCACGGTGACACAGTCGGTGCCGGAAGCCTCCAGGCATTCGGCCATCTCAGCGTGGCTGGCGTATTTGCCGGTGCCGACGACGAGCCGGCTGGCCAGTGTCATGCCGCCAACCCGCAGCGGTTCATCGGCGGTGGCGACGGAGGACGCGGTGGTGGATGGCAGGGGAGCTGGCTGGGTCATGGTGTCGAAACGCGGCAGGGGAGGGACAACGTCGGGAACGCAGCCGATCAGCCACCGCCCACGAGCGTCACGAGTTCGAGGCGGTCGCCAGCCTTGAGTCTACAGTCTGCCAGCCGTGCCCGTGGCACCACCTCTTCGTTGACCTCGACGGCGAGCGGCCGGCCCGCGAAACCCAGCGCCGCAACCAGTTCGCCGGCGGTCGAGCCCGCGGGCACGCCGCGGGGCTGGCCATTGACGATGACAGTGATTTCCACAGCCGCTCCTATTTCGCTTTGGCCCCGCCGCCACGCGGCCGGGCGACGTCAAGCGGCACCAGCGGCGCCGCCAACGCTGCCTGCTGCGCGTTCCAGGGAATGCCATAGGCGACGGTGGTGCCGGTGGACGAATCCGTGACGTAGAGCACCGACGATGCGAAGGTCGTGTTGCCCCGCCGCAGTTCGGCCACCCCCGAGACGAGCAGGAACTTCGGATTCTTCGCCTGCCCGGCCTTGAAGCCCAGATCCTTGAGCACGTTGTGTTTGTACGACCCGGCGAACTGCGACGTGTTGGGATTGAGCACGCCGCCGGAGAGGTCGCCCGTCTCGAAGTCGAGCATGAAGAACCCCTCGACACCGACGTCGAGCGGCACCGTGCAGACGGCAAACGACTCGTCCGACTGCGACGTGACGGCAGACACCCGCGGCAGCCGGTCGGGCGATCCCCACCTGCTGCCGAGCATCGCGCCGCCAGCCACGGCCAACAGCACCACTGCCATCCCCGTGGCACCGACCGCTCTATCCCGCATCCGTGAACTCATCCGCAGAATCCTTTCTTGGTTGCCATGCATTCAGCGGCTCGCACCGCCGGTTTCGAAGGTGAGGGCGTTACTTCTTTTCTGCTTCCGGCTTCGCGGCCGGTGCGGCGGCAGGAGCAGGCGCCGCCGCAGCCTGCGGCACGTCCTGCAGGACGGAAATCCGAAACTTACCGAGCGCGTGCGTGCCGTCGGCATACTGCTGGTCGATCGTGATCGCCAGCGGCGCTCCGGCTGGCAGCTTCACGTCGGGGGCAATGCCAAAGGTCGCGGCGTGTTCCTTGCCCGTTCCGCCGCTGATCGCCCAGCCGGTCTCGGGGTTGTCGTCGATCGCACCGGCAGCGACGTAGTTGGGTTGCTCGTAATCGGCCTTGGCGGAGGCCAACGTCAGCTTCGTCGGGGTCTCGTTCGATCCAGGGGCACCGAAGAGCACGGCGAATTTGCTCAGCACGAAGTTCCCGCCGCCCGATCGACCGGGCCCCTGGCCGGGCAGACTGGGATCGGGCAGCGCCTCGATCTTGATCGCCTTCGCCTCGACTCCTACCGGAATGACGGCCTTGAGCGTGTAGGTGTCCTTGGCAAGGTTGCCCGTGACGGTGACGGTGCCGTCGGCCGCGATCGCCGCCGTAGCGCCGGCCATGCTCTTGAACTCGGTCGGTACAAGGTTCGTCGATTTCTGCGCGACCGCCGTAGCGGGGGCGGGCGAGGGAGTGGGGGCAGGCGCAGGCGGCGGTGTGGGAGGTGGGGGTGGCGGCGGCAGGAGCTTGGCGGCCGGCGTCGGCACGAGTTTGCCGCCGGCGTGCGTCCCCACGAACATCGTCTTGCCATCGGGCGCGAAGGTCACGCACCACACGCTCGACTTCGCCGCCTCAGGTCCTTCCTGCTCCCCCTTGGCGTTCACATCCCAGAGCTTCACGGCGCCGTCGAGGCTGCCGGTGGCCAGCCGCGTGCCGTCGGGCGAGAAGCTGGCGCTGGTCACCCAATCCTTGTGGCCCGAGAGCGTGGCATGCTCCTTCGAGTCGGAGGTGTTCCAGAGCTTGATCGTGCGGTCAGCGCCCGCCGTGGCGAGCTTCGAGCCATCGGCGGAATAGGTGACCGTCCAGAGAGCGTCAGAGTGTCCTTCGAGCTTGCCCTTTTCGTTGCCGGTGGCCGCGTCCCAGAGCTTGACGAGCTTGTCGCCACCGCCGGTCGCAATCGTCGCACCGTCGGGTGAGAACGCGACAGCCGTGACCGGCCCGGCGTGGGCGGCGATCGTCTTGATCTCCTTGCCGTCGGCCGTGTTCCAGAGCACGACGGTGCCATCCTCGCCGGCCGTGGCCAGCTTGGTGCCGTCGGGCGAGAAATCGAGTGACCGTACCCAGCCCTTGTGTTTCTTGAGATCGGCCTTGAGCATCCGCGTCGGCAGGTCCCAGAGCTTGACCAGGCCGTCGTACCCGGCCGTCGCCGCGAGCTTGCCGTCTTTCGAGACCTTCACCGCCCAGACCGCGGTAGGGTGGCCGGCAAGATCGCCAGCCCGCGAACCATCTGCCTTCCAGATGACGACGTCGCCCGGCCTGTAGAGCAGACTCTCGCCGCCTGCCGTGACGAGCGTCGCGCCGTCACGGGCATAATCGGCCGCGATCACCCAGCGCGTGAAGGCGGGGAGGTTGGCAGCCGGCTCGGCTGCGGCGGCCGGCGCCGCAGCGGGCGCCGGATCAGCGGCCCCGGCAGAGGCCAAAAGGCTAAACAAGAGGCCAAGGCTGGGTGCTCCCCAGCACAGTGCGATTCCCAAGCCACACCTGGCGAAGTGCACGAATCGTCGCATCGATGGGTCTCCACACAAGAGTCAAACAAGAGTCAAAAAAGAGCCGAAACAGCCGCCACACCAACAGACCAAAAAGGCAACAGTCCGATCGCATTTCGGCACAATCTGCCGGGCGGGCTTCCGAGTATAGTTCCGGAGCTCGGTCCGGTTCCATTTGTGATCCCCGGCCAGGCTCTGACCGTTTTTCCCGGGACTCCTCCGCCATTCAGAGAGGGATTCGACCATGGCCACGCCTTCCCGCTCCTCGTCGCCCAAACCAGCCGCCGGCAAACGGCGGGCGGTGCTCGTCGCCAGTGGCGATCTCCGCGAGGAGGCCAACCGGGTCTGCTGGCCGGCGCAGCAGGCGATGGAGGCGGATCTCATCAAGGCCTTTGCCGCCGCCGGCTGGAAGTTGGAGCGGGGCCACGGGATGTCAAAGGCCCGCGGCCACGGGTTCATCGCCAGTGCCCGCGAGGGGCTCGATGTCTTCGAAACAATCGATCCCGACGTGCCGCTCGTCGTGGCCGAGGCGGTCTGGCAGTATTCCAACCACGTGCTCCCGGGCCTCACGACCCACTCCGGTCCAATCCTCACGGTGGCCAACTGGTCGGGCCAGTGGCCGGGCCTGGTCGGCATGCTCAACCTCAACGGCTCGCTCACGAAGGCGGGCGTACGTTACTCGACGCTCTGGGCCGACGACTTTGCAAGCCCGAGCTTCCGGCGGCACCTGCAGGCCTGGCTCGACCACCGCGCGGTGCACCACGACACGAGCCACGTTGTGCCCTTCGAGAAGGTGTCGATCCCGAAACAGCTCGCCCGCACGGCCGAGACGATCGCGGCCGATCTCCGCCATCGCAAGGCACTCATGGGCGTGTTCGACGAGGGCTGCATGGGGATGTTCAATGCCATCATCCCCGACCACCTGCTCCACGCCACGGGCGTCTTCAAGGAGCGGCTCAGCCAAAGTGCGCTCTACTACGAGACCACGCAGGTGACCGATGCCGAGGCCAAGGAGGTCTTCCGCTGGATCGAGAAGGCGGGGATGCAGTTTCACTTCGGCAAGAGCGAGACCGCCGACCTGACCCGGGCCCAGGTGCTCGAGCAGTGCAAGATGTATGTGGCCGCGGTCCGCATCGCCGACCGCTTCGGCTGCGACTGTATCGGTATCCAATACCAGCAGGGTCTCAAGGATCTCCTGCCGGCCAGCGATCTGGTGGAGGGAATGCTCAACGACTCGAAGCGGCCCCCCGTCACCGCCGCCGGCTCGTCGAAGCCCCTCTTTCAAGGACGGCCGCTCGTGCACTTCAACGAGGTGGACGAGTGCGCCGGGCTTGATGGCCTGCTTACGCAGCGTGTGCACGAGGCGATCGGCGAGCCGGTCGAAAACACGCTTCACGACATCCGCTGGGGCGACTGGGACCAGTCGCGGACCACCGACCAGTGGGTCTGGGTGTTCGAGATCTCAGGCGGCGCGCCGCCCGCGCACTTCACCGGCGGCTGGCAGGGAGCGCATGGCCACCGGCAGCCGCCGATGTATTTCCGGCTCGGCGGCAGCACGCTGGCCGGCGTGAGCAAACCGGGCGAAATCGTCTGGAGCCGGATCTGGGTCGACAACGTGCAGGGGCGGGAAAAGCTCTGTATGGACATTGGACGGGCGCAGGTCGTGACGCTGCCGGAAGAGGAGACCAGACGTCGCCTCGAGTCGACGACGAAGCAGTGGCCGATCATGCACGCGGTGACCTACGGCGTCTCGCGGGACCAGATGATGGCCCGGCACAAGGCCAACCATATCCAGGTGGCGTACGCGAAAGACGCCGCCGGTGCCGACAAAGCCGCGCTCGTGAAGGCGGCCGCCGCGCGGGCCTTGGGCATCGAGGTGAACTTCTGCGGCACGCGGGGCCACGGCGTGTCGCCGAGCCTGCGGTGGGATGCGTAGCCTGGGCTTCAGCTCCCGGCCGCAGCCCGTTATGGCCGGCGTCAGGACGATCGCCGCAGGACGGCCACCCACCCTGCCACCGGATTGCCGTACTCATAACGGAGCGGGTGCTCCGCGAGGCTCACGACATCGCACCCCGCCTCGCTGGCCACGGCCAGCAGGTGGTTGCGATGGTGGGTGAACCGCCCCGAGTCGGTCAGACTGCACGGATCGGCCTCGCCCTTCTCCACGGTGAAGGCCAGAACGCCACCTCCTGCAAGATGACGCACCGCCGGGAGGAGCACCTGCCGCAGGTCTCCGAAGTAGATGAGCGTGTCGCAGACGGCGATGACGTCAAACGCCTCCATCGGCTCACGGCCGAACCATGCGGTCAATTCGCACCTGGCCAGGTCATCGTAAATACCACGCTCCCGCGCCAGCGCGATCATGTCCGCCGACAGATCGACTCCCACGAGCCGCCGGGCGCTGCGCCGCAGTTGCTTGCCGAAGAGACCCGTGCCGCAGCCGGCGTCGAGGGCCACCACGTCGCGGCGGCCGCCCGTTGCATCCGCCAGCGCGGCGGAGAGCAACTCGGGCGCCCGATAGTCGAGTTCGACGCACATGTTGCGATCGTAGAACGAGGCGAAATAGCCGTAGATCCGCTCGATGCAGGCATCCGACGCCCGTTGCGGGGGTGTTTCGTCGCGGAGGGCGACGAGGAGATGCTCCACCTCCGCATCATCGGGGCATGCCTGCAGATAGGTTTCGTAGGCCATTCGGGCGTCGGCCCGACGACCGATGATGTGGGCCAGTTCGCCGAGTCGATACCAGTCCTGCGGATCGTCGGGGGCGAGTTCCACGACCCGGTTCTGGCAAAGAAACGCCGCCAGCACTTGGTCGTTATCGCGGAGCCGGGTCGCGGCCGCTCGCAATTCGGCCGCGGCGGGTTCCGCCCGATGGCCAGTCGCATCGGCGTCCACCAACAGGCCCTGCCGTGAGGCCTCTTCGATCCACCGTCCGCAGGCGGCCGTGCCGGCCTCGTCGGTCAGGGGCGCGACCTCCTGGATGATCGCATCCGACGTGCGGCTGCCGTCGGCGAGTTCCACGACCAGCGCCGCCAGGGGATTGAGCCGATGGAGACGCCCGGTATCAAACTCGTAGGCCAAATAGCCGTCGCTGTTCGGCACGAGCAGCACCGCGGGGTTGCGCAACAGTTTCATGCCGGGCCGCCGTCAGGTTGCTGCGGAAGGGTCGCCGCCCTTGCACGCGCCGTTTTTGCCGGCAGCCCCGGCGGCAGTTCCACCACCGCCGCCCCCCTTGCCCTTCCCGGCGCCACCACCGCCGCCACCTTTGCCCTTCCCGCCGCCACCACCGCCGCCGCCCTTGCCTTTGCCGCCGCCACCGCCGTTGCCATTCCCGCCGCCGCCACCCTTGCCCTTGCCGCCCTTCCCTTTGCCGCCGCCACCGGCGTTCTGCGCGAGCACCTCGGATCCGGGCAGCATCGCGGCGCCGATGCCGGCTCCGGCGAGCAGCAACGTCTGCAAAAAACCCCGCCGGCCGGCGGGAACCTGCCGCAGCATGGCGTCGATATGGTCCTGCATGAACTGGGACATGATGGTGTGCTCCTCGAAGGCGGGCCTCGTTCCAAACGACCGTCGGAAAGGCCCGTCACTTCTTCAACGTCCAAGGTGCCACGAAGGTTTCGCCAGAAAATCCTGCCGGGGCATTCGAGATGCCGAGCGACCGCGTGGGTGGCTGGCGTTTTGGGCTGTGGGAAGCGACGATTGAGGCCTCCACAACAAGGAAACCAAGGGGCAACAGCATGAACATCCAGGGCTATCTCGGCATCGATGCCGGCACACAGGGTCTGTCGGTGATCTTCACGGATGAATCGCTGAAAATCCTCGGCCACGGCGAGGGCTCCTATGCGATGGTGCCCGGTCTGGCCGCGGAGTGCTATGAACAGCAGCCTGCCGATTGGGAACTGGCGTTGGCCACGGCCATGGCCGAGCTACGAAAGAAGCTTGCCGCCTCTCAGATCGAGATGGACGTGCAGGCGATCGGCATCTCGGGCCAGATGCACGGCGAGGTGCTGGCCGACGAACTCGGCCGCGCGATCGGCCCTGCGCGGCTCTGGTGCGACAGCCGCAACGAGGCCGAGGGACACGAACTCACCGAGAAGCTCGGCGTGAAGATGCCGAAGCGAATCACGAGCGCCCGCTGGCTCTGGACGATCCGCAACCAGTCCGACAAGGCCGCCAAGGTGGCCCACATCACCACCCCCGCCGGCTGGATCGCCTTCCGGCTCACGGGTCAGTGGAACCTCGGCATCGGCGACGCGGCCGGGATGTTTCCGATTGACCAGACCACACTCGACTACGACGCGGCACTGCTCGCCGACTTCGACGCGGTGGTGGCCGCCACGCCACATGGCAAACATCTGCGGCCGCTCCGCGAGCTCCTGCCGCATGTGAAACGTGCCGGCCAGGACGCCGGCACGCTCGATGGCCACGGCGCCACGCTGCTCGGCCTGCCGGCCGGCATCCCGGTGGCTCCCGCCGAGGGAGACCAGCCGGCGGCGCTGGCCGGATCGCTCATCGGCGCGGCGGGCATGGTGTCGATGAGCTTCGGGACCAGCGTCGTCGCCAACGCGGTCGGCGACCGGGCCTTCCAGGGCATCTCCCGCGCGGTCGACCATTTCTGTGCGCCCGATGGCAAGCCGATCAACATGGTCTGGCTGCGGAACGGCACCACGGCGATGAACACGGTGGTCGAGATGTTCGGCAAGGTGAACGGCGGCGGCCGTGGCGACGCCTTCGCGGCCGTGATGCCGCAGCTGCTCGCCGCCCCCGACGACTGCGGCGGCCTGCTCGCCCTGCCCTTCATGGACGACGAGCCTGGCCTGGGCGTGTCGCGGGGCGGCACCGCCTGCGTGATGGGCTTGAACGACTCGAGCGCCACGCCGGGCAACGCCGCCAAGGCGATGCTCCTGGCGACCATCTTCAACCTCAAGATGGGCAGCGACGAGCTCGACAAGCAGGGCTTTCCGCGGACGGAGATCGTGCTCTCCGGTGGTGTCACGAAGACGCCAGCCGTCGGCCAGATCCTCGCTGACGCCTTCAACACGCCGGTGTCGATCCTCGACGGCGCGGCGGAGGGAACGGCCTGGGGGGCGGCACTGATGGCGAAGTATCGCCGCCTTGCAATCGCCGGCCGGGCCCCGGACTGGGCGGCATTCCTCGCGGCCCATGCCAGCGGCACACCGACCCGGTTCACGCCGCGGCCTGCGGCAACGGCCGTCTACCACGAGATGGAAAAACGCTACCGCCGGCTGGTCTCGCTCCACGGCGAGCTCGAGTCGGCGGTCGGGTGAACGGCCGGGCCGGCCTCTGACCGCCCTACCAGCGAGGCCAGAGGCCGCGGCGCATCCAGGCCTGGCTCCAGGGCAGACGGTGCCGCCAGCGCCGGGCATGGATCGGAAATCGCCGCGATTCGTCCCAGGCGTTTTCCCAGTAGGTCTCGTCTGGGATCCGCTGCAGGCCGCGGGCATGCGCGAGCAGCGTGAAGATGCTTTGATCGTGACGGTGGGCCCGAAACTCCGGATACTCCCCCTGCAACGACGGCGAGTCGTCGACGATCCGCACGTCAGCCATGCGGTCCTCCCACTCCCGCACGAGGTCGAGCGTGGCCGGCCCGACCCGCATCACGAAACAGGTGGCCATCACCATCTGCCGCTGTCGCATGCTCGGCGTATCGACGTCGAACGCCGCGAGGGCCGCGCGTTTGGTCCACTCGCCCACCTTCCCGTCGAGCGAAAACGCCAACACTCCCGCCCGATCCTCGGCGACCAACGCGACATACTCCTCCAGCCTGCTCCGACCCTCGGGATTGAGTGAGCAGCCGGCATCGCTGTAGACGAGCACATCGCCCTCTGGCAAAGCCTCGAGCGACCGGCGGACGACATACGGCTTCCACGTCCACAGCCCGAAGCCACGGCGGTGCCGCCGCACCGTGTCGGCGTGCACCCGCCAGTAGTCGGTCCCGAGCCCGAGGTCGTCCACGGCCTGAATCGACCGGAAACGATCGAGCGCCGCCGCCTCGCGACGAATCCTCGCGAGCGAACCGCCGTAGCGGCGATTGGCGAAGGAGAGGAAATGCGAGGGGATCATGGGGACACATTCGAGCACACACACCGCCGTCGGGAAACGGCATGCCATGACGAGCCGGGATCGGTCATCGACTCGGTGTCCCCGGACTCCCGTCCGGGGCTTTTTGTCATCAACCGCGCCAGGCCCGGAGGGCCGGGTACGCACCAGCACACTGCGTTTGCCAAGAAAAAATCGCACGATGCGATGTTTTTCGTGAAGCTAGCTCACGGCCAGCATGCGCTCGAGCGCCGTCACGGCCCACTTCGCCGTCTCATCATCGACCCGGATCACGTTCACCGGTGTGCCCGCCTCCAGGTGTTCGAGGCTCCAGCAGAGGTGCGCCAGATCGATGCGATACATCGTCGCGCACATGCAGACCACCGGCGAGAGAAAGCGGATCGTCTGCTCCGGGTGCTGCTGCTCCAGCCGCTTGACCAGATGCATTTCCGTGCCGATCGCCCACGTCGTGCCCGGCGGCGCCGCCTCCACCTGCTTGATGATGTAGCTCGTCGAGCCGGCGAGGTCGGCCTTGTCGACCACCTCCATCGAGCACTCGGGGTGGACGAGCACCTTCACGCCCGGCAGGTTCGCCCGCATGGCATCGACATGCTCCGGCCGGAACATCGCGTGCACGCTGCAGTGCCCCTGCCAGAGGATCACGCGGCTCTTCTCGAGCTGCCGGGCATCGTTGCCACCGAGTCTGGGCTCGTGCGGATTCCAGACGCACATCTCGTCGAGCGGGATGCCCATCTTCCTCGCGGTGTTCCGCCCGAGGTGCTGGTCGGGAAAGAAGAGCACGCGTTTCGTCTTCGCGAACGCCCAGTCGAGCACGGCCCGGGCGTTGCTCGACGTGCAGACGATGCCGCCATGCCGGCCGCAGAAGGCTTTGAGGCTGGCCGCGGAGTTGATATAGGTCACTGGCGTGATGTCGGAGGTGTCGATCACGCTGCCGAGGTCGGCCCAGGCATCCTCGACCTGTTCGATGGCGGCCATGTCGGCCATCGAACAGCCGGCGGCCAGGTCGGGCAGGACGACCGTCACGCGGCGGCCGCCCCGCGCGGCGACTCGCTCGGGCCGGTTGACGAGGATGTCGGCGGTCTCGGCCATGAAGTGCACGCCGCAGAAGGCGATCGCCTCGCACTGTTCCCGCTCGGCGGCCGACTTGGAGAGCTGGTAGCTGTCGCCCTGGAGGTCGGCATGGGCGATCACGCCATCCTGCTGGTAGTGGTGGCCCAGAATCACCAGCCGCGGGCCCATCCGCCGACGGACGGCCTCGATCCGCTCGCCGAGCAGGGCGTCGTCGAGGCCGCGGTAGGCCGCGAGCGGTCCGGCGGACTCCGAGTTGGCAAGGAGGGTGGTCATGCGGATAGACAGTATACGTGGGCCAAGGGCTGCGCGGGCCCGTGCGACCTGCTCCGCGGACGCTATACTGTCGGGCCTGCGGACCGCCCCGGCGGCTCCCCCTGGTTCCGGCAGGTGATCCGGTCTCTCTTTATGTGAAGGACGGCAAGGCGTTATGGCGCGAAAAGTGGTGAATCGCAAGGAGCTCAGGGCCCAGAACGACGCGGCCGAGGCCCGCGAGAAGACGAAGAAGACGCCCAAAAAGTCGCCCGAGGAAAAAGCGGCGAAGACCCCCAAGGCGAAGAAGGAAAAGGTCGCCAAGGACCCCACCAAGGCGGCCAAGAAACCCAGCCGCAAGAAGACCGCCAAGGTATCGCGGATGAAGGCTTATTGGGGCGTCTACAATCAGGGCATGAAGCGGCTGGCGATGTTTGAATACTCCGACAAGAAGGCAGCCGAGAAGAAGGCGGCCGACCTGATGGCATCGTCCAGGACGAACCACTTCATCCAGCTCGTGAAGGAAGCGATCACCGAGTAACGGGTTCACCGAGGAAGAGTACGGGCGGTGTTCATGATCTCCGCGATGGTCGATGCGACGAATAGGTTCAAGGCGGTGCTGCTGCCGGCAGGCTGCTGCCTGCTGCTGACGGCGCTGCTGCCGGCGGCCGGATGCACGAAGGCGCCGGCCAAGAAGGCAAAGCCGGCGGCTGGCACCGCCGTCGCCGAGGCAGGCGCGGCGGACGAGGGCGACGGCGCCGTGCTGGAGGGCGTCGATTTCGACACCGCGATCGAGGTCGACGAGGGGAGGATCGAGGCCTGCTCTCCCACCGGCTGGATCCGTGGCGGTCAGTCGAAGGACTATCTCGTCAAATACACCCCGAGCCGGAAGAAGACCTATCCGTCGATCGTCGTGACGGCGGCCGATGCTCCCGACGGGATGGCCGAGGTCGACGGCGATACGCAGAAGGATTTCGTCGCTGCGATCGCGGCGAGCCTCGCCGAGACCTACTCGAAGAATGGCAAGAGCACGCTGCTCAAAAAGCCGGCCGCCGTGCGGTTGGGGCCCCACTTTGGTGCCACGTGGGCCGCTCCGGCGACGATCAAGGTCGACGGCATCAAGGAAACGATCGACCGGGCCAGCTACGCCGTGGTGATCGGCGGCCGGATGTACACCGTCGAAGTGCGGGCCCCGAAGGGCAAACTCGACGGCGAGGGCCGCGCGGCGGCCAAGGCGGTGGTGGCGGCGCTTGCCCCACCGGAAACCGCGGCAGAACCGGCGGCCGCCGAACAGGCCACGGAGCCGGCAGCAGAGCAGGAACCGGCCGCGGAGGAGCCCGCCGCAGCCGCAAAGCCGTAAGGAAGCCCGAGGCGGTATCCGCTGCGTGCCCGGAGTTCCCCGGCTTCCGCCGGGGGCTTTTATTCCAGCGACACATTCACTCAATCGGTCGCGCTACCCGCGACAAGAAGCCCCGGACGGAAGTCCGGGGACACCGGGCCGCCGTGCGTTCTCACGCCCACGGGCTCTTCCAGTCACCCCACGCCGCCAGATACCTCTTGAGTCCTGGAAACTTGTCGGCGTTGCCCTCGATCCATTCTCGGGCCGAGTCGATGAGAGAGTGTTCCTTCTTCAGGTCGATGTCCCCCGCCAACACCCGCGACCGCAGGAAGATGAAATAGGTGTCGAGCACGTCGCCGCGGCAGTAATCGTGGATCTCCGCCGCCTTGCCGGCGTCCCAGAGGTCCTGCACCATGTGGCCGGCAACTTCCATTTTGCCCGGCTTGCCGATCAGGTTCGCCGCCAGCGAGAGCCCGCCGTTGAAACGCGAGGCGCCGTTGTTAGTGAGCCACTCGTGCAGGTCGAGGTGGGCCGCCATGTTGTAGCGGTAACGGGGCTGGTCGAAACTCCGCGCATCCTCCGCAAACCAGTCTGGAATCGGCACGCCGTAGCGAAACGCGCAGAGTTCGAGCAACGGCAGGTCGAAGCCCCGGCCGTTGAAGGTCACGAGCGTCGGCCGGTTGTACTTGCGCCACCCCTCCCAGAAGAGCCGCACGATTTCGTGCGGCCGGGCCTCGGCCTCGTCGAGGGCCACCAGATCGAGCAGGCTGAAGTCCCTGGCCACCTTTGCGATCACCAGCGACACCGGCAGCTGGTAGGTGTAGGGGATGAAGTCCTTGCCGTTCTCCTCGAGCAGCTCCTCCCGGTATTTCGCGATCGCCTTGGCTGGAGAAAGCTTCTCCTCCTGGTACTTCAGCCGCGACACGAGCGCCCCGTCGGCCACGCTCTCGATGTCAAACACGAAATAGCCGGTGTCGAGTTTGGCCATGAAAATGCCTCCGGATGCGTCGAGCCTACCGCCGAGCCAGCGGATGCTTGAGCGGCAGCCAGGCGCCGTCCGCTTGGCTCGACGCCACCGACTGCTCGATGAAATACATCCCCTCCACGCCGTCGCAGATATTGGGATAGACGGTGTTCACCCGCTCGAACGACTTGCCGGTGCCCGCCAGTTCCATCGCGTCGAAGGCGGCGCGGTAGACGTTGGCAAACGCCTCGAAAAACGCCTCCGGATGGCCCGAGGGCAGCCGGCAGGAGGCCTTCGCCAGAGGCAGCGTGAACGGGGCGTTGGGGTCGCGGGTGTAGACCGCGTGCGGCTGGCCGTTTCTGCGGACGAAGAGCTGGTTGGGGTTTTCCTGGTGCCATTCGAGGCTCGCCTTCGTGCCGTCGATCTGGATGCGGAGGTCGTTCTCGCGGCCGTGGCTGATCTGCGAAGCCGTCACGGTGCCCAGTGCCCCGTTCTCGTAGCGGATGACGGCATGGCCGTAGTCGTCGAGCGGCCGCGAGGGAACGAAGATCTTGAGATTCGCGCTGATCTTCTCGGGGAGCAGGCCCGTCATGGACCGGCCGAGGTTGTAGGCGTGGGTGCCGATGTCGCCGAAGCAGCCGGCGGCGCCGCTCTTCGTGGGATCGGTCCGCCAGGCCGCCTGCTTCTGCCCCTCGCTCTCGAGCCGGGTCCGCAGCCAGCCCTGGATGTATTCCGCGCGGATCGCCTGAATCTCCCCCAGTTCGCCGGAGAGGGCCATCTCACGGGCCTGCCGCACGAGCGGATAGCCGGTGTAGTTGTGGGTGACGGCGAAGACGACGTTCGACTTCTTGACGATGGCCGCCAGATCCTCAGCTTCTTTCAGCGTGAGCGTGAGCGGCTTGTCGCAGATGACGTGGAAGCCGGCCTCGACTGCGGCCTTCGCCACCGGAAAGTGCATGTGGTTGGGCGTGGCGATCGAGACGAAGTCGATCCGCTTGTCGGCGGGCAGGGCCCGCTCGCGGTCGAACATCTCCTGGTAGGAGCTGTAGGCGCGGGAGAGGTCGATGTCGTAATCGGCGGCGCTGGCCTTCGCACGTTCGGCGTCGCTCGAGAGCGCGCCTGCCACGAGCGCCGCCCGGTTGTCGAGGACGGCGGCCGTCACGTGCACACGGCCGATGAACGAGCCCTGCCCGCCCCCCACGATTCCCATCCGCAGTTTTCTGCCCAACTCGCCGTTCGTGGCCATGTTCAAGTCCCCTTTTCTCCCGTCGTCGATCGACGTGTGCCTGTTGCCGTGCCGGGAACCCGGCGTTCCCGCGCCGCGAACTGTATCACACCGCGAAAAAAAGAAAAAAAGCCATTCTGGCAGGGCCACCGAAACGGCTGCTACGATTCAGGGGATCCTCCCGCCCCCTTTCCCAACCAGGCGAGCTTCCATGGGATTCTCCGATCGCGGCTATTCCCGTGACTCAAGCCAGCCGTTCATGGCGGACTGGACGGCCGTGATGACGATCATGGTCGTCAACATCGCCGTCTGGGTGGCCAACCTCGTGGCCGCGGGCGACTTCAGAATCAGCGAATTCCTGTCGCTCCAGGGCGACCTGCCGCAGCACCTGCTGAAGGCCTGGGAACTGGTGACGTATGGCTTCGTCCACGCCCCGCTCGATCCCTGGCACCTGATCGGCAACATGCTGATGCTCTGGTTCTTCGGCCGTGAGGTCGAGGAGATCATGGGGCGGGGCGAATTCTTCCGCTTCTACTTCACCGCCATCGTGCTGGCCGGACTGGCCTGGCTGGTGAGCGTGCAGCTCTTTCCCGACCGGGGTGGATCGGTGGCGAACTATCACCTGATGGGCGCCAGCGGCGCGATCATGGCGGTGTTCGCGGTGTTCATCTGGTATTTCCCGCGACAGACCGTGCTCCTCTGGTTCGTGCTGCCGGTGCCGGTGTGGGCGCTCGGCCTGCTCTACCTGGTGATGGACGTGCAGGGAGCGGCCAATGGCGGTGGCCAGGTGGCCCATGTGGCCCACATCGCCGGCGCACTCTTTGGGCTCTGCTATGCGTGGCGGGGCTGGAGTCTCTCTGGACTGGGCGACCTGCAGGATCGGCTCCAGACCCAACTGCGGGGATTCCGGCGGGGGATGCGGGTGGTGCGTCCGCCCGACGACGACGATAACGATGGGCCGTCGCGGCCCCGCGATCCTGACGACGAGGCCATGCAGGACGCCGTCGACCGCATCCTCGAAAAGATCAGCCGGTCCGGCGAGGCGAGCCTCACATCCGCGGAGCGTGACACGCTCACTCAGGCCAGCCGCCGGCTGAAAGAGCGGATGCGGTAGCGGCCTTCGTGACACTCCTGGCGTCGTGGCACCTTCTGCACGCTCACGCCCACTGCCTGCGGCATGGGTCATGGACCGGTCTATCGTTCGAAGTCGCTCTGCATGAGGTCGTTGTTGCGATAGAGTTCGACCAATCGCTCGAGCATCCCGATCTCATGGCGGCAGTCTGCGCCCCGGTCGGTGTCGGCGAGGCGACGGCTGCCGGTGTGTTCGCGAATCACGGTAACGCTGGGGATGATGTCGACGCCCTGGCGGACCGCAGCCTCGATCGATTCGAAATGATGGTGCAAGGCCAGCAGCGTGTGATCGGCCTCCTGAACCAGCGTGTAGCCGTGGTCGCCGTAGGCTTCCGAGAACGCACCGTCGATCGTGATCGCCTTGCCGCTGCGTTTGAGCGGTGATTCACCCTCCTCGATCCTGACCGGCACATGGCCGTTGACGATCAGTCCGCCGGCTGGGTCGACGCCGAATTCCGCCAACACCTTCTCGCAGAACCACGACTCGTGCAGCAGCGAAAAGTAGGGGTTTTTCGTCTCATGATGCGCGGCCTTGTCGGCGATGAAGCAGCGTTCGAATGTCGTGATGCGATCCTTGCCGAACAACGGCGACCGCGGACCGCTCCAGAGGTACCAGAGCACATCCAGGTGCGCTGGCTGCCGGTCCTCCAGCGCCCGCGAGACCACCCGTTGGAGTTCGTCGTAGAGCGGCCGGCCGCGAAGCCAGCGGCCGTCGACCGGCATCGGCAGGAATTCCCCCCGCTCGTCACAGGGCACGCAGCCGTGGAAGATCAGGTGCTCGTTCCGCCGCAGATACATCGCCCCGTGGCGGACGAGGTAGCGCATGTGGGTCCAGAGTTTCTGGCTTGCCAGGAACGAGTGCCGCAGCCGCGCCAGGCAGTCGGCTTCCGCAGGCGTGAGCCGGTAGGGATCAGCGGGGTCGATGGTGGGGAAGCGGCTGTCGCGAAGCGGGTACGTGCTGTCCCCGCACGACACCGTGCCCCGAGCGAAGTCGATCCGGTGGAGCAGCCGGCGATCGTCCATCCCCCACTCGGGATGCCGGGCCAGTAGCCCGCCCTCCAGTTTGAACTGCATGATCGCGGCGGCCTTGTGCATTTTGGCCACCAGATCGTTCGGCCGCAGGCCGGTCGTCTGCGGCTGGAAGTCGTCGCATGGATCGTCGGCGTAGGCGGTCTGGGCGAGGTGTTCCAGGGGCGTCGTGGGGATGCTGTAGCCCTCGTCGAGCTGCGCGATCCGGCGGTAGCGGAGGGAGATCCGCAGCACGTGGCAGATCAGCGGTTCGTGGCCGAGGCAGGCCCCCAGCCAGGCGACGTCGTGGTTGCCCCACACGAACGAGACGTTGGGCTGGCTCCGCAGGTAGTCGACGACGCGGTCGCCGCGCGGGCCCCGGTCCCAGCAGTCGCCGGCAATGATCAACTCGTAGACGGCGAGATTTCGAATCAACCTGCAGGTCAGGTGCACGAAGTGCAGCACGCGGTCACAGGCGAGCAGTCGGTCGACGATCGCGGCGACGAAAACATCGCCCCTTTCAGCCGTTGGTGCCTGCAACAGCTCGGCGTAGAGGGAGGCATATTCAGGAGGGAGCACCCGCTGAACCCGTCGGAGGCTGTAGCGGGACGCCAGAACACGGACGAGTTCGAGCAACGGCCGCAGCATGCGGAGTGCGAAGTCGCGTACCTGCCCGCGATCGGCGAGCGCCGTCGAGAGCTGTCCCGTCACCTCTGCAGGATAGAAGATGAGTGTCAGGAATTCCTGGAACTCATCAGCGTTCATACGCTGGCGAAACAGCCGCTCTGCCACCGGCCGCAGCGTTCCCGAGGCGTTGTTGATGATGTGGCGGAGCTTCCTGTCCTCGCCATGCACGTCGCTGATGACATGCACCGTGCCCATGGGAAGCGTGAGGATCGCCGACAGCCTCGTGATCTCCGCCAGCGCCGCATCGATGTTTGGAAACTGACGCGCCAGCGGTTTCAGCAGGGTCAGCTCATAGTCGCTTGGCCGCGGATTCGCGACCGGCTGCCCGCTCGCGTCGATACCGTTGTGATCGGGTGTCATCGCAGGTCAAAGGGGCTTTGGGGAAGCGGCGGAAGGGCAGCCGCCGCGACAGGGGCAGGCCATCTTGACCGGACGACACTGGTTGTCAATGTGCCGATAAGAGCGCTGTCTACCGGCGGATGGCTCCCGGCGCGGCGGCCGTGCGGAGATCGGGCCGCGACTGCAGGCGAATCTGGTCGATCGATGCGGTGAGTTCCTTGAACTCGAGTTCGTCCAGATGGCCGCTCTGCATGCTGGAGGTCTTGCCGACCGTGTCGAGGACCACCACGTTGGGCCCACCCGGCACGATGCCATACATCTGCTCCATCACGCCCTCGAAATCGAGCCACACCGGCACGTGCGGCGAATCGGTCCGCATCCGCGAACGGGCCACGGTCTGGAGCGGCTTGGGCACCTCCGGCATGCAGGCCACAGGAACCACGTGCACGTCGGGCACGCGGACATTCGCCGGCCACCCCGGCAGTCCGGTCACTGGCTGGCGGGACCACTCGCTCGCCGGCGCGGTGTCGGCGGTCGGGTGAAACAGCACATGCAGTCGGCGGCCCAGTTCGAGCGCCGCCTCGGCGCCTTTTCGTTCGGCATAGACCAGCACCACCACGTCGCCGCGGAACAGGCCGGTCTCACGCCGGTTGCGGAACTGATCCTCCATCGCAATGTTGACGACGCGATCGCGGGTTTGAGCCCGCGCCACCGATGTCATCGGTACGAACACGGCCAGCAGCAGGGCCAACCGGAAGGAGGAGAAGCCGACAGTAGTCATCAGGGCACCGTGCTGGAAAAGGGGAAGGAAGGAATGAAAGGAAGGTTACGCGGCTCGACGAATGTCGGTCGCTTCGAAGGGCAACGTCGCGCTCTCGTCATCGGCATCCGCCGTCTCGTCGTCGGAATGCGCCGTGTCATCATCAGCCGCACGGCCGGACCCAAGCATGGCGAGCACGGCCGGCAGGAAGATGAGTGACGTGAGCGTGCAGGTCGTCACGCCGAGTGTGAGCACACGGCCCAGGCTCTCGAGCCCCTTGTGGCTGGCCACCATCAGGGCGCCAAAGCCGAGGATCGTCGTCAGCGCGTCGACGAGCACCGAGTTGGCTGTCGAGGCGCTGATCCGATAGGGGCCCGGCCGCTCCAGGCTGTCGTGCACGATGTGCACGCCATAGTCGACGGCTATGCCGAGAATCAGCGGGATGCCGATGAGGTTGGCCGGGTTCAGATCGATGCCCACCAACCCCATCAGACCGAGCGTCTGGGCCATGCCCAGCGCCAAGGGCAGTGCGGCGAGCAGGCTGTGGGTGATGCTGCGGAAGTCGAGCCAGAGCACCGCGAGGATCACCACGAGCGAATAGAGAGCGGCCTGTTCGTAGCTTCGCTTCATTTCCAGCGAGGCTTCGTAGGCCTGCAGCGGGTTCCCGGTGGCGCGGGGATCGACGCTGCGGACCTCTTTCACAAACCGCTCGAGCGAGGCGAAGTTCCAGATGTCGCCACGGCCGTAGATTTTGAGCAGGTGTTTGCCGTTCTGGCCGACGAACCGGTCGACGAGGCTCGGGGGCAGGTCGTCGAGCTTGGGCGGATCGGGATCGGCGACTGCGGAGAGCGCGTGCAGCCGCGTGAGCAGGTCGCCGGCCGACTGCTGCTGGAAGGCGGCCAGCGACTGGAAGCACTCGTTGGGGCCCATGCGCCGCAGCGTTTCTCGGGCCCGCTCGAGATGCCAGGCCGTCCGCAGGCCGCCGGGCCGCTTCGCCGCCTCGCCCTGCGCCCAGGCCAGCGTCTCGCCCAGACCATCGAGGCGGTCGATCGGGATCTCGGGCGGCCGCTCCGGCAGCGCCGCCAAGCGGCCCCGGATCCGCTCGATGAGCGGCCGTTTCAGCTCCTCGTCCACCGGCAAGAGCGAGGCGATCTCGTCAACGCGTTCCACGGTCGCGAGCTTCGTGAGCTGCTCCTTGCGGGCCAGCAGTTCCTCCCGGGAGTCGGCGATCGAGAGGGCATACCACACGCTCTGGTCGCATTCGGCGAGCAGTTTCTTTTCAACAGCCACGCTTTCGAGGCCCTCGGCCTGCATGTTGAGCAGGTTGTGGTCGTAGTCGAGTTCGTGGAAGCCGGAGGCGACGGCCATGGTCGCGGCCATCGCGGCCAGCGCCACGAACCGCGGATGACGCGCGATCGGCGCCAGCCACTCGTGCACCGGCACGGGCGTGGGGATCCTGCGGCCGAGCGGACTGCGGTCGACCAGCGCCACCACCGCCGGCAGCACCAGCAATTCCGCCGCACAGCAGAGCAGGATGCCGCCACCGGCGATCATGCCCAGTTCCGCCACGCCCACAAAGCTCGTCAGGGCGGCGCAGAAGAAGGCCACCGCCGTCGTGATCGCGCCGGTGAGGATGCCGGGGCCGACGCAGGCGCTGGCATCGAGCAGGGACTCTTCGCAGGAGAGCCCGCGCCGTCGCATCTCGAGATACCGGCCGATGTAGTAGGTGCCGTAGTCGATGCCGACGCCGATCATGGTGACGGTGAACGTCACGCTGAGGATGTTCAGGTGGCCCACGCTGGCCGTGGCCCAGGCGAAGGCCCAGGCCATGCCGATGACGAGCACGCCATTGGCCATGAGGGCGTGCCGCACGCCGCCGAAGCCGGCGATGATCACCACGATCACGGCCATAAGCGACAGTCCGCTGGCCCAGATCATCGACTGCTGGCTCGTCCGCATCTCGTCGTCTTCCATCACCGGCAGGCCGGTGAGGCCGATCGTCACGTCGGCGTGGCGACCGCCGACGACCTTGATGAGCCGGCGGAGTTCGTCGGTGGCCGCCGACGCGCCGGCAAAGCCGTCCTTCGACTTCGCCAGCCGCAGCAGCACGAAGCCCAGGCGTCCCTCCTTGGCAAGGAGATGCTGGCTGGAGAGATCGCGGAGGGTGGAGAGCGACTCGGGCATCCGCGGCCAGGGCGAGACGTAGCCGCCCGGTCCGCCATCGGCCGCGCGGCGGCGGGCCTCGAGGCCCGCCAGCAGGCTTTCGCTGTATCGTTCGAGGGAGGCCAGCGGAGGCTCCTGCATGCCCGTCGCGGTCTCGCCCCGATCGGCAGCCTGCGCCGCGCCGGCGACCATCTGCCCGGCGAGTCCGCCGACCATCGACGCCACCTTCAGGTGCATCCAGCCGCCCGCGAGGATTGGCTCGGTCCGCTCGATGAACTGGTCGATCGCCGCGAGATCCGCGGGCGAGAGATAGTGCAACCCCTTCGCCCGGATCTTCGACAGGTCGACCTCGTGGAGCACCGAGCGGAAGCGGTCGCCGTCCCGCGCCACCTCCCGCGACAGTTCCTCCAGCACCTTGACGACGCGGTCGCGCGTCGGCCCCTCCACGACGACCACCGCGTCGTCGTCCTCGCCGAACTCCTGGATGTAGTCGATCCAGAGCTTGTTGTAGTCGCTCTTGGGGTCGAGCAGATCGACACGGCTGACCTTGTAACCGAGCGACTGCGCCGTCCAGGCACCCGCCACGACCGCCGAGATCACAGCCCCGAGCACGACGGCCATCGGCACCCGCAGGCACAGCCGCGTCCATGTCACCAGGGCCCGTCCCAGCAGGCTCGTGGTTGCGTGCGCACCGCTCACGCCGACAGCCGCGCCGTCGGCGGCCTCGGTGGCGCTCGGATCCGACGGCTCGGTCGGGTCCGTGGGGTCCATGGCGTCAGTTGGAGAATGGCGTCGCAGCATCGGCTCGGATTCCTTCCAGGCAGGGTCGGGGAACGTAGCGAACCTGCGGCGGCCGGCCAACAGGTTCTTTTTGGCAGCTGGCGAGTCCTGGCAAGGTGGGTAAACCCTCGGGATTTTCAGGTGGAATGATTGGTTCGAAAGGTCCCCGCAGACCGAAATTCCTTCCATGCGGCGACCGTGGCCGCACCGCCGGCCAGCGCCGGTTGAGGGGCGTGCGGCAAGCGTTCGCGACAGGGGGGACAGCATGACGATTGCGCGGTCGTGGATCGTGTTGGCTGCAGGTGTCGTGGCATTGGCAGGGGCGCTCACACGCCCGGCCACGGCCGACGTGGCGGGCGGGCCGACGGCACGGGTCGATTCCGGCTCGTCGAGCCGCGAATCGCGGCGCCGGGCCATTGAAGCGCTCCCCTTGAATCGCATTCCGGAGCCGCAGCGCAAGGCGATCGAGCCCTGCCTGCGGTCCGCGACGCTCTATCGGCGGCTGCCGGTCGAGACCGTGGCCTGCGACACGGACCTGCTCGATTTTGCGCTCTCCAAACCGGAGGCCATCGTCGACATATGGCGGGTGCTCGGCATCAGCCGGCTGGCGCTCGATCCGATGGGCCCGCGGCAATGGAGACTCAGCGATGGCTACGGCACCGTCGGCGTGCTGCGGCTGGTGCATCAGGAACGGCAGGGACGCAGCGGCCTGCTCGTGTTCCACGGGCGGGGAGCCTACACCGGCCCGTTGTCACCCAAAAACCTCACCGGCAGTTGCGTCCTCCTGGTGCGGCACGGGCCGGCCATGCCGGCAGTCGACGGCCGTGAACGCCAGACGGTGCAGATCGACACCTTCCTCGACATGGATGGCGTCGGGCTCGAGATCGTCACCCGTACGCTGCAGCCGCTTATCGTGCGGTCCGCTGCGTCGAACCTCCACGAGATCTGTCTCTTCATGGCAACGCTCTCCGACTCCGCGCGCAGCAATCCCGAGGGCGTCGCCCTGCTGGCCGGCCGGCTGCAGCAGACCGATGCCGCGGACCGGCAGACGCTGGCGACGATTGCGCGGCGGGCCGGGCAGCCCAACGCTGGCGGGAGGCCACAGGGCGTCCGGCTCAACGCGGCCGACATGGCCGCCGCCGATCGTGTGCAGACGGACCTCGCGGCCCGCTGGCTCCCGGCCGACGAACTCGACCAGATCCAGCGAAAGTAGACCGTTGTTACCGCGTCGCCCGGTCGGGTGACGCTTCAGGCGCGGCCGCCATCCGCACCCGCGCCTCCGACGCCACCACGTAGGGGCGTTTGTATTCTGGCATGTAGCCGCGGGCGCCACGGACAGCCACGTCTTGTCCGACCAGCGGCGCCAGATTCACGCCTGCCTGCGGCGTGATGAACGCGATCACGTTGTTGCTCTGATCCACGACAGCCCACCGCGGCGCGTCGGGCCGACGCGAAACAACGGTGGCCAGCCGGCCGCTGGTCTCGGTCATGTCGGGCGGCGTCCAGGCGGTCTGGCCATCGGCCGATCCACCGCCCGGAAGCACGCCTGGCCGGATGGGCCGAGTGCCGATCGCCGAGAGGCTCGACCACATGCCGCCGAGCTGCAGGGAGGGATCGGCGGTGGCCGCCGGCGCGGCGGCCAGCGAGCGATGCCGCCCCTGGATCGCCTCGAATCGCGAGATCCGCGCATCGATTGCCTCGACCCGCGTTCGGTCGATGTCCGACGCCGAACGCGCCGCCACCTGCCGCAACCTCTCGCGCACCGGCGCAAGATTCCACGACTCGGCCGGGCCGGTCACGGCCAGTGACAGTTGGAGATCGATGTCTGCCAATTCGTCACCGGACACCGCGCCGCCGCCGGCACTCACGGCGACGGGCGTGATCGGCGTGGCGGGATCGAAGACGCTCGTGCCCATCGGCAGCCAACCGGCAAAGAGCCGTCGGGCCGAGGGCATGAATCCCAGCGGCTGGGGCGGAGCGGCGGGCAACCCGGTCGCGGGCCCCACACGGGAGGCGTCGGCCGGCGTGCCGGCATCGGTCACGGCCTGCGCGACGGCGACGCTCGCATCCTTGATCGCGGCCACGGCCTCACTGATCGACGCAGTGTTGTTCTCCGTGGCGGCCGCCGACGCTGCGACGGCTGCCGCGGGCGGCACGACTCCCGGAGGCGTCTCCAGATCGGCCAGCCACGCCCAGCGGAATTCACCCGCCGGCGGTTCGATCCGCACCCACAGACCCGTATGGCGGCCTGCGCTGACACGCACCTCCTCGATCACCTGCACGCGTTCGCCCGCCTCCAGACTGAGCTGCGCGACATGCCGCAGGTCGTTGATCTGCGATCCCACCCGCGATACCGCGCCGTCGGTGACGATGACGCCGATGCCGCGTCCGGCGGCCGGTGCCGTCGCGGCATCCCCGCCCACGGCGACGACCGCATCGACATCACAGGCCCGCAACCAGCTGAAGCTCCCCTCCACGGGCCGCACGGCGACATAGCCCGACGGATCGACAGCCCACACCTCGACCGCGGTCCCGGCCACGAGCCGCTCGGTGGGATAGAAGTCGTCTCCCGGACCGGCGCGGAGGTAGGTGTGGTCGGCCGTGACCCGCACGGTGGCGGGAAAGGGGCTGGCCTGCTCGTCGGCAGCGGCCGAGACCGCGGCGCAGGCAAGCGACAGGAGGCAGATGAGCGTGGGACGGATGAACACGCGACGGATGCCGACGACGCGCGACACACCGCCGCGATCGACGGGTCGCGATCCTTCACACATCGTGGCTGTGACCGCCGATAGTTTCACGTTTTTCATCCATGAAAAACAGGCGCGTAGACGAGGCTTGGGCACCTCGTCTACGCGCTGCAAGGGGCCGCACCGAAGCGAACCCTCGGAGGGTCTTGTAGACCACCCGGGGCCGAGGCTCAAGCCGCGATTTTTCCCGCGCGCGGAGCCCGTGAAATCGGCCTCTCCCGCCCCCTCAGACACCCCACCTTTGGGGCATTTTGCCAGGGGCGGGGCGGTTCAGGAAGACTGCGCCGGCGACACCGATCCGTGATAGCTGTGCCAGCGCCAGCATGGGTGCATGGCAACCGTTCGCACTCCCCCACGATGTCCGCGGACTTGCGTCCGGGGCTTCTTTCGACGTGTTGCAACATCACGCGTTCAGCTGCGCGCGTCCCGCTTTCACCAACGGTCCACCGGACGGTCGAGCACCTCGCGGAGCAGGATCGCCTGCCGGATCGTGGCCGGATTGCGAAGCAGTTGCACCAACTCGTCCACCTGCCGCGCTGCTGCCGGCGGCGGCACGACACCGGCCTTCGGTGCATCGTGCACGAGTTCTCCTCGCAGATGGGTCAGCTCGTGCGAGAAGGCGTCTTGCACATGCCGTGATACCGACGCGGTGTTGTCCGTCCGTTCCCGTGCGGCGACGTCCGCGGTCGGGGCCGCGGTCTCCCGCACGGTGACAGGTGTTTTCTTCTGCGCACGCTGTCCTGGTGCCACACGCGGCGGCTGCGGCCGCGCGGCCACCACCGGCTCGCTCTTCTTGACCGTGGGCTTTGGCTTCTTCTCGCCGGTTACCTCGCGGAGGAACTCGGCGATCTGCCTCTCGAGGTCCGTCCGCGAATCCGCGGCGTCTCCAGCCTCGGGCTGCGGTGCCCGTCGCAACTCACGGGCCGGATCCAACCGCGGCAGCGGCGGCGGCTTTCGACCGTTCTCCGGCAATCGCCCCCCCTGCAGCCGGCGAAACACCGAGAACACCTGCGACACGATCCAGAACGCCACGAAGAAAAACGGCAGCAGCGCCTCGAGCCAGTCGAACCCGGCGGCCAGCAGCACGCAGGTGGCGAGGGGAAGCTGCATCATTGCACCGAGGCGGTGCCGGGCGTCGTGCCGGTGGCGATCGTCCGCCGCATGTCGGTGTCGGCCTGGAGGTTCCGCAGTTTGTAGTAATCGAAGATGCCGAGCTGGCCGGAGGTGAGCGACGCCGCGACCGCCTTGGGCACGGCCGACTCCGCCTCGACGAGCGCCGCCCGGCTCTCCTCGATGCTGGCGATCATCTCCTGCTCCTTCGCGACGGCCATCGCCCGGCGGCCCTCGGCGTTGGCTCGTGCCACGCGGGTGTCGGCCTCGGCCTGGTCGGCCTGCAGCCGGGCGCCGATATTCGAGCCGACGTCGATGTCGGCGATGTCGATCGAGACGATCTCGAACGCGGTGTTGGAATCGAGTCGCCGCGCGAGCACGGTCTTCGAGATCATGTCGGGGTTCTCGAGCACGTCGGTGTGCCGTTCCGCTGCACCGATCGCCGACACGATGCCCTCGCCGACCCGCGCGATGATCGTTTCCTCCATCGCACCACCGATAAGCTGGTTCAGGTTGGTGCGGACCGTCACGCGGGCCCTCACTTTCAACTGCACGCCGTTCTTGGCGACGGCGTCGAGCGTTTCACGCCCGCTGTTCTTCCCGGGGCAGTCGATCACCTTGGGATAGACGCTCGTCTGCACCGCCTCGCGGACGTCGCGGCCCGCGAGGTCGATGGCGGTGGCGAGCTTCCAGTCGAGTTCCTTGATCTTCGCCTTGTTGGCGGCAATCAGCGCCTGCACGACCAGCGGCACCCGGCCGCCGGCGAGATAGTGGGCCTCGAGCGCCTGCTTGGTGATGCCGCTGGCGTCCCCGAGCCCTGCCTGCACCGCCATGATCTTGCTCCGCACGATCACCGTCGGGCTGACCTTCTTGAAGCTCATCGCGACCAGGTCGAAGAGGCCGATTCCCGCGCTCGACGCATACGACTGCAGCCAGAGCCGCAGATACCGCGCGAGCAGCGCGAAGATCATCAGGAAGGCGAAGATTCCCAGGCCGATCAGGATCAGGGGCAGCATTGGCGTGCTCCGGGGGAGAGGAAAGCTCCCTGTAGCGTTGTTTCGGGGAGGGCGCCGGTCAAGCCGCCGGCGGATCGAGCCCGTCGAACTCGAACTCTTCGAGCGTCGGGGAGAGGGCGGGGCCGCCGTCCGTGGCCCGTTTTTCCGGTCGTGCCGATTCCACCGGTGCCGCCGCCTGCGGCTCCACGACCCGGACGACGAGGGCCGTGCCCTGCACGCCCACCGCCTCGACGGCGATGCCCGTCTCGATCGGTCCGCCCTCGCTCATCGCAGGGATGGTTTCGCCATCAATCTCCACGCTGCCCCAGGGCAGCAGATCGCTCATGGTCCGCCCCGCGTGCCCGACCAGATCCCGCACGCGCCGCCGCCGCTCCTGATCGGGCAGCACGTCCGCGGCCTCGGGCGCGGGGGGCAACACCCGCCGCCCCAGCGGCGTGTCGGGAAACCAGCGAAACGCCAGCGACAAAACCGCCGGCACCGCGAGCACGACCACCGCCAGGCTGGCGATGCCGGCCGTTGGCCCCTGCTCCAGAAACGCCGTCGCGACGGCGGCGACCAGTGCCGCGATGCTCACGAAGCCGAGGATGCCGCCCGACGGCACGAACACTTCGAGGACCATCACGCCCAGACCCAGCACGAGCAGTGCGACGACCCACAGCAGCGTGTTCATGCCGGCGCACTCGATCCCAACAGCGGTTTCACGAGCACGCGACCACCGCGGACCTCGACTACGCGGATCGGCATGCCCGGCTCGACCAGCGGCCCGTCGCTGGTCACCTCCTGCAGCCGGCCGTGGATCCTCGCCTTCCCCGCGGGCGCCAGCCTCGTGGTCGTCGTGCCCTCGAGGCCGACCAATTCCTCAAGCCTGTTCTCGTCGATCACGTCGTCCGCCGGCGGCGGTTCGAGCAGCACGTTCCGCAGCACCGGCGTGGAGGGCAGCCACCGCCGCAGGAGCACGCCCAGGAGCGACACGCCCACCGCGGCGCCCAGGATCCCCAGCAGCGACCACTGCAGCTGCCGGATCTGGTAATCGTTGGCCGGCAACACGAACGACTGACTGGCCAGCACGAGCGACGCGATCAGCAGTACGCCGCCGCCCAGCCCGAGCACGCCGAACCCCGGCAGCACGAAGATCTCGGCCGCGAGGCAGAAGAGCCCGGCGAGAAACAGCATCACCTCCAGCCAGCCGCTCGTGCCGTGCAGGTATTGGCTCCAGAAGTAGACGATGAACGCCACCATCGACACGAAGCCGCCGAGGCCGAAGCCCGGCGTGTGCAGTTCGATGTAGAGTCCGACGCCGCCGATCAGGAGGAGCAGCCAGGCCAGGCCGGGGCTGGCCAGCGCGTCGAGCAGCCGATCCGCCCAGCCCGGCTCGGAGAGGGCGATGTCGCCGGTGAGCCCGTAGGCCTGCACGAGGCCGGCGAAGTTGTCCACCACATGGGTCACGAGCCCGAGTGATTCGGCCGACCGGCCGGTGAGCTGGATCGGCCCGGTGCCCACCTTCGCCCCGACGTTCCACGACGCGCGGTCGTCCCGCGCCGCCAGTTCCTCCGGGGAAAAGTATTCGACGCGGCCAGTTCCTTGCTGAGTCGCCTGCTCCACGTCGATCGCCGGTACGACCAGGGCGATGGGCAACGACCAGGAACGCTCGCGTGTTTTCGCCACGCCCTCGCGCCACGAGGCCGCCACGGCAGCGGCCTGTCTGCCGCTGATGGCGGCATCTCCCTCGCCTCCGAGCACGGCGTCGGGATGCATCACCAGTTCGTCGCAGGCCAGTGCCACCAGCGCCGCGTCGCCGCGGGCCTGTCTCGGCACGTAGGCCACGGTCCGCACCCGGGCGGGATCGAAAGCGGCCAGCCGGTTGGCCAGCACGAGGCTCTGCTCGGGAGAGCCGCCGGCCGAGTCAACCCGCAGGCAGAGGAAAGTGACGCCGTCAGCGACGGCCCGTTCGATCTGCTGCCGCGCCCGCGCCACGGTATCGCCGGTGATGGGCCCGGAGAGCACGACCTGCGCCGCTTTCCAGCCGCCCTCCAGCGAGGGATCGATGGCGAGCACCCGTTCCTCGACGCCCAGCCCCCGCGCCAGTTCGGCCGGCGTTCGCGCCAGCAGCCGCACAAAGCCCAGTTCGCGGGCCCGCCGGCCGGTGAGTGCCAGCGGCACGGGCCTGAGTTCCTCGACGTCGAGCACCGCGGACTTCTGCCGCACCGCCTCCACCTCCCCGGCGGCAACGAACTGATCCCCGTCATCGGTGGAGACGCGAGCCACGGTGGCTGCCGGATCGACGAGCGCGACCGCCACCGCGGGCGGCACCGTTCGCCGCCGCGACGCGATCTGCAGATAGGCTGCCCGCATCGCGTCGTCGACCTCCGGCTCGTCGGCATTGGCCGGCCCCAGCACGGCATCGGCCGCCATCACGATCTCCTCGCAGGCCAGCGCCACGAGCACGGCATGCCCGGTGGCGCCGGCGGGAAGAAACGCCACCGTTTTGACGCCCGCGAGCCGGCCGTCGCAGAGAAACCTCGCCAGCTCCAGCGCTCTGCCGAAATCACTGCCGCCGCCGTTGTCCTCGGGCGGATCGAACCGCAGCACCAGCACGCCGCGTTCGTTGCCGCGCTTGAGCCGGTCGAGCTGCCGCAGGATGGCCGCCTCCACCTGGGTGTCGCGGGTGCCGGTGATCGGCAGCCTGACCGTCACCGCAGCAACCTCCGTGGCACCGGCCTGCCGGGCGGGTAGGAGGGCCGCTAGCGCCACGAGCAAGCCGACGCAGACCAGCCCGCGGCATGAGCCGTAGCGGAGGCCGCGACGTTGGATCGGAAAAACCGCCCGGCGGTGACGCATCGCTGGCCTCGGGGGGGTTGGACCGACAAGCTGGACCGACAAGGAGACAGCCGAATTCTAAGACCGCAGAACGGGGAGTCAAAAAGTCGGCCTGCTGTTATATAGTGCTCCTCTATGAACACTCCCTCACAGACAGCCTCGATCGCCTCGCCGGTCATCCGCGAACTCATCGGCCTGGTCGAGGCCAAGGCCCTCAAACGGGGCACCTTCCGGCTCGCCTCCGGCCGCGAAGCGAGCTTCTATCTCGACGCCAAGCAGGTGGTGCTCGACGCCCACGGCGCCATGCTCGTGGGCCGGGCGATTCTCGAACGCCTGCGTTCGCTTGGGACCCTGCCGGCGGCGGTGGGGGGCATGTCGATCGGCGCCGATCCGATCACGAGCGCCGTGATCACGATGGCGGGCGTCGAAGGGCTGCCGCTCAAGGGATTCATGGTCCGCAAGGAGCCGAAGGACCACGGTACGAAGAAGTACGTGGAGGGGCCGGTGGAGCCGGGCCAGCGCGTGGTGATCGTGGAGGACGTGACCACGACGGGTGGGTCGTCGCTTCTGGCGATCGACCGGGTGCATGAGTTTGGCCTCGTCGTCGAGCGGGTGGTCACGGTGATCGACCGACTGGCCGGTGCGAAGGACGCGTTTGCAGCCCGCGGCATCCCGCTTGAGTCGCTCGTGACGATCCGCGACCTCGGCATCGAGCCCGAGTGACGCCGGCCGGGCGGACCGGATACGCTCCGCTCGCTTCGGTATGCGGCCCGCCCTCCCTCCTCGCGCCACGCCCCGTTCCATAAAAGCCCTGAGCGGAAGCGACGGGATTGTCCCGTTCCATAAAAGCCCTGAGCGGAAGCGACGGGATTGTATTCATGTACCGGCCCGGCATTTGCACCGCCCTCCCCGGCCGTCGTAGGCTGGCATGCATGAGGAAGTTCGACTCACTCCCACGTTGGTCGGTCGCGGGTCTCGTTGCTGCGGCCCTCCTCTTCGCCCCGTCTGCAATCCACGCCGCGGGGCAGCCCTCGGCCGACGAGATCGACGCGCTCGTCGAGAGCCTTGGCGCCGAGGACTATGCCGAGCGCGAAGCCGCCGCGACGAAGCTCAATGCCCTGGGGGCGGCTGCCGTCGATCCGCTGCTGGCCGCCGCGGAAGTGAGTGCCGATCTGGAGATCGCCCTGCGGGCACGCTGGCTCGTCGACACGATTCCCCTCGACACCGAACGCGATCCGCCCGAGGTCGCCAAGTTGCTCGACAAGTTCAAGCGGAAGGGGCTCGCCGAACGGGTGCAGGTGATGCACAGGCTGCTACGGGTGGATGACGACGGCGGCATCGAGGCCCTCGCCAGGATCGTGCGGCTCGATCGTGCGCCGCTGGGATCCCGCGTGGCGGCCGCCCTGCTCGCCCGCGAATGGCAGCCAAACGACCCGACCTGGAACGGCATGCGGGCCCGCATCTCCGCGGGGCTCGGCGGTAGCACGCGGCCGGCGGCGGCATTCCTGCGGTCGCTGGTCACGTTTTCGGCCGGCGATGCGGCCGCCGCGCGAGATCAGGGCCTGGCCGACGCGGGCGAAGCGCTTGCCCAACTCGCGGGTACCGTGCCCGAGGAACCTGGAGCGGCCGGGCCGGCGGGCGACGCGGGCGCCGTGGGCGGCATCGGCGAAACCACGCTGCGCATCTTCGAGCGGTGCCGGGTCCAGATGCTCCTCGCGGCCGGCAAACGCGACGACGCCTTGGCTGAGTCGCGGCGGCTGCTGCAGGCCTCCTTCGATCCGCACAAAGATGCGGCCACCGCGGGGGAAGAAGTGGCCGCCACGCTGATCTGGCTGGTCGAGCGTGGCCTGCCGGAGGCGGTCGACCTGCTCGTGGCGGATCGTCCCGAACTGATCCGCGACGATCCGCTGGTGGGCTACGCCGCGGCGGTGGCCGAGAAAGCCCGCCACCGTGACGCCCAGGCCGACGCCCTCGCCACGGCCGCCTTTGCGAAGCCCGCCGGCACGAACGCCGAGTTCGTCGACCGGCTGCAGACGGCGATCCTGCTGACCAAGTGGGGGGCGGCCGACTGGGCCGCCCGTGAATACACGCTCCTCGTCGACGATGCGCGGACACCGCTGGCGCAATTTGCGCTCGCCGCGACCATGTTCTCGGAGTTCCTGCACGACCAGGAGCGGGAGGACGAGGCCGCCGCCTGCCTGCGACGACTGCTGGAGGGACGCAAGGGCAAGGGGGGCGGCAAGGGCGACGGCGGCGGTGAGCCGATGCTGCAACAGATCGGCCGCGACCCGCGGTCGATCCGTTCGCGGATGCACTACTTCGAGTCCTGTGCGGCCGCCCTTCGCGGCGATGCCGACGCCCGCCGAAAAGCGATCGAAGCATCGTTGCGGGCGTACGCCAAGGACGTCGACGCCCTCATCGGCCTCTACGCGCTGCCCGACAATACGCCGGCGCAGAAGGCCGACGCGGTCGCACGGATCAGGCGGGCACTGGAGCAGATCGACAACGAGATCCAGGCCGTGCCTGACGACACCAACGGCTACAACGAGTATGCCTGGCTCGTGGCCAACACCGAGGGCGACCTCCAGAAGGCCATCCGCTATTCCAAGCTGTCGCTCGTGAAGAGTTTCGACAGTTCGAGCTACCTCGATACGCTGGCCCACTGCCAGGCGGCGACAGGTAACAAGGCGGCGGCAGTGCGGACGCAAACGCTCGCGCTGCGGCAGGAGCCGCACAACCGCACGATCCGCAAGAATCTCGCCCGCTTCCAGGGCAAGTAAGGTTGGGCGTGGGGTGGCGACCCGCCGGGGCTGACTTGTCTTTGACAAGAAGCCCCGGACGGAAGTCCGGGGGCTTCTCTGCGCCCAGACAAGCCCGGAGCGTCAGCGCCCGGCCAACGTGACGGCTATCATGACCCCATGCACACCCACCATCTCGCGCTGCCCGACGTTCGACTCGCCGTGCACACCCACGGCCGCGGCCGCCCCCTGCTCTTCCTGCACGCCTTTCCGCTCGACCACCGGATGTGGGCGGCACAGGAGCCACTGGCCGAACACGTCCGGCTGATCATCCCCGACCAACGCGGCTTCGGCGAGAGCCGCTCGGCCGGTGGGCCCGCGAGCATCGAGCAACTGGCCGACGATGCCGTGGCCGTTCTCAATTCGCTTGAGGTGGATGAGCCGGCGACCGTCTGCGGCTGTTCGATGGGCGGCTATGTGGCCCAGCAGATGGCGATCCGCCATCCCGCGCGGGTGCATGCGCTCGTGCTCGTCGACACAAAACTGGAGGCCGACACGCCGGAAGCGCGGGCCGCGCGGGCCGACCTCGCCGACAAGGTGCAACGGCTCGGCACGGAGATCGTGGCCGCGGCGATGGTTCCCCGTATGCTGGCGAAGGTGACGGAGGCCGACGCCATGCCGCGCCGCCATGAGATCGAGGCCCTGCTCCACGGCATGATTCTGGCGCAGCCGGTGAGCACGATCGTGGCGGCACTCTCGGCGCTCGCCGCGCGGCCCGACATGACCGAGCCGATGCGGGAATGCTGCGTGCCCACGCTCCTGGTGGTGGGCGCGGAAGACCAGATCACGCCGCCTGAATGCCTCATCCGCGCCGAGGAGATCATCCCAGAGGCGAGGCTGCTGATCGTGCCCCATGCCGGCCACATGACGCCACTGGAAACACCGGGCGTGTTCAACGCGGCGGTGCTGCAGTTTCTTCGGGAGGCTGCGGCCCCGGGCCATTGAACGGCCGGCCGCCTGGAGATGGACCATCCCGATCCGCGTCCGGCCCTGGCCCTCTTCCCGGTCCGGGCCCCGGACCCGGACCTGGTCCGGGTCCAAACCCCTGCCCGCGCGGCCTCGGTGGACCGGGCGGGCGGGGATGGTCGTCCCGTCTGAAATCGGGCGGAGGCCGGCGGCGGTTCTCCCAGTCTCGTTCGAATGGCGGTCTACCGTTGTCCCAAGGCTCCATCCGTCCTTCGTTGCGGCCGTCGAGCCGCGTCAAACGATCGAGCCATTCAAGGCGATCGGCCGTGCCCAGTTCGATCACGTCGCGACGGTCAGCCGGATCGCGGAACTGGATCCACATGTGCCAGAGCCGGGCGGCTTGCAGGAGCGATTCGTGGCTGGGATCAGCCAGCGCCCGGCCGAGCGCGGCGAGTTCGCGACGGTCGGCCGCGGAGAGCCGTTGATAGGATTCCACCGACTGCTCGAGCTGTCGCCTCGCCTGGTCAGACAGCTTGAGCACCTGCTCCCGGCGGGCAGCCAGCGACTCGCGACTGAAGCCGTCCGGGTCGAGTGTCCGCAGCGCCTCGATGGCGGCATCGAATTCCTGGGCATCGGCCCGCACGCCGGCCTGCGACTGCGCCCGTGGCGGACGGCGCGGCGGCGGATAGTCGCGTTTGGCGACCTCCTCCAGAAAGGCCACCGATCCCGCCTCGCGGAGCAGGTCGACGTGCTGTGCGATCGGCAGGTTGGCGAGGATGCCGAGATCAGGATCAGGCGCCGTGGCCCGGCCCGCGACGATGCCGATGAGGAATGACGCGCCCACGAGGGCCGCACCGACAAGCCACCGGCGGGCGGGCGGCTGCTTCACGCCGCGAATGATCGTGGCTCCGTTGCCCGTCACGGTTCCGCTGCCTATGCGGGAAGTCGTGCCGCCCGTGGCCGCCACGGCGCTTCCCGCCGGCACGGCCGCCATCTCGAGGGTGCTGGACATCATGTCGATCGACGGCTCAGCGGCAGGCAGCGCATCGAGCAATTCCCAGACATCGGCGAGGGCCAGCGAGGGATCGGTGGCGTTTGCATCGCTGACCTTCGGCGGCGGCAGCCGCGACAACGACCCTGACGAACCCTGTCCAGGCTGCGTCATGGCTGGTCCCCCTGCATATAAGGAGCGATCGCTTCGCGGAGTTGATCCCTCGCGCGAAACAGGAGTGACTTCACGGCCGGCACGGTCAGGTCCATGGCCGCCGCGATCTCCTCGTAGGAACACTGTTCAAACTTCGCCAAGAGCACGGCCATCCGTTGCCGCTCGTTGAGCGTGCCGAGCGCCTGCTGCACGACGGCCTGAAGCTCGCTGCGGTCGGCGAGCCGGGTGGGCAGGAGTCCGCTGGCGGCCACCGCCATCTGGTCCAGACCGA
>JBIIGJ010000149.1:0-6994 GCA_044236455.1 Pirellulales bacterium
AGAAACTGCTCGAGCCCCGCGCCGCCTGGAATGCCGCGGGCGGTGATGCCGGAGACGAGGGTGATGCCGAGGCCGAACGACACGCTGAGCACGATTGCCGTGGCGGCGTCGTCACGCGTTCGGCTGCAGCGTCGCAGGAGCACGAGCACGCCCAGGGCCGCGAGGCCCGAGATGAATCCGCCGGCGAGCAGCACCGGCAGGTCGCGGCGACCGGTGGCCAGAAACGCCAGCGCCACGCCCACGAGCGTGGCATGCGCCGCGGCATCCCCCACGAGCGCCCGCTTGCGGAGCACGCCGAAGCAGCCGACGACGCCCGCCGCGAAGCCCACGGCCGCCACGCCACTGGCCACCACCAGCGTGTTGTAGGAGACCGCGAGCAGCGGATCGATGCCGCCCATGGCTTCCAAGCCTGTCATGCCGTCCGCCCCCGTTCCTCGACCGCGCGTCCCAACTCGTCGAACAGATCGTGCCGGCCGGCGTAGGTGCGTTCCAGGTTATCAGGCGTGAGCACGCTGCTGGTCGGACCGGTGGCCACCAGTCGCATGTCGACGAGCGCCACCCGGTCGAACCAGGTGGCTGCGGTCCGCAGATCGTGATGCACGACCACGACGAGACAGCCGGCGTCGCGGAGTTCCGAGAGCACGCCGAAGATCAGTTCCTGCGAACGGGCATCGACGCCGGCCATCGGCTCGTCGAGCACGTAGACATCCGCCTGCTGGGCCAGTGCCCGCGCGAGAAACACCCGCTGCTGCTGGCCGCCCGAGAGCTTTCCGATCTGCCTGCCGGCGACGTCGGCAAGGCCCACCCGCGCGAGGCTCTCACGGGCGAGTTCCCGCTCCCGTGGCCCCGGCCGGCGAAACCACCCGAGCCTGGCGTAGGTGCCCATCAGCACGACATCGCTGACGCTGACCGGAAAATCCCAGTCGACGGTTTCCCGCTGCGGCACATAGCCGACGCGGCCACGGACCTCGGCGAACGGCCTCCCGAAAAAGCTGACCGTGCCGCCGGCCAGCGGCACCAGACCAAGCGCTGCTTTCAGGAGCGAGCTCTTTCCCGCGCCGTTGGGCCCGATGATGCCGAACAGGCAGGGCTCGTCGATCGTGAGATCGATGTTCCAGAGCACCGGCCGGCGACCGTAGGCGACCGTGACGTCGTGGAATTCCAGCAGTGGCGGTCGCTTCACGTCAGCGACCTCCGGAGAGGCCGGCATGGATCGTCTCCACGTTGGCCGTCAGCATCGCTTCCAGGGTTTCGCAACCGCTTCCCGGTCCGCCCAGGGCATCGGAGTAGAGCCGGCCGCCAAGCGTGACGGCGTGGCCGCGTGCCTGCGCGCCCTCGCGGAGTGCCGTGACATTGCGATCCGACACGCTCGTCTCGACGAACACGGCCGGAATGCCACGTGAGACGATCGTCTCGACGAGCCGATTGATGTCGGCGAGGCCGGCCTCGCTCTCCGTGCTCGTGCCCTGCACGCCCACGACCTCGACGTCGTAGGCCCTGCCGAAATAGCGAAAGGCATCGTGGGCGGTGACCAGCACCCGACGCTGTTTTGGAATCGTCGCGAGGCGGTCACGCATCCTGCCATCGAGTGATTCGAGGCGACGAGCGTAGTCAGCCCCCCGCGTCTCATAGTGCTCGCGGCCGCCGGGATCGAGCTTCGCCAGTGCCTCGACGACCGCGGGCACGCACAAGCTCCAGAGGCGGGCGTCGAACCAGACATGCGGATCGTGCAGGTTGTCGGCCACGGGCAGCAGCTGGTCGCGGGGCAGCGTGTCGGCCACGGCCGTCACGGGCACGCGTCGCCCCAGGCGGGAGAGCAGTTCGGACAGCTTGCCTTCCAGGTGCAGCCCCGAGGCGATGACGAGCTTTGCCTTGGCGAGCCGATCGGCATCACGGGGAGTGGCCCGGTAGGAATGCGGGTCGATGCCGGGCCCCATCAGGCAGTCGACGGCTACCCGCTCACCCCCCACCTGCCGCACGAGGTCGGCGACCACAGTCGTGGTGGCGACGACCGTGGCTGCCGGCTGATCCGCCCGCCCCTCCAAGGAGAGAAGCAGCGCAAACGCCGCGGCCGAACCGCACAAAAAGGTTTTTGAAGTGCCAAAAAACATTTTTTGAACCACCAAAAACATACTCGCCGCCGGTCCGTCCGGCAACCCCGACGGCCCGGCATGCGGTGCTGCCGGCCGGCGCAATCCGAATGTTTCTGGCCTGATTTCCTGGCCGTTGGCGATGACCGGCGCGTTGACCAAAACGGAGCGTATTCTTAAGTTCTGAAGAATCTCAGACGCCCCGGAGAGAAGCCGTGGAATCGACCTACTTCAAGCGGTTTCGGATGGATGCGAATCTGTCGGTGGAGCGGCAGCCGCCGCGACTGCGGCCCGGCTATCGGTTCGTGCCTTGGAACGAGGCGCTGGTCGATGTTCATGCCCGCGCCAAGTTCCGGTCGTTTCGCGACGAGATCGACGCCCAGGTCTTCCCCTGCCTGGCCAGCTTCGAGGGCTGCCGGCGGCTGATGCGGGAAATCCGCAATAAGCCCGGATTTCTGCCCCATGCCACCTGGCTCATTGCCTGCGGCCGGTCGCCCGAAGACCTGCAATGGTGCGGCACGATCCAGGGCGTGGCCGCTCCGGGGGGCTGCGGTCTGATCCAAAACATCGGCGTGGTACCCGGGCACCGCGGCCTCGGGCTCGGCTCGTGCCTGATCGAGCAGGCCATCCAGGGCTTTCATCAGCATGGGCTGCGGGTGGCGTCGCTGGAAGTGACGGCCGACAATTGCCGTGCCGTTCGGCTCTATCAACGGCTGGGTTTCCGTCGCGTGCGAACCGTGTACAAAGTGGTGGATGGCAGCACGGTGGACGTATGCCCTGCCGCTGCCGATGCGGTATCGGTCGCCGCGGGCGCTGCCCGTGCGGCCGTGGCCGCGTTGTCATGATCCCGCAGCAGACCTGGTGCCTGTGAAGCAGACCCTTTTTTCGACGACGCTCGACAACGGCATCGTGCTGCTCGGTGAGGAACTGCCCGGCCTTGAATCGGTGGCCGTGGCATTTCATTCCCCGGCCGGCGCCATCCACGACGGACCGGGTCGCTGCGGACTGGCCACGCTTTCGGGCGAGATGATGCTCCGCGGGGCCGGCAGCCGCAGCAGCCGGCAGATCGTCGAGGATCTGGAGGGCGCCGGGGTGCAGTGGGCCCAGGCCGTCTCGATGAGCCACTCCAGCTTTTCGGGGGCCATGGTCGCCAGGCAACTGGCCGACGCCCTGCCGATTTATGCCGACATCCTCCGGCGGCCGCTCCTCGCGGAAGAGGAACTGGAAAACGCCCGGCAGATGGTGCTCCAAAATCTCGCGGGCACCGAGGATGACCCGGCCCATCGCGCGATCCTGGCACTTCGCGAGATTCATTACCCCACGCCGTGGGGCATGCCTTCGGAAGGGCTATCGGCAGACGTCGAACGGCTCTCCGTGCAGGACGTGCGCGGCTTTGCCTCCGCCCACGTGCGGCCGCGTGGCACGATCATCGCCATCGCGGGCCGGATCGACTGGAACGACTTCGTGCCGCGGATCGAGCGGCTTTTCGGCGACTGGAACACGGGATCTGCGGCGGCCGTCACGGCTGGCCCCCGCGGGCCGCGGGTGAAGCACGTTCTCCACGACTCGCAGCAGACCCACATCGCGGTGGCCTGGTCCGCCCCCCCCTACCACGCGGACGATTCCTACGAGGCGACGGCCGCGCTCGCGGTGCTCGGCGGCGGCTCCAGTTCGCGGCTTTTTTCCGAGGTGCGCGAGCGTCGCGGGCTCTGCTACAGCGTCTCCGCGGGCTACCAGACCCACCGCGATTTCGCGATGGCCCTCTGTTACTCGGGCACGACGGCGGCGCGGGCGCAGGAAACACTCGATGTGATCCTCGCCGAGATCCGCCGTCTGCCGGGCACGATCCAGGAAGCCGAACTGGAACGCGTGAAGGCGCGTGCCAAGAGCGGGCTGGTGATGCAGCAGGAATCGAGCGCCGCGCGGGCGGGTGCCATCGCCCGGCAATGGTATCACCTCGGCAAGGTCCGCACGCTCGCCGAGGAACTGGACCGCTACGATCGTCTCACCGTGCGGTCGATCGAGGAGTGGCTGGAGGCGCATCCCGTCCGCGATCTGTCGGTCGTGTCACTCGGCCGGGAACCCCTGGAGGTGCGGGATGCGGTTTCTGCGTGAACGCCTCGACAACGGCCTCGAGATCATCGCCGAGGTGACCGACGGCGCCCTCTCCACGAGCATTGGCTTCTTCGTCCGCACCGGCGCACGCGACGAAAGCGACGACCTGTGGGGCGCGAGTCACTTCCTCGAACACATGGTCTTCAAGGGCACCGCCGATCTCTCGGCCGACGAGATCAACCGGCGGTTCGACTGGATGGGCGCCAGCGCCAACGCCTTCACCAGCGAGGAGGACACCGTCTACCACGCCGCCGTCCTGCCCTCGCAGCAGCACGAGGCGGTGGATCTACTAGCCCGGATGATGCGGCCGGCGTTGCGTGAGGAGGATTTCGCCACGGAGAAGCTCGTCATCCTGGAGGAGATCAGGATGTACGACGACCAGCCGCCGTTTGGCGCCGACGATCGCTGCAGGGCGGCGTTCTTCGGCCGGCATCCGCTGTCGCGGAGCGTGCTCGGCACGGTGGAATCGATCCAGGCACTGCCCGTGGAGGCGATGCGGGAATATCACCGCCGCCGCTACAGCCCGGGCAACATCGTGCTGGCGGCGACGGGAGCCGTCGACTTCCAAGCGCTCGTCGAATCGGCCAGGCGACTCTGCGGCGACTGGGAGCCCATGGGCACGCCCAACCGCCGTCTGCCGGTGCCGGCGCCGGACCGCGACCATCTCGAATACATCGTCCGCCCGACGGCCACGCTGGAATACGCCGTGCGCATGTCGGCGGGACCGGCCGGAGACGACGACGACCGTTTCGCCGCCAAGCTGCTGGCCGTCGCGCTCGGCGACGAATCGGGCAGCCGGCTCTACTGGGCACTCGTCGATTCGGGCGATGCCGAACAGGCCTCCTGCCACCACCACGACTTCCTCGACGCCGGCCTGATGATCACGCAGCTCTCCTGCGATGCCGCCGATGTCGATCCCCTGCTGGCGCGAATTCTCGATGTCTACCGCGACGCAGCCGCGCAGGGAATCAGCCCGGCGGAGTTTGCGCAAGCTCGCAACAAGCTCGCCGGCCGGGTGGTGCTGGAGGGCGAGCGGCCCCGCCGGCGGCTCTTCCACGTGGGGCTCGAGTGGGCTCACGGTGGCGTTTACCGCTCGGTGGCCGACAACCTCCGGATCGTCGAGGGGCTCTCGGTCGACGACCTGGATCGGGTGCTGGCCCGCTGGCCGTTGGACGGCCACGGCGTGACGGTGCTGGCCGGGCCAGCCGGTGCGGAGGCTTCCCCTCCCCGGGCCCTGCCGTCATAATGCCAAGCTAAGATTCCGGGCGGGGCTGCGTTCCGTCCGGTTTCGTTCCATTCCTTCCCCCCACTCGCGCTGCCATGACTCCGCTCTTCGCCAATCGTTGGTTGGTTGCCCTCCCGCCCATCTGGCTGCTCGGCGTTGGCGCCCTCATCACGCTCGTCGTGCTGGCCCTCGTCTGGGCCGTGCTGTTGGTGGTGTCGCCCAGGGCCGCCGCCGAGGCCCGCACCAGCCTCCGTGATGGCTTTGCCGGGCCGATGGCGTGGCTCCTGCTCACGCTCGCGGCGGTGGCGTTAGCATTTGCCCCGCTCGTGCCGATGGGTCAGGTCTGGCGATCGCTCGTTCGCTTGGCATCGGCCGACCTGGCCTCGGTCAGCGTGAACGTGCCCGCCGGCGCTTCCCTCCAGGAAGTTCCGCTCGATCTGCGGCCCCAGGAACTGGCGTCGCTGGAGCTAGAGAGCGATGCGCCGCTGGTGGTTCGCACGCAGCAGCCGATCGAGGGATTTGCGCTCGCGAAGGTGCCCGACGTGGAACTCGACGCGACCAACGGCAACCGCTGGTCCTGGAACCGCAGCGAGGGCGCCACCAATCCGTTTCTCGGTTCCCGCGCCAAAATGGAAGCGACCAACGTCTCCGACAAGCCGGTGCGGCTAACGGCGACCTGGAAGCTCGTTCCGGAGTTTCCGCAGGCGGCCATCCTGCCGTGGACGGTGGTGAGCCTCCTGACGCTGATGTTGACATACGGGTTCTTCCGCCTCGTGCCCCGGCGCATCGCGGCGGTCGCGTCGGCGACGACGAAGGAGGCGATCGGTCAGCCGATCTTCGCGGTGGCGTTGATCGTGGGCGTGGTGCTGCTGCTCGCCTTCATCGTGATCCCCTACAACACGTTCGGCGAAGACGTGAAGATGCTCAAGGACAGTGGTCTTACGCTCATCAAGGTGCTGGCCCTGCTTGTCGTCGTCTGGACCGCGAGCGTGTCGGTCGCGGAGGAGATCGAGGGCCGGACCGCGCTGACGGTGCTCTCCAAGCCACTCACGCGGACGCAGTTCATTCTCGGCAAGTTCGCCGGGCTGGTGCTGGTGGCGCTGCTTGTGTTCATGATCCTCGGCACGGTGCTGCTCGCCACGACGAGCCTCAAGGTCGTCTACGACGCCCGCGAGGGCTCCAAACTCGACCCGATCTGGCGTGACTGCGCCGACGAAATGATCACCGTTGTGCCGGGCTTGGTGCTCTCCTTGCTGGAAACGATCCTGCTGGCGGCGGTGAGCCTGGCGGTTTCCACGCGGCTGGGGATCGTGCCCAACCTGATCATCTGCTTCACCGTCTACGCCCTCGGCCATCTCGTGCCGCTGATCGTGCAGTCGAGCGTGGGGAAGATCGCGATCGTGCGGTTCGTGGGGCAATTATTCGCCACGATCTTGCCGGTGCTCGAACACTTCACCATCGAGGCCGCCGTGGTGGGCGGCGTGCCGGTCCCCTGGAGCTATCTGGGCTGGGCCGCGCTCTATGCGGCGCTCTACTCAGCCGTGGCCCTCCTCGTGGCGCTCGT
>JBIIGJ010000174.1:0-5683 GCA_044236455.1 Pirellulales bacterium
TCGCATCCTGCGAAGCAGTCTTAGCCGAGGTCAGGCTACCCCGAACACCGAAGCGAGCATCAGGCGCCTCGGCGAGTCACGCGCACCATCGTCCAAGACGCAATCGCCGAGCCGCCGAGCGAGCGCAGCGTGTTCGGGGTAGCCTGACCGGCAGCAGCACCGCTACCGAACGAGGCCGGTGCTCGCGGCCACTCCCACCATTCCCGAGCCCCCCTGCCCCTGTTCGGCCAGTCTCGGCATCATCCATGTGCCGGTCTCGGTCGAACGACGCGCCTGGGCCTGAGCCTTGCCGTCGAGAAAGAAGACCGAGCCGCCGCGGAGCCGCCGCTCGATCCGCGGCCCCACCTCCACACCGAGAATGCCGGCCTGCTGGTTCCGGCCAAGCGAGGTCTTCAGTTCCAGCACCTCCCGGCCGAGATCGTGATCGCTGGTGAGACCGACGCCGCCGACCCACTTCGCGGGCCCATCTTGAATCACGGCCGGATCAGCCTGCAGCCCGGCGGTGAGGTCGAACCCGTCCACACAGCTCTTCAGTTCGGCGGCCAGCGGATCGCTGCCGTTGCCTCGTCCCGAAGGCCCCCTCACGAGCACGTCCAGAGGCATGCCGAGCGGCAATTCCTCCGACTGCGAATCCGTTTCGATGGCACGCAGCGCCGAGGCGATGGAATCGCCGCCTCTGAGGTCGTCGAGCCCCAGTCCGTCGAACACGATCGGTGCGGGCACGATCGGCGCGGCAGTGGCCGCATCGGCCCGTGCCGGCGCCACCGTCGCCATCATCACCAGGATCAACGTGATCCGCTGCATGCTTCAGCCCTCCGCCGCGGGGCCACTCGCCGCCCCACCGCCATCTATCGGCAGCCGCAGCCCGCTCCGCCAGCCGGCCCGATGGCCGCACGCCTACTCGAGCACGCCTTCCTTCTCCAACGCTGCCGTGGTCGGCTTCCCAGACTGATCGGGCTCCACGTCGTTCCCCTCGGAAACCTCCGCCGCCGCCTTTACCTGGTCCGGGGGCGTCGCGCCGTCGACGGCCGCGGCCTGAACCCTCAGGCCGTCGAGAATCTGCCGCAGCCCTTCCACCTGCACCGAAAACGACTGCGTGGCCTCGTGCAGCATCACGCGACGGGTGGCACGGTCGCGCTCGGCGGCGGCATCGAATTGCTGCTTCTGCTGCTGGAGGTCCTCGACTTGGGCGAGCAACGACTTTTCCATCTGCGTGATCGCGGCGTTGACTTCGCGGATCATCGCATCGCGTGCCAGCGCGTTGCGGTCGGCGTGAACCGCGAGTCGTTCCAGGAGTTCCTGCCGCGTCTGCGAGATCGACGTCGCGGCCCGGTCCAACTCCAGCCGCACCTGGTCGGTGACAGCCCACTGCCTGGCCATGTCGGTGCCGAGCGATCGGATCCGCTCCAGGCCCGCGACGCCGTGAGACTCCACCCGCGCCAGCCGCGCCTCCAAGAGGTTCGTGGCGGCCACCTGTCCGGCGATTCCCTCCTGCATCCGCGCCAACTCTTCACTGTTGGCGGCACTGAACCGATTGATCCCGACGATGCTCTCGTGCACGGCAGCTTCCACGGCACCGGCCTGATGGACCAGCCGCCACACGACGGTCGTGAGCATGAACGAGAATGCCGCCACGACGATGCTCGCGGCCGGCAGAAAACGGAGATGGCTGCCGCTCCGGCGGACTTCGTCCTCCACCTGCGAGATGCGGTCGTAGAGTTCCATGGATGCCCCCTGCGGATCGAAGTGACGCGGCCTGCCGAAAACCCCTCCGATCTTCTTCGGCGCCCGCAGCGATCATCTTTGCCCCTGCTCCCGTTGCTGGCGCAGGTGGTTCGTCCGGCGTGGCCGGCACTCTTTTACCACGTCGGCGCGGCAGCCGATGACGGTCGTACCGGCTAGAGAAACCCGGGCGAGTGCGCCGCGTGGAGCGGTCAGGCTGCGGTGCGGGTCGGTGCCGGCGTCGCAACCGCCGGCTCCGCGGAACCCAGCCGGGTGCAAGACAGGCCGTCGAGCACCTGCATGGCGATCTCGAGTGCTCTGGCGCCGGCGGCCGCCGGCACGAGCGCTGGGCGACGGGATCGGACCGCGGCCAGGAAATCGTCGTGCTCGCAGGCGATGGCATTGGCATCGGGCACGACGAGCGTTTCCCGCGGCAGGATGTCGGTAAAGAACCGGTCCTTCATCGCCATCCGTTCGGCCGGAGGCACGGCGGCCGCGACGAACGCGCCGCTCTCGACCATGGGCGATGGAGTCAGAACCTCGACCGTCTTCGCATTGAAGTCGGCGGCGACGATCCCCTGGGTGCCCCACAGCGACACGCGACGGCTGAGTGTGGGATGGATCCGCGAGGCGGACAGATCGGCGACCAGCCCCGAGGAGAAGACGAGCCGGGCCCGCACCGCGTCCTCGTGGCCGCCCGTCGCGGCGAGACCATGCGCCTCGACGCGGGTCAGCTGCCCCGGCTCGAGCGAGAGCACGAGATCGATGTCATGGATCATCAGGTCGAGCACGACGCCCACGTCGAGCGAACGAAACGTAAACGGCGCGAGCCGCGCCGATTCGACCGCCACGACCCGCCCGCACCGCTCGACGGCCATTCGCCAGGCGGGATTGAATCGCTCCACGTGCCCCACGGCGACCGTGCGGCCATGGCGATTCGCGGTGGCCACGATCTGCGCCGCCTCGCGGACGTCGGCCGCGATCGGCTTCTCGATCAACAGGTCGAGCCCTTGTTCCAGGAGCGGCAGCGATACGGCCGCATGCAGGCAGGTGGGCGCGGCGACCACGACGGCATCGGCCAGGCCGACGAGTTCCTGAGGCTCCGCGAGCGCCGCGCAGCCATGGGCTTCGGCGACCCGCTGCCGCGACTCGGGAACGGGATCGACCACCGCCACCAGTTCGGCATCGGCCCGCGCGGCGAGCAGCCGCGCGTGGATCGTTCCCAGATGCCCGCATCCGACCACCGCCACCTTTAGCCGCGTCATGCCGCCCTCCTTCGTTCGCGGGCGCGTCCGTGCCGCCCTTCCTTTTGCATCGCCAGAAATTCGAGTAGTTGCATCACCTCCGGAAGCAGCATGCCCTGCGACCTGAGGATCTCCCGGGCTTGCTCCAGCCCCACCTTCGCCCGGTAGAGCAGCCGATGCGACTCGGTCACCGCCTCGATCGCCTCGCCGGAGAAACCTCCCCGCCGCAGCGCCACCACGTTGATGCACCGCGGCCGCGCCGGCAGGCCCTCGCAGAGCATGAACGGGGGAATGTCGTGGAGCACGCGGGAGAGACCTGCGACGAACGAGCAGCCGCCGATCGTGGCCCAGTGATGGACGGCGACCGCCCCGGAGAGCGACGCCCGCGAATGCACGCGGACATGCCCGCCGAGCAGCACACCGTTGGCCAGGGTGCAATGGTCGCCGATCCGGCAGTCGTGCGCCACGTGGCTGCACGCCATGAGAAAGTTGCCACTCCCGATGGAGGTGACGCCCTCCTCCTTCTCCGTGGCGCGATTGATCGTGACCCCTTCCCGAATGATGTTGCGATCGCCGATCTCGACCCGGGTCGGCGTGCCGCGGTAGCTCACGTCCTGCGGCTCCCCGCCGATCACGGCGTTGGGAAAGATGCGGTTCTGCTCGCCGATGCGCACGTCGCCCGTGATCGTCACATGGTTCTCGAGCACGGTGCCGCGTCCGATCACGGCGTTCGCCGACACCACGCAAAAGGGACCGATCGCCACGTCTTCGGCGAGTTGTGCCCCCGCCTCGACCACGGCCGTGGGATGGACCGACGCCGGCAGCCCGCGGAGCGCACCACCGCGGAACGGCGTGTCGTCCCGCATCGGCACCGTGGGTTGAAAATCGTTCATGCCGTGTCTGTCCTGGAACGTCCGTGCGAGGTTCAGGCGGGGGCCGGCTGCAGGCGGGCGGCCGCCAGACGGCCGGCCATGGCACCGTTGAGCCTGTGCCCGCTGCGGCAGGCCCGGATGTGGGCGTGGATCGGCCGGCCGGCGAGCGACAGGTCGCCCACCAGGTCGAGCACCTTGTGCCGCACGCATTCGTCGGGCCAGCGGAGCGTGTTGCCGATCGGGCCGTCGGGCCCGAATATCAGCAGGTCACCATGGGTGGCGGCGAGCCCGCGGCCGGCCGCCCGGAGCCGCTCGGCATCCTCCAATGGCAGAAACGTGCGGGCGGCGGCGAGGCCCGTGCGATACGCCTCCGGCGTCACCTGCAGCGAGAGCACCTGCCTGCCGATCGGCCCGTCACCATAGTCGAGTTCATAGTCGACCGAGAGGCCGGCAAACCTTGGCGGCGATGCCTCGATCCAGGCCGTGTCGTCGCCAACCCGCACCACCGCATCGACGACGATCGGATCGATAGGTGCCTCGAGCTCCTCGGCTCCGGCGGCTTCGATAGCCTCGACAAACGCGAGAGCCGAGCCATCGAGGCCCGGCATCTCCTCCCCGTGCACGCGCACGAGGCAGCAGTCGATGCCGAGGCCGGCCAGCGCGCTGAGGAGATGCTCCACCATCTCCACCCGGGCCGATCCGACGCAGAGATTCGTGCGGCTCGAGGCTTCCACGCGACAGTCCACGCTCGCGGGAATCGGCACCGCGTCCGACAGATCGGCCCGTACGAACACCACGCCCGCACCAGCTGCAGCGGGCTCGAGTTCGATCAGGTTTTTCTGCCCGCTCCAGTAGCCGACCCCCGTGACCGACACCGGCCTTCGGAGCGTGCGTTGCGACCGCAGGCGAGTGTCATGGTGCATGGAAAACCCGTTGGCAGGCCGACCGAGGGCCTCTCTGTGACTGTAAGTCTCCACCCCAAAGGGCACGTTCACGTTAGCGGCACGTCAGCGGCGCGGCTGCACAGCCGCACCCGGACGACCGGCCTGGTCGGCAACAGCGGTACCGTTGAGCATCTTGAGGATGTCGGGGGTGATGTCGTTGCCGGATTCGTAGTACACGATCGGCTTGGTGATACCCCGCAGGATCTGATTACGGTCGGCGCCATCGACCGGGTCGCCGTCGAAGCGAAACACCACGGCGATCCCGTGCTCGCGGGCGAATTGCGCGACGGCCTTCTCCACCTCGGTGTAGACCTGCAGGTAGACCTTGGCCTCACGGTCCATGAAATCCTTCTTCTGAAGCTGGGCGTTGACGTTGAAGTCACCCTGCCCCTTGGCGATCTCGGCCTCCAGCTTCTTGTATTCGGGCGTCCCGGCATTGAAGCCCTTGAGCTGCTCCATCAGGCCGTTGATGCGGTCGCGCTCGCCCTTGAGCGAGTTCTCGGCGGCCATCACCTCGTCCTTCATCTTATCCATGGCCGCCTTGAACCGGGCATGATTCTTGAAGATGTAACCGACGTCGATCACGGCGACGTGGGACGACGGCGACGTGGGACGAACCTGCTGCGGCTGCCCCTGCGGAATGGCCACGGGAGCCTGAGCAAATGCGGGAACCTGCGTCAGGGCCACGATGGCCGCACAGACGATACTGGCGAATTGCCTCTTCACGGGATGCACTCCTTGCTGGTGTTTCAAACGCAAGACCCACGGCGCTGACCGATCGCCGCCGAAACGATTCTTGGGCAGCTTTTCGTCCGAGGTCGGGCGGGATGATGGCAACCCAGGGCGACTGGCTCAAGGCCAGATTTCGGCAGAAAGAATGGGGCAAACCCGCCGTATCTTG
>JBIIGJ010000219.1:0-3376 GCA_044236455.1 Pirellulales bacterium
GCCACCTTTTCCGGTGGCACGGGCGGAGCCAACGACGGCATTGAAGGACCGCCGCCCACAGGCGCACCGCGGCTGCTCTCCCCCAGCACAGCAGCCAGACAGACCGCCAGCCCCAGCATCAGCGAGGTACGCAGGCCACCACGAAGTCCCGCCATGAGAAGACCCATGCAGCCAAGTATCGGCGGCCCGATCGCTCATTCGCCGGATTCATGGCACAACCGGCAGGGTCGCCTCAGCATGCCCGCCACCCCCGCTGCACCCGCCCCACCCATCCTGCCTGCCCTGCGAGCAAGGGCTGCGCAACGGCCAACGGCCGCGGTCAGGGCCGTACCGCAGCGTGCTCTTCGGCCACGAGTTCCAGGTCGGCGCTGAGATACTTCACGGCCGCCGACGGCGCGAGGTTGAAATAGACTCTGCCCGCCGTGCACCACCGTGCTCCATCGTAGAGAAACTCAGCCGTGGCGGCCCGCACGTTCGACACCGCCTCGACATCCTCCATGCCGCCCCCCTCAACCGCCTCGAAACTCACCTCGATCGCGACCAGCGCCTTGAGGCAGCGGTGGCGGCGGTCACGGGCATAGATCACGTCGTCATCGAAGACGACGTTCGTCCACATTAGGCCGCGGGGCTTGCCGCTGGCGGCGGCACGATCGATGAATTTGGCCTCGAGTTGCTCGCGCTGCCGGTGGAAGTCCCGCTGGATACGGGCCAACTGCTCGGCGCGGCGGGCGGCGCGAATCGGCCGCAGGGCCATCGCGATCGCGGTGCCAGCAAGGGCGGCCAGGGCTCCAGCGACGATGATCGACACGATGTTGCCCACGGCCTGACCTGTTGGAGAATTCCCACGCGAGACGGTATCGAAGTGTACGGGTGACGGTCGGCCCGTCAAAACAGAATGTCGGCCGGTGCGAAGACAGCGGTGCACAGCCCGGCCAACAGGCGTCCCAAACCGCCAAAAAAACGTACACTGCCCGCCCCAACGCCACGATCGCCTCCCTTCCCTACTTTCCTGCCAAGGGCCGCATGAACGAGAAACCGCCCCGGAAACCCCGGCGGACATCCCCGCCCAAAGCTGGCGCTCGAAACCGCAGCGGCTCCGCCCGGGTCGTCGGCGCCCACCAATCGATTGCCGGCGGCCTGAGCCGGGCCGTTGATCGGGCCGTGGAAACCGGCTGCCACTGCCTGCAGATATTCACCCGCAACATCAACCGCTGGGATGTCTCCCCGATCGATCCCGTCGCCGCGGAGGAATTCAAGAAGGCGGTTACCGCGGCCCGACTGTCGCTCGTCGTGGCCCACGATTCCTACCTGATCAATCCCGCGGCCGCGGATGCGGAGTTGCGGAAGAAATCCATCGCCGGACTCGTCACCGAACTCGAGCGTGCCGCCCTGCTCGACATCCCCTGGGTGGTGGCCCATCCGGGAGCCGCCGGCGAACAGCCGCGTGAGAAGGCGGTGCGACGGGCCGCGGACGGCATCGCCACGGCCCTCGCCCGCACCCGCGGCCTTGCCGCCGGCATCCTCATCGAGACGACGGCTGGCCAGGGCTCGTGTCTCGGCGACTCGTTCGAGGAGATCGCGGCCATGCTGGAGACGATCGACGCCGCCGGGCACTCGGCCCGCGTGGCGGTCTGCCTCGACACGTGCCATGTGTTCGCCGCGGGCTACGGCCTCTCACCGAAGCCCGAACTCGATCGCACGCTGAAGGAGTTCGACGCCGCCATCGGGCTCGATCGCCTGAAGGTGATCCATGCCAACGACTCGAAACGGGAACGCGGCTCGCGGGTCGACCGCCACGAGGCGATCGGGCAGGGACAAATCGGCGCTGATGCCTTCCGGCTGATCATGAATCACCCCCGGCTGGCAACGATCCCGCTGATCCTGGAAACACCCAAGGAGGGGCCCGACGGCAAGGTCTGCCCCGATCAGGACCGTGGCAACCTCGCGTTGCTCCGTGGCTTCGTGGGCTCGGCGTGAAGACAGCTCAAGGCTCGGGGGGAATCGACCGGCCGTGGGGGTCGCTCGACCGCATGCCGACTTCCGCCTCGATCCGCCGCCTGACGTCGGCGCCGAGGTGATGCTCGATCCATTCGGCCGGCGGATGAAGATGATCGAGTGGCAGTTCGGCATGCCGGCCCAGCCAGGCCTCCCAGAGACGGTGCGACCGCACCACCATGTCGGCCTGCTCACGGCCGCGGGCGGTGAGCACCCAGCCACGCGGGCCCCGTGTCACGCGGCCCGTGATCGCCAGCCAACTGGCCGCGAGCCGTTCGCCAAGGGTGGGCCGCACCGCCGCCGGCAGCGCATCTCCACGCGCCGTGATCTCCTCCGCCCGCCAGCAGGCGGCCAGCCTGTCTTCGCACGCCACCCGCCACGCAAACCAGCCGCGGCCAAAGAGCCGGGCCACGACCCCGTCGTCGGGAGAGAGCAGCACGCAGATCAGATATTGGATGCCGAGCACGACGGCGATCATGCCGGCGGCGCTGGTGTTGCACCACCACGCGGCCAGATAACCGACCCCGGCCGCCATCACGCCCAGCAGCATCGAGAGCACGGCGATGCGATGCAGTCGCCGCGTGAGCAGTTCAGCCGTGGCGGCCGGCACAACGAGCATGGCCACGACGAGGATCGCCCCCACGGCCTCGAAGCCCGCCACCGTGGCCAGCGCCGTGGCCGCCAGCAGCCCCGTCGTGACGGCGGCCACCGGCAAGCCCGCCGCCCGGGCCGCTTCTGGATCGAACGCGGTGAAGACCTGCAGCTTCCAGGTGACGATCGCCCCGACGGCCAACACGACGAACACCACCGTGGCGGTGAGGAAGGCGCGAGGCACCTCGACACCGGCGATCGGCAGCGTGTCGAATGGCACCAGTTCCAGCATGCCATGGAGCACGCAGGCCGGATCGAGATCGATCCGGGAGGCGGCGGCCGTCACCAGCACGACACCCAGCGCGAACAGCGTGGTGAACGTCACGCCGGCCCCGGCATCCTCGGCCAGCCCGCCCTCGGTGCGCAACAGCTGCGTCAGCCAGACCGTCAGGAGCGCCGCCGCCACGGCGCCCACGAGCACGAGCACGCCCCCGGGCCTGCCGCCGGCCAGCACCGCCACCACGATGCCGGGCAGCACGGCATGGCTGATGGCGTCGCCCACAAGGCTCATCCGGCGGACGACGAGCAGCGTGCCCACCAGCGCACAGCCTGCCGCGACCATCGCCGCCGTGGCGATCGCCCACGCATGCATGCCGCCGCCGTCGGTAAACAAGGAAAGGTTCAGCATTGTTTTTGTTTAACATCCGACCGCAGGCACCGGCATCAATTGTCCGTCGCTGGGGAATCGAAGCACATGAAATCTCCAGATGCTGAGGAGCCGGTCGGAGGC
>JBIIGJ010000220.1:0-3370 GCA_044236455.1 Pirellulales bacterium
TCGTGATGACCCAGCATCATGCGTGCGGCAAGCAGGTGGCCGCTGATCCGGTGAGCCTCGGCAGCTACGGCATCGACGCCCACGAGATCCGCCGGATTGTCAAGGACGGCGTCGTGACCCGCGAGGGCAAGCTGGCCGAAGGCCGCGAAGAAGCCGGGCCCTACGGAATCAGCTATCGGTCGATCATCCCCAAGCAGGCCGAGTGCGACAACCTGCTCGTCACGTTCGCGCTCTCGGCCAGCCACGTCGCCTTCTCGAGCATCCGCATGGAGCCGGTGTTCATGGTGTCGAGCCAGACCGCCGCCACCGCGGCCGCGATGGCGATCGACGCGGGCGTGCCGGTGCAGGCGGTGGACTATTCGAAGCTCAAGCCGCGGCTCGTCGCCGACGGGCAGATCCTCGGCATGCCGTCTCCACCGCCCAAGGCCCCGAAGAACGCCGCGAAGCCGGAGGACGTGAACGGCAAGTCGTACGATCTCGTCGTCATCGGCGGCACGCCGGGTGGCATCGCCTGCGCGGTACGGGCGGCCCGCGAGGGCCTCCGCGTGTTGCTCGTCAACCACACGCGGCATCTGGGGGGCTTTATCACCAGCGGCGCCGGCGGCTGGGAGGCCACCTACGACGGCCACCGCTCGCCGCTCTATGGCGAGATGCTCGCCGGTGCGGCGGCGTATTACCGCGACAGATACGGCGAGGGCTCGCCGGAGCACATCCTTTCGATGCCGAGCAAAACCAGCCGCGCCCACATCGACCGGGCGAAGGTCGAGCCCCGCGTTGCCGAGCTGCTGTTCAATCGGATGATCGAGCGGGAGCAGTCGCTCACCGTGCTGTTCGGCCACGTCGTCGGCAGGGCGGAATGCGAGGGGAAAATACTCAAGCGAGTGACCCTCCGCCCGATGCACGGTGAGGGCACCGTTGCCGTCAGTGGCACGGTGTTCGCCGACGCCATGTACGAGGGCGATCTGATGGCGGCCGCGGGCGTGAAGACGCAGATCGGCCGCGAGTCACGCGAGAAATATGGCGAGCAGCACGCGGGCGTCATCTACACGAAGGAACTGTCCCGAGAGCCGGGGCAGCGTGGCTTTCCGAAAGTCGCCGACAACGGCACGCTCAACATCCGCTACATCGGCCATTCCACGGGCGAGATCGTCGCAGGCCCGCACAGCGGTGAGGCCGACGATTCCGTGATGGCCTACAACTACCGGCTCATCCTCACCCGCGATCCGGCGAACCGGATCATGGTCGAAAAGCCAGCGAACTACGATCCTGCGATCGCCAAAGCCGCCGCCGGCGGCGGCTTCGTGCCCAACCTGCCCAACGGCAAGGTCGCCTGGAATGGCGGGCGGCTCATCGGCCCGCAGAACGACTATCCAGCGGCCGACTGGCCCGCCCGCGAGGCCATCGCCAAGCGATACCTCGACGCCATGCTGATGCGGCTGTGGTGGCTGCAGAACGATCCCGAGGCGCCCGCAGGCGAGCGCGAAGCATTCGCCGGCTATGGCCTCGCGGCGGACGAGTTTCGCGACAACCACAACGTCCCCTACGAGATCTATGTCCGCGAGGCCCGCCGTCTCGTTGGCCGCCACGTCTTCAAGGAGCAGGACAACCTCGTCGCCGAGGGCATCGCCCGCACGCCGGTCCACGCCGACAGCATCGCCATCACCGACTGGCCGATGGACTCCGTCGCCTGCCTGCCCCGCAGCGTGCCGGGCGGCAACGTCGACGGCATCTTGTTCATCGCCGAGCAGTCCCGCCCCGCGCAGGTGCCCTACCGCTCGATCCTCACGAATGAGATCGACAACCTGCTCGTGCCCGTCGCCATCAGCGCCTCGCACGTCGGCTGGGGGAGCATCCGTCTCGAACCTGTCTGGATGCAGCTCGGCGAAAGTGCCGGCCACGCCGCCGCGCTCTCCGTGAAAAGCATGATCACTCCCGCGAAACTCGATCCCGACCACCTCGTCCGCAAGCTCGCCGCGAGTCGCGTCATGGTCACGTTCTTCAACGACGTCGACGTCGCCTCGAACGATCCCCGCGTGGCGGCCGCACAGTATTTTGGCACGAAGGGCTTCTTCGCCGGATACGACGCGCGGCTCGACGAGCCGCTCACGGAGGCCGTGCGCGGCGCCTGGCTCGATGGGTTCGAGAAACTCAAGCAGGTAACGCTCGATGCGGCCAAGCTCGCGGCCGCCGTCCAGGCGGCGGAGTCGCAGGATTCACCCGCCACCGAAGAACTCCGCGGCGAAGCACTGCAGCGGCTCTTCGCGCAACTCGAGGTGCCGGCGACCCAAACCACCGCTCTCGAAAAGATCGACGTCTTCGAGGCGAAGACCGGCGGATACATGCTCTACCGCATTCCGGGAATCGTCGTCACGGCGAAGGGGACGGTGCTCGCCTACTGCGAGGCCCGCAAGAGCGCCAGCGGCGATTGGGGCACGATCGACATCCTGCTGCGCCGCAGCACCGACGGCGGCCGGACCTGGGGCGAGCCCCACAGGCTCGCCGACGTGCCGGGCCCGAAGCAGAAGAACCCCGTGGCGCTCAAACAGAAACTGGCGACCAACGACGAGGTGACCTACAACAACTGCACGCTGTTCGCCGATCGCGCCGGCCCGGTGCATGCGCTCTTTTGTCTCGAGTATGCCCGCTGCTTCTACCTCCGCAGCGACGACGACGGCCGGACCTGGTCGAAGCCGGTCGAGATCACCAAGGCGTTCGAGGCCTTCCGCAGCGAGTTCGACTGGAAGGTGCTGGCGACCGGTCCCGCACACGGCATCCAGCTCAGGAGCGGCCGCCTGGTCGTGCCGGTGTGGCTCTCGACCGGCACCGGCGGCCACGCCCATCGCCCGAGCGTGACGGCGACCATTTATAGCGACGATTCCGGCTCGACCTGGCACCGCGGCGACATCGCGGTGCCGAGCACTCCCGAATGGATCGACCCGAACGAGACGGTGATGGTCGAACTGGCCGACGGCCGCGTGATGCTCAACGTACGGAGCTGGTCGAAGCAGCACCGTCGTCTCGTGGCGACGAGTCCCGACGGCGCGACCGGATGGACGCCGCCTAAATTCGACGACGCCCTGCTCGAGCCGATCTGCATGGCGAGCATCGTGCGACACTCTCTGGCCGGCGAGGCCGGGGGGAGGAATCGGATCCTGTTCGCCAATCCGCACTGGCTCGAACGGGCCGACGGCAAGGCGCAGCCGGGTGGCGGCCGTGACCGCAAGAATGTCTCCGTGAAACTCTCATACGACGAGGGGCAGACCTGGCCGGTCAGCAAGTCGCTCGAAGCGGGCTTCAGCGGCTATAGCGACCTGGCGGTGCTCCCCGACGGCACGATCCTCTGCTTCTACGAGCGGGGGAGCATCGACGG
>JBIIGJ010000098.1:0-12739 GCA_044236455.1 Pirellulales bacterium
CCGATCTTCGCCAAGGTCTGGAAGATGGCGGTGGGCCGCGTGAACCTGATCCTGCTCGACTCCGACGTCGAGGTGAATAATCCCGAGGACCGCGAGCTGACGAGCCGTCTCTACGGTGGCGACTCACGGCTACGGATCCGGCAGGAACTCGTGTTGGGGGTCGGTGGCGTGCGGGCGATCCGGGCGTTGGGGATCGTGCCCGGCGTCTACCATCTCAACGAGGGGCACTCGGTCTTCGCCACGCTGGAAGCGGTCCGCGGGCGGATGGAACGCGACGGCTACTCGTTCGATGACGCGGTCCGCCGTGTGGCCCGCCAGACGGTGTTCACCACGCACACGCCGGTGCCCGCCGGCCACGACCGGTTCGACAGCGGACTGATCGAGGAATACCTCGGCCCGATGCGGGATGCGCTCGGCATTTCCCACGACCAGCTGATGGGTATGGGCCGGGTCGAACCCCACAATCACGGCGAGCCGTTCTGCATGACGGTGCTGGGCCTGAAGATGTCGCGGCGGGCGAATGCCGTCAGCGCGTTGCATGGCCATGTGAGCCGCAAAATGTGGTCCGGCCTCTGGCCGTGGCGCGTCGAGGAAGAGGTGCCGATCGGCCATATCACCAATGGCGTGCACGTGCCGAGTTGGCTCTCCTGGCAGATGCTCCAACTCTACGACCGCATCTTCCCGGCCAACTGGTTTCGCCGCATGGGCGAACCCGATGTCTGGCAGAAGATCCACGAGTGTGATCCGGGCGAACTGTGGGAGACGCACTACGCGCTCAAGAATCTGCTCCTGCAGTTCGTGCGCCGGCGGCTGGCCCGGCAGTGCCGACGCCGCGGTGAGTGCGACGAGGCCGTCGAGTTGGCCCGCTCGGTGCTCGATCCGAACATCCTCACGATCGGTTTCGCCCGGCGGTTCGCCACGTACAAGCGGGCGGATCTCGTGCTCGCCGATCTCGACCGCCTCTACGGTCTGATCAGCAACCCAGACCGGCCGATCCAGATCATCTACGCCGGCAAGTCACATCCAGCGGACGAACCGGGCAAGGCGCTGATCCGCAAGATCGCCAACCTGCGTCACGACAGCCGGTTCGCCGGCCGCGTCGTCTTCGTGGAGGATTACGACATCAACGTCTGTCGCCACCTGATCCAGGGCGTCGACGTATGGCTCAACAATCCGCGGCGACCGCTCGAGGCCTCGGGCACCAGCGGCCAGAAGGTTGTCTACAACGGCGGTCTCAACTGCTCCATCCTCGACGGATGGTGGGCGGAGGCGTTCGACGGCCGCAACGGCTTCGCCATCGGCCGCGGCGAGACGCACTCCAATGACGAGATCACGGACCGCCGCGACGGCGAGGCGCTCTACAAGGTGCTGGAGCAGGAGGTGATCCCGCTCTTCTACGATCGCGATGCCGACGGCCTGCCGCGTGGATGGATCCGAATGATGATGAACTCGATCAGTTCGCTGGGGTGGCGTTTCAGTGCGCACCGCATGGTGATGGACTACGCCCGCATGTGCTACGTGCCGGCCGCCGGCGGCGTCTCGTGCGACATGCACAACCGGTAGCTGGAACAAGAGGGCATTCGACATACATCATGCGGCCCAAACCGCCGGGGGCGGTGCAAGCCTCCGACTCGAGGCGAGGATATGCCGACTCGCTTCGGCTTCCCCCGACCCCCGGCTCCTCGAGCAGTCAATCAGCGTTCGGCGGAGCGGAGCGTGCGGAGGCTGGCGATGGCCGTGTCGAGTTCCGACGCGAGCCGGTCGAGGTCTTGCTCCGCGTAGGTGGGCACGTTGGCGGCGGTCCGCAGGGAGGCGGACCAGTCGACACGCCGACCCGGAGGCAGGTCCTCGACAGCAAATGCTCGCTTCGTAGGAAAGCCGAAGCTGAACCGGCTGCCGTCCACGTGGATCGGCCGTTCTTCCCGGGTGCCGCCGTCGATGATCCGCAGCGGCTCTTCGACGGGCTCGTGAAAACCGTCATCGTTGGCCTCGACCAGCCATGCACAGGTTGAACAGTCGCCATTGTTTGGATCGATTCGCACCAGGTGCCTGACAATCAGGTCCTCGTGCTCGTCGCCCCGCAGCATGAGCGTGGGGGAATCGAACACGACGGCCGTGCCGTGCTTGCCCACGCAGAGAATGTCGCCGAGGCTCCTCTGCTTGGCGCCCAAGACCTGTCTTCCCATGAAGTCGAGCGAAAAGCCGTCCAGTTTGGCATCGGGTGCGACCACCGTCAGCCGGTCGTTCACCAGCATGGAGTAGCCGATGCCGACCTCCACGAGTTCGTGCCGACTGGCATTGCCGTCGTCTGAATCAGCCTGCGTGGGCCGCGCGGTCGCGAGGATCACGAAGGTGACACCGGTGACGGTCTGCCTGATCGACTCGGGGACATCGCCGGTGTCGCCGCTGGCAAATCGCGGGGTGGCGAGAAGCACGATCCGGTTCCAACGGTCGCGGTCGGGATCGTCCACCACAGTGCCAGCTTCGATGACCGTCATCGGTCGGGGCGCCAGCGGCTTCTCCGCCGCGGCAGCGGTGGTGAACGAAGCGAGTGAGGCCAACGCGATGATCGCCAGGCGCGGCCAGACGGCTGCGCGACCCGCGGTCGGCGGTAGTCCCAACGGATAATTCCCGAATCCGACCACGGCGCCGCTCCTATCGCCCACGCCACACACGCGGGGGCGGAATAATGGGGATACGGCGCCGTCGAATCAAGAGAGATGGGGCGGCGGATGCGAAAGCGGACTCACGCCGCTGTTTCGCTGCTTTCCTATTTCGCCGGGCCAGCCTGCGACCGGGAAAACTCGAGTTCCGCCCGCCAGCGGTCCACCTGCTGCGTCGTCTCGGCCTGCCGCGTTTTCGCGGCCTGAGCCGCCTCCTCCGCCTCGGCCAATGCCTTACGGGCAGCGGCGACCTGCGATTCGGCGACCTGCATGGCGTCGGTCGCGGCCTTCGCCTTCTCCGCGGCCGTCTGCCCGACCGCAGCCGCTTCGGCGAGCAGTTTCTCAGCAACCTTGAGCCGCTTCTCCAGCGGCAGCGGATTGGTGTCGAGCGTGCCTGCCGGCTTCGCATCGACGGTGTTGAACGCCGTCACCGCGCCGCTCCAATCGCCCGCGAAGATCCGGGATCCGTCGGCGGTCACAGCCACCCGCGTGCCGATGTCGGCGAGGGCTTGAGTCTCGCGCTCGAGCGGACCGTCCGCCTTCCAGAGTTTCACCCGACTGTCGCGGCCGGTGGTGACGAGGCGACCGTCCCGTAGCCAGGCGACGCTCTCGGCGCCACCCGCATGGGCCGGCCAGGTCTTCAGCTGCGTCGATTCCTTCGGATCCCAGAGCCGCAGCGAACCATCCTGCGACACCGTCGCCAGCACGCCGCCGTCGGGCCGCCAGGCCATGGCCGTGATCGCGGCCGTGTGGCCTTTGAGCGTGCCGTGCTCGCGGCCTCCTCGCGGCTCCCACAGAAAGAGGTTTCCGGCGCGGTCGCCGGTGGCCAGCAGGGATCCGGCAGTCGAAGACGGCGGCGAAAATTCGAGCGACGTCACCCAGTCGGTGTGTTTGCGAAGCTCGCTCTCCACCTTTCCGTCGGCCGTCGTCAGCAGCCGTACGATCCGGGCCGGTCCACCCACCGCGACCAACCGCTGATCGGCCGACAGGTCGGCCGCCAGGATCTCGTCGTATTCGTCCCCCAGTTCGGCGATCCGAGTGGCCTTGGCGATGTCCCAGATCACCACTCGGCCACTTTTCGCCGCTTCACCTCCACCCGCAAGCAGCAGCTTGCCGTTGCGGCTGAAGCGAACCGTCTTCACCACCCCCTCGGGAAACGGCAGCACGCCGAGCAGTTCGAGCGAAGCCGTGTGATGCAGCAGCAGCTGGCGTCGCCCCCCCACGGCAGCGACCTCGCCGTGGGGCGAGACGGCCAGCGCCGTGATCGTCGTGGGCCTGGCTGCTTCTGAGATCACCTCCAGTGAGAGCCGCGGCGGCATCACCGCTGGGCCTTCGGGGCCGGCAATCACCCCGGCGTCGAGCGCCATCGCCGTCGTCTTGCGGGCGACGGGCGCTCCCCCCACGCGTTCGATGGCGCCGCCGGCGATCCAGCGTTTGATGACATCGAGCATGTCGGGCGGGAGCTTGTCCGACTCGGGCGGCATTTTGGGCTCCGAGGCATGGCTCACCAGTTGCCAGAGATGCGAGCTGTCGGCGTCGCCGGCAGCGATCACCTCCCCGGAACTGCCCCCGGCCATCGCCTGGCCATGGCTCGTCAGATCGAGCCCCCCCTTTTTCTTGTCGGGGTTGTGGCAGCCGCAGCACTTCTCGCGAAAGATCGGCAGCACATGGTCATTGAACGTGGGGGGCGCGTCGGCGGCGAGGGACTGGCCGGAGGCCGCGATCGCGAGGATCGCAGGGAGGAAGCGGTGGATAAGGGAGCGAACAAGCATGATGGGCGGCATCAGTGGTTGAAGATGAATTCCGGCGAGTTGAGCAAGGCCCAGAAGACGTCCTCGAGCGCCTGCCGTTTGTCGGGAGCGCCGACGACGGTGACGAGCGTCTCCAGCCGTTCCCGCTCGGTGGGCATGCGGCCGTAGCACCGCACGAACAGTTCGTCGATGACCGTCGACGGGGTGCCGCCGGCCGCGAGCCGTAGCTCGACCAGCTTGCCCTGGCGGATGCGATCATTGGCGGCATCGCCATTGAGCAGGTGGAGCGCCTGCGACAGGCTCGGATCCATGCGGACCGCACAGGTGCAGACATCCTCGCGGGTGGCGCGGCCGAAGGTGGTGAGGAAGTAATTGGTCGTGCGGCCGTCGGCCACCTGCACCGCGCGGGCCCCGAGCGGCAGCCCAGGAAACTTGTTCTTGGTGTCGGTCACCTCGGCGAGCACGTCGAGCAGCACCTCCGCCCGCACACGCCGCACGGCGGCGTGCGAAAAGTTGACGCCGTCGGAGCGGTTGGAGTCGTTCCAATCACTCGACCGCTGGTAGGTACGGGAAGCGACGATGTCGCGAACAAGCGCTCGGAAGTCCCAGCCAGAGGCGGCGAACCGGCGGCCGAGTTCCGCGAGCAGGGCGGGGTTCGATGGCGGATTGCTCACCCGTGCATCGTCCGGCTCGTTCACGATGCCGCGGCCGAAAAAGTGGGCCCACGTCAGATTCACGATGTGTCGGGCGAAGAAGGGATTCTCGGGCGAGGTGATCCACGCGGCCATGGCCTCGCGGCGGTCGCGGTTGGCCACTTTCGGCTGTTCGCCCCCCAGGAATTTCGGCGGCACCGGCTTGCCTGTGACAGGGTGGTTCACCTCGCCGCTGCCGGAATCGAAGACGATCGCCTCCCGCGGATCGTCGGCCCGCTTGCGGCCGATCTGCGTGAAGAAGGCGGCGAAGCCGTAGTAGTCGTCCATCGTCCAGCGATCGAACGGATGATTGTGGCACTGGGCGCACTGGATCCGCATGCCGAGGAAGGCCTGTGCCACGTTTTCCGCGAGCTTGAGCGTGTTGCGTTCCAACTGAAAATAGTTCGTGGCGGGATTGTCGAAGGTGCCGCCCGAGGCGGTGAGCAGATCCCGCACCATCCGGTCGATGGGCTCGTTGGCGGCGATGCGGCGGTCAAGCCACTGGTGGTAGAGGATCGCAGCCTTGGGGCTGACGTCGTTCTGCGATCGGATCTGGAGGATCTCCGACCACTTCATCACCCAGAGTTCGACGAACTCCTTGCGGGTCATGAGTTGCTCGGCCACGCGGGCCCGCTTGTCGGGCGAGGTGTCGGCCAGGAATGCCGCCCGCTCCTCGGGGGTGGGCACGAGGCCGACGAGGTCGAGCGTGGCCCTGCGCAGGAATGTCTCGTCGTCGCAGAGCCCCGACGGCGCGATCCGCAGGCTGGCGAGCTTGGCGTCGACGAGGTCGTCGATCCACGTGTTGCTCCCCGGCTGGTCGGAGGTTTTCGGGAAGGTGAAGGCGAGGTCTTTTGGCACGACGATCAGGGGCACGCCCGTCGTGATCGTGTCGTAGCGGGCCATCACGAACGCCTCGCCGCGGGAGCCCGGTGCGACCACGCCGGCGGGGGTGACCTTGGCCGTGGGCTCGTTGTTCGAGCCATACCAGACCAGATCGGTGACATCGCGATCGGTGCCATCGGCAAAGCGGGCAACCGCGACCAATGACTGTGGTGGACCGCTCGATTCAAGCAGGGCTCCTGGCGGATAGAGGTCGAGCGTCTGGAGTGCGGCCACGCTCGTCGCCGGATCAGGCCCCGGATCGTCCGGCGCGCCGGCGGCGATCCACTGCTCGATCCGGGCGGCGAGGTCGCTGTCGGCCGCGAATCGCTTGCCGCCGGTGTGCGGCACCGCCCCCGTCGCCTTCAGCAACAGCAGACTGGCCTGCGGATTACCCAGATCGATCCGCCGGCCGGGCAGTTCGCGAGTGATGCGGTGATAGTCGCCCGCCGGGTCGAAGCCGAAGAGCGACAGCCGGAAGCCGTCCTTGCCGCGTGCAGCGCCGTGGCAACTGCCCATGTTGCAGCCGCCCCTCGCAAAGACGGGCATCACGTCGAGTCGGAACGACAGGGGTGGGTTGGACGTCGCCGAGACCACGCGGAGCGGGATCGACCGCTCGTGCCCGGCATGGGACACCAGGACCGATCCGTCGCCGTCGGCACGCGGGCGGAGAATGACGCGTCCGGAGCCTTCAGCCGTCTTTTCGATGGCGGCCAGCTTCGGATCGGAGAGGCTGACGGAAGCGAGGCTCGTGACGTCGACCGTGCGGCCGTCGGCGAGCCGCGCCTGCACGATGATTTGCTGGCTGTCGCGGGCCGAGTCGAGCCGAATGGCCGGGGGATAAATATCGATGGCAACCGGTTCGCCGGCCTCTAGTCCGGCCGCGACGAGGCAGGCGAATGCCGCACCGCCGAAGGCAAGCCGCTGCAGTGACCTCCACCGTGAGCGATGCGCCGTGAGTTGTCGCAGGTGCGATTGGTCCGCTTGGGATTCCATCAGTTCCCCGCTTTCTTCTCTGCAGCAACGCTGTCAGTGGCTTCGGGTTTGGGAAGGGGATCCGGTGGAGGGAGCGGCTTGTCGATGCGGAGATGGTTGCCCGGCATCGTGTGCACCACCCATGTGCCCGCCATCGGCACGCGGACCTCGCAGAAGACGTTGTCATGCCGGCCGGGCGAAGCGTCGGCCGCGACGGCGACGGGGAAGACCAGTTCGGTCGCGGTCGCGGCGAACTCGAGTTCGGGAGCCGCGGTCTTCGTCGGCAGGCCCATCAGCTTCACCGTGGCAGTGCCTGAGAACGAGCCCGGCTTCGTGACCTTGCACACAATCCTCGCCTCCTGGCCCGGCTCCGTCACGGCCTTTTCGGACGCGAGCTCGATGAACGGCTCGGACACGCGGATGGTGAACGGCATGCTCGACACCCAGGCCGCGGGGATGTCTTTTTCCACCGCCAGGGCCGTCACCACTACGGGCCATTCGCCCACTGGAGCATCGGCCGTCGCGTTGATCGGGTAGACGGCCTCGGAGTCGTTTTCCCCCACTTCGACCGCCGGGGGCGCACCGATGCCGGGCGGCTTGAACGGAAAACCGAGAGTCACCTTGCCGGTGAAGCCCTGCTCGCGGGTGATCCGGACACGCAGTTCCATCTTGCCTCGACGCACAAGCGGGACCGGCGGCTGCTCGACGTCGACACGGATTCTCGCGGGCTCCACGACCGCGACGGGAAGCCGGTTGCTCACGCTCGTCCGGTAGCTGGCGTTGTTGGGCTGGCCGATGACCAATTCGGTCACCTGCCGCAGTCCGCCGACCCTCCTTGCCGCCGTGTCGCCGGCGGCAATGGTGCCAACCGCGACCTGGGTGAGGCTCGTGGCCGGCGCCGCCTCCGCCGTGGCCTCGAATACCGCGACCATGCCCGGCGCCTTGCCGCCTGCGGGGGGCACGATCGCCTGGACGCCCGTCGGCAGGCCGTCGAAGGTGAGTTGGACCGGCTCGTCGCAGCCGGTGCGGCTGGCATTGAAGACTACGGCCGTACGGTTGCCGCGTGGCACGGCGGCCACGAGCCGCTCCTGCGAGTTGGATCGCGCAGGCGGCACCGAAACCATCACGCCCGGCTCGGTCGGTTCGACGTCGATCCAGTAGACGAACTGGGAACCACCTCGCCGCTGGTGGTCGTTCACACGGATGAGAAACGAGCCCTGATCGGGCGTCGTGACATTTGCCTCGCTGTCGGGGCCGTCGGCATCGTCATTGCCGGTGATTTTCTCCCGTTTCTCGTCGTCGCGGTGAATGTTGACGACCAGATCGATCGGCGAGCCGAGCCGACGGCCCCGGCCTCGGATCCGCCACGACGATCCCTTCGGAGCCTCGACGCGGATCCAGTCGACATCATCCGCGGCGTCCATGCGGCCGACGATGTTCGCCGGCGCCTTCACGTGGCCGGCCTTGGTGGGCTCGTTGTTTGGCTCGGTTTCCGGGGAGACTGCCACAGAAGAGATGCGGAACGGCACCCCGACGGGCGAGGTCACGCCATCCCGCTCGGGCCGCACCTCCGCCAACCCGGCGTGGTTGCCCTGCTGCGGCAGCACGATCTTCGTGCGGAAAGGACCGGCCGGATCGCCCAGCCACTCGACCTCCATTTCGGCACCGGGTGCGCCCCCCGGCGGCCAAGCTAGATGCGGCACGGGAAACCTTCCCACGTGGAGCAGGTAGACGCAGCCGTCATTGCCGCCGTAGGCGCTCTCGCGGACCCGGATCGAGTAGGTGCCGTCGGCCGGTGCCGTGACGGCGAGCATCGCGTCTTGTCCCAGCAGTGGATGGTCGTCGCAAGACGCCAGCACGAAGCCGCGTTCATCGACGATTTCGATGCAGGGATCGAACATCTCCTGATCGAGCCGGATCCCATCGATGGCGACGGCAATCCGTTCGCCCGCGGCGGCCCGCACCGGAAAACAATCGACGTCCTCCCCCTTCACAACGCCCGTGATCGTGCGGGCGGTCGCCGTGGAGACAGCAGGCTCCGTCGCCGCCGGCGCGTTGTTGGGCTCCGTCTCCGCGGCCTGCGGCAGGCTGCCGACCCGGAACGTGCGGAGTTCGGACAGCCCACGCTTCGTGCGGAGCCGCAGCCGATGATTGCCGAGCGGACAGTCGGCCGGAATGCGAATCGTCGCCTTGGCGTGCGTGGCGTCCACACCCGTCAGTGAGACCACCGTGATTCCGCCATCCTCGAACCACAGTTGCTCAGGATCGGCGAACTCCTTGCCGGTGAGCGTGATCTCCAGATCACCACCGCGGGGGCCGCCACCAGGTTCGATGCGGTCGATCGTCAGTTCCGCACGGGCCGGCCGGGCAGCCACGAATGCAACGGCCAACGAGACCGTCATCAGCAGGCCGGCGACGTGGGCCCGCCGACTTGTGCAGTCGTCATCGGACCCGATGCAGGAACGTCGCAGGAACATGCCTCGCCTCGCTTGTCCGCCGCTGGCGGCCGCAGGGTGATCTCGTCGGTCAGGCCAGCAGATCCTCACGGACCTTGCCGCCGTCGACGATCTCGACGGGACGGTTGCCCGGGGCCATCAGTTCCTTGTCGGCGACGATTCCCAGGCAGTGATACACGGTTGTCGCCAGATCCTCGACCGTGAGCGGATTGTCCTGCGGCTCGGCGGCGATTGCATCGGACGAGCCATAGACGGCGCCCGCTTTGATGCCGCCACCGGCCAACAGCACGCTGAAGACCTTCGGCCAGTGGTCTCTGCCCGCATCGTTGTTGATGCGAGGCGTGCGGCCAAACTCGCTCGACACCATGACGAGCGTCGATGCCAGCAGGCCGCGCTGGTCGAGATCACGGATGAGCGCCGCATACGCCTGATCGAACGCCGGCAGCGTCTTCTTCATGTTGTCGCCGATCTTCTGGTGCATGTCCCAGCCGCCGTAGGAGAGCGTGACGAACCGCACGCCCGCCTCGACCAGCCGTCGCGCCAGCAGCATCCGCTGGCCGGCGGCATTGCGGCCATACTCGTCGCGAAGCGGGTCGGGCTCCGCCTTGATGTCGAAGGCGCCGCGGGCCTCCTGGGAACTCACCAGCGAGTAGGCACGCTGGTAGAAGGAATCCATCGCGGCGAGGTTCTCCGAGCCCTCGAGCCGCTGGAAGTGGCGGCCGACCGAATCGCGCAGCCGCTGACGCGTGGCGAACCGGGTAGCATCGACGCCGTTTGGCAGCGCCAGATCACGGACGGTGAAATTGCCGTCGGCAGGGTCGGAGCCGATCGCGAACGGACCGAAGGCGCTGCCGAGATAGCCCGCACCGGCGTCGGGTGCCGGCAGGTTGGGAATGCTCACGTAGGGAGGCAGGTCGGCACGCGGGCCATATTCGTGCGAGACGACGCTGCCGAAACTGGGGAAGGTGAGCGCCGGGCTGGGCCGATAGCCCGTGAACATGTTGTGCGTGCCCCGCTCGTGGGCCGCCTCACCGTGTGTCATCGACCTGACGACGGTGATCTTGTCAGCGATCTGCGCCGTCTTGCCGAGCAGTTCGTTGAACTGCACGCCCGGGAGTTTCGTGTCGATCGGCTTCATCTCGCCGCGGTACTCGACCGGCGCGAGCGGTTTGGGGTCGAACGTCTCCTGCTGCGCCCAGCCGCCGGGCAGCCATATATGGATTACGCTCTTCGCCTTGCCCTCGAAGTGGGTGAACGACTTCGCGTCGGCGAGGGCCGACCGCCCCCGCAGGTAGCCGCCCAGCGAAAGGCCCAGTGCCGAGAGGGCACCGACATGGAGGAAATCCCGGCGGCCGGTGGAAGCCGGACCGCACCCCATCGGCAATCTGCGCAACACGCCCGACATGGAAATTCTCCCCGGGGTGAAAAACTTGACCAAGAGTCTACACGACCGATCCCTGTAAAGTCCAATATGGGGGGTGAGAGTGCCGTCTTGCATTGTCTCAAGATGAGACACAGGTGCGAGAACCACGTTGGCCGGGCGGGCTCCCCGAACACGCTGCGCTCGCTCGGCGGCTCGGCGACCGCGTCGGGGATGGTGGTGGGCTCAGTGCGCCGAGGCGCCTGATGCTCGCTTCGGTGTTCGGGGAGCCCGCCCTCGTCGATAGGCATGGCAGGATGCCATGCGCAGCACCAGCAAACTGCGTTTGCCAAGCGGCTGACTGAGGACGGGCATCCGCCCGTCAGGGCGACAGGATGTCGTTTTTTTCGTGAATACAGCCTACTCGTCGAACGACCGTTTGCTGCGCAAAAGGTGGTGGTAGTGCTGCGCGAAGCGGTGGGCTTCGTCGCGAACGTATTCCAACAGCCGCAGCGAATAGGAGTCGCGGGAAAGTCGTAGCGGCTCGCTCCGGCCCGGCAGGAAGACCTCCTCCTCACGTTTCGCGAGCGAGATCACGCAGGGCGGATCGATGCCGAGCGATTCGAGTGCGTCCATCGCTGCTGAGAGCTGCCCCTTGCCGCCGTCTACTAGGAAGATGTCGGGCAGCGGGGCCCCTTCGCGGACGAGCCGCGAGAACCGCCGCGACACGACCTCGTGGATGCTCTTGAAGTCGTCGATGCCATCCACCGTCTTGATGCGGTAGCGTTTGTAGCCGGGCTTGAATGGCAGCCCGTCGATGAACTGCACGAGGCTCGCAACCGTCTCGTTGCCGGCAAGATGCGCGATGTCGACCCCTTCGATCACCCGTGGCGGGCCTTTCAGGCCGAGCACCTTCTCCAGTCCCGCCAGCCCCTTCTTGGGATCGACGAGAAACACCTCCGGCTGCACGTGCTCTTCCAGGTCGCCCCGCTGGTCGAGCGTTTCCAGCAGCCGGATCTCGTCGCGGAGCCGTGCGGCCTTTTCGAACTCGAGCTTCGCCGACGCGGCGAGCATCTCCTGACGCATCTCCTCGAGCAGACGCTTCTTGCCGCCGTCGAGAAACGTCTTCAGCCGGTTGATGTCGCGACGGTAGTCCTCCTTGGAGATCCGCAAGTTGCAGGGCGCCGTGCATTGGTCGATGGAGGCGAGCAGACAGGGCCGGAACCACCGCCACTGCTCGTCGTCGGCGTCGATGTCGAGCGAGCAGGTGCGAAACTTGAAGATGCGTTGCAGCACCACGATCGCGCCGCGGAGGCTGCCGGCGCTCGTGAATGGGCCGTAGAGCTTCACGCCCTTTTGCTTCGGCGTGCGGGTGAACTCCACACGCGGATAATCCTCGTGGGTGGTGATCTGCAGATACGGAAAGGTCTTGTCGTCCTTGAGGTCGGAGTTGAACCGCGGCTGCACGTCCTTGACGAGCCGGCTCTCCAGCAGCAGGGCATCGACCTCGCTGTCGGCTTCCAGATAGTCGATGTCGCGGATCTCCTGCACGAGATCGGCAGTTCGACGGTCTTGCTCGGCCGCCTTGAGGAAGTAGCTCGACGCGCGGGCCCGGAGGTTCTTCGCCTTGCCGACGTAGATCACGCGGCCGGCGGCGTCTTTCATCAGGTAGACGCCCGGCGTCTGCGGGAACGATTTCACTTTCTGCGCGGCTGCGGCCCGATCACCGGTGGTCACCGTCTGGTCGGTGTCGGCGGGGGTCGATTCGGCGGCGTCGGGTGATTCGTGGTCGCTCACGGACTCATTCTAGCGGCTGGGCCGCTGCCCGCTTGTGGACGGTTCGGGGCTGCCCATGCCCCGTCGCCGGACGTTCGCTACGGCCATCCATGGCCTCCGCTCACTCGATGCTGACTGCGCTCCGGCATCCTGCCTGCGCTTGTCAGCAACGCCGGCTCTCGGGACA
>JBIIGJ010000237.1:0-3349 GCA_044236455.1 Pirellulales bacterium
TCTTCGCCCGGGCCGCGTCGTCGTTCCACTCGTCGAGCTGTCGGACGTCGCCCCAGCCACCGCGAAACCACTCGGGCCGCCTGCGCATCAATTCCGCGCCGTCGGGGCCGCAGGCCACGTGCTTGCCATAGGTGACCACCTTGATGCCGCGGGCATGCGCAGACTCGATGAACCGCTTCAGTTTGCCCGGCTCCATGAGGTAGCTGGCCTGGCCGCTGTACCAGCGATCGGCGGTGGGCGTGAGGTTGCCCCAGTCGTCGGGCGCCCAGAAGAAGACCTCGAGCCAGTTGGCGTATTTCTGCCGGGCCAGGTCGAGCAGCTTGTCGGCCTGCTCCGGCTTTGCGCGGCCGATGAAGTCGCCTGGCAGCGTGCCGCCGATGCCGACCATCCACGGGTTGTCGTGGACGCCGACAAAATCCTCGGCGCGGTCGAACAGCTTGCCGTCGCGGAAGAGCCTCGCCTCCACGGCCGTGCCGAACGACTGGCTCGCCAGCGGCACCTCGACACGGAGCGACCGCGACTGGCGGGGCTCGAGGGTGAGCGTCTGCCGCGACGACTCCTTCCAATCCGCGAGGCGGCCGACGCAGCCGACGGCCAGCTCGGCCTTCTCCGGGGCGGCCGAGAAGTTTTTCACGACCACCTCGACGGCGGCCGACTCCGACGGCTTGTGAAGGCTCCGGTCGCTCCGCACCGCCAGCAGCTTGAGCCCGCGGGCGGGTTCGTAGAGCGGCTGGCCCTTCCGGGAGCGGTCGTGGATCGCGGCGATCTCCTCGGCGGGGAGCACGCGGTCAAACACCGCCATCTCGCGGACGCTGCCCTCAAGGAAGCTATCGGGCACACAGCCGCGGGCTCCGATGGCCAGCGGCCCCGGGTGTCGCGGCATGCCCTCGATCGCTTTCGTCGCCACGGGCAGGCCGTCGCGGTAGGCCGTGATCGTCGTGGGGGTGATCGTGATGGCCACGAACGTCCAGGGCTCTTTGCTCACCCCGAGCGAGAACGCCGTGTCGGTCGGGTGGCCGTCGTAGCCGGCGAATCGGCCGCCAGACTGGAGCGAGAACACGCCGGGGATCCTGCCCCCCATCTCGTGGTCAAACACCCTTCCCTCCTTCGTCGCCTTGTGCCAGCAGCAGTAGGTGACGGGGCTGCCCACGTTCCAGCCGCCATCGGGCACCGACACGTAGCCCGTCTTGCCGTCGAGCCGCAGTTCGGGCCCCGACTCGCCCGTCACCCATTCCGCGCCGCCGACCACGGTGCCGTGGGCTCCCTTGCCGGAATAGTCGAAGGCCGTCGTGCCGACGCCCTCGTCGAGCCGCCAGTAGCCGACGAGCCCGGCCGGCGGGGCATCGGCCGCCAGGGCCGTCGCAGTGACCTGCGACAACACAAGCGTCCCCGACAGGAAGCAGGTCAAGGCGATGAGGCTGGAGCTGTTTCTCATGCAGTTCCTCGCGCGGTTCAAGGAAGGTCTCGTGGAGAGGTGAGGGGGCCCATGTTCGCGACGGGACACCCGTCTGGGCGTTGGCCCGGCAATGAGCGGCGTTCAGCGACTGCTCTGCTTGTCGGGCGAGTCGCTCGGCGGGCCGCTCGTGAGGTCGAACGTAAACGCCGGACCGGTGTTGCGGCCTTTCTTCACCGTCGCCTTGAGCGGCGAGGCGGCCTTTTCGCCATATGACTTCGGCACGATGTAGTCGGGCGGCAGTGAGTTCAGCCGGTCTGCCTCAGCCTGCCACTTGCCCGCGGCGCTCCCGTCGGAAGGGTCGGGCTGAGGACCAAGTTCCTCCAAACGGTTCCGCCACTTCACCACCGTCACGGCGTAGTCGCCGACAGGAGCCCCGCCGAGCCGCTTTCCGCCCTGGCTCGTGGTGAGGCGGAACTTCCCAGTCGAATCGGTCCTGCCGTAGGCGACGAGTCCCCCGGCGACGGGTGAAAATCCCACATCCGCTCCGGCGACTGGCTCACCGTCCAGGAGCACGGCGCCTTCCACGAACTCGACCTTTGGCCCCGCGCGGCCGCAGCCAAAAACGAACGCAAGAGCGACTGCGAGCAGGCAGACGGAGACTTTGCTGAAGCAGCGAGTCATCGAACGTGTGACTGTGCCGTTTCCGAGCCGCTTCGATTCCACTGTATCCGCCTTCGTCAGATTCCCGCGATGGCCCTTCATCGACGCATCACTCCGTCAGCGGCCGTTGTTCGCCGCAGGAGATCGTACCCAAGGCCCCCCACACGCCCCACATCGACTGGCCCTTGTAATATGTGGCGTTGCTGGATGTCGTGGGAGGGGTCACGGTGAGATCACCGCAGTCGATCGTTTCGGAAATGAAGCGACTCGCGCCGTCGCACATCACCACGCCAGCGCCCCCCGGATGATTGCTCGAGATCGAACCGAAACTCGAGTCAAAACTCGTCCCGGACGAGCAGGCCGTGGAATTTGGAGGAAGGTTGGTGAAGAAGCCGGTGTAATCCGTCCTTGCCTGGAGCCACCGCATCCCCTTCCCCCAACAATTATCAACGATATTGTTTGACGGTTGAACCCAGGAAGTCGCGTTCAAGCAGGTGCTGGGAGCCGACTGGGTGGCGCCTGAACTCCAGTTCGTAACGCTCGCTTTCACCCCGAACCTTCGATTCGTGGCGTTTTCCACCACGCCCACTTCCCCGAGCAGGACCGTTTTTGAAAGCCCATCGGTGATTTTCACAAGCTTTATGGGAACTTGGTAGGTAAAGCTGCCATACGTGGACCAATAGTTCACAAAAGGTCCTCGAAACTGGTTGACGCTGGGAAAGGGAGTGTGGTTGCCGTTGGCCCCAACCATCACATCACCCCAGTTTGCGGCGTAATTCAGCGGCTGCACCGCGGGCCTCGAGGCATTGTTTTGCCGCCGCGCCGCGGCGCCTGGGTCTGAGGGACACGCCAGCGTCGAGATGAATCCCGATGTTCCAGTTCTATTGAAAGGCGTGTTTTGAGCGTTTCTATTCGCCGCCGCGGGCGTCGTCGTCGTGTCATTCGCAAACGCCACTATTCTGTTGTAGAGGTCCTGTTGCTCGATGTAGGGCAGGACACTCACGGTGTAGCCGTAGTCGCTCCGAACGTCTGCAATGATCTCGGGCGGGCCGCTCCCTGCGGGGATCATTCTCTTGATATCGACGTAGGTAAGCGCTCCCAGCCCCAGTTGTTTCAGGTTGTTGAGACACGCCACGCCGCGAGCAGCCTCCCGCGCCGCCTGCACGGCCGGCAGCAGCAGGCCGATGAGAATCCCGATAATGGCGACCACCACCAACAGCTCGACCAGCGTAAAGGCCGACCTGCTGCGTGATTGGACTCGCGGCAGATGCTGCATCGCTCGCATGAGTGTTC
>JBIIGJ010000221.1:0-3343 GCA_044236455.1 Pirellulales bacterium
TGTGGCATTCCCACCACAACGAGTCGGGCTTCCCGGCCCACATCCTGCCGATCCAGGACGCCGGCCTGCACACCTATTTACGCACGCTCGACATCCGCTTCGCCCGGGCCACCGCGGGGGGCGGCAGTGAGGTGGTGGAAAACGCGGGGTAGCGGTTTGGTGAGACCGTCATGGATCACATCGCCAGCGTTCCAGGCTACCAACGGCCTTCCATGCCAAGCGTGACGCCCTGCACAACGGCGGTGCCGGTAGTGTTGAGGGTGGCAGCGTTTGGATCAGTCGTTTGGGCCTGCGTGGTCGGCTGGGCGATGCCCTGCAGCCATAAGCCGAGGTAGCCAACGCGGAAGTCGATGTTGCGGGTGATGGGCACGACCCCCGTCAGCCCGACCTCTCCGAGAAATGCAGCTCCCTTGGGCGTGTCGGCGCGGGTCGCGAATGGAATGCCTCCGACTGTCGCGGTGGTCACCTGACGGGAGTTGTTGTAGTAGGCACCACCCTTCATGAGGCCCTCGAGCCGCAGCCAGTTTGTGCTCAACAGCAGCGAGTCGAATCCGATCTGGTAGCCGTAGAGGCTGTTCATGCAGGAAACGTCTGCGATGTCCGAGGGCACTGTCGTCAGTTGCAGGGTTTCCTGCCACTCAAACCAGCGGAAGCCACCCAGAAGCTGGATCCAGCTCGCCACCGTCATGCGGCCGTTGAGTTCGAAGCTTTGCAGCGCGGCGCCCAGATTGGCGGATGCCGAGTCGTAGGTCGCCGGGCTGGGCACGAACGCCGGTGCATAGCCACTCGACACGGTGGGCAGTGTGGACTGTGCCCGGAAGTTCGCGGCGCGGAAGTAGGTCGCCTCGAGGGCGTCGCCACAGCCGTTGGTGCGGAAGAGCGAGAACCGAGGGCCTGCGGCTGGCGTGCTGTTGAGCTGGTTGGCGTTGAGTGCCGTGAGCCCTCCAGGAGACGTGTCGAAGAGCGGACGGCTGCGCGGGGAATCACGCCAGAGGAGGAGGGCGTCGGTCCGAAAGGTCCAGGTTGCTTGCTTATTGTCGATCAGGCGGTTGACCATGCCGTAGGGCGGGTCGCAGTTCTTGCAACCGCATCCCGGCTGGCAGTCGCCCGGAGCGGGATAGGCTTCCGGCTCGGAGAAGCCGTCACCGTCGTACCCCCCGGCCTCTGCCATGGTCACGCCCTCGGGCACGGCGTCTTCGGAGAACTCCTCGCCCTCGGCGATCAGCGTCCCCGGAGGCGGCCCCAGTTCGAAATCGGCCGCCGGCAGGGAGGGAGCCACCAACGCGGCCAGCAATGCCGCCGTCAGAAGTTTGCCGTCCGAGAACCCTTGCGCAATCCGCTCGACTGCATTCCAGAAACAAGTCATGTCAGCCATCCCCCCGGTGCACGTGGCAACGATTCCAACGAATGAATCGGTCGTGCGGAGTGCATGGCGTCAGGGTTGTTCCCGATGTTCCGGTCGGGATGGCTGGGCAGGCCAGGGGGCTGTGGGCGGCTAGGGCGAAGCCGGGTTGCCCCCGTGGCGAGTCCAGAGGGCAACCGCGGCGAATCGTCGTTTCCGTTCAGGCCGACATTTGCAAGAGAGCGGGCGATGCATTCCTTGCTGCCGCATCGAGACCACGCTGCAATGCAGCGGACTGTCGGCCTTCGGCGACCTGGTGAACAGGTGCAGGAGCGACCACATCGGATCGCTGTTGCCGATGAATGGAGGCTACCAACGCCCCTCAAGGCCAAGCGACACGCCTTGCAGCACAACACTGCCATTGGTCGTGAGCGTGCCGGAGGGCGAGGGGGACCCGTTGAGCGCCTGGCCGCTCAGTTGGCTCGTCGGCTGGGCCAAACCCTCCAGCCACATGCCAAAGTAGCCGCAGCGGAGGTCGAGGTTTTTCCGGAGCGGCACGACTCCCGTGAGCCCGACCTCGCCTACGAAGGCGGAGCCGGCTGGTGAGTTGACCGTGATAGCTCCGCTGAAGGGAATCACGCTGTTGCTGTAGCTCGAAGTCTGGGTCGCGGCATTGTAGTACGCCCCGGCCTTCACAAGGCCCTCCAGCCGCATGCCCTTGCCGCTGTTCCAGAGCATCGAATCGAGACCGATCTGGCCGCCGTAGAGGTTGTTGAGGCAGTTGGTCCGCCAGTTGTCGGTGCCGGTGATCGTCGGGTCCAACGAATCCTGAAACTGGTCAACCATCGACCAGTTTTCCCGCCACTGCAGCCAGCGGAAACCGGCGAGAAACCGCGTCGCGCCCCATGCGAGCGGCTCGCGGTAGTTGATTTCCGCGCTCTGGAGGCTGCCGATTAGTTGCTGCTGGGCGGAGCTGATGGCCGTGCCGTTCGTGCCATGCGTATTGCCGTAGATGCCGGGCGCAGCGGCGGCGTAGCCGTTGAGAACATAGGGCAAAGCCTGTTGGGCGTAGAAGTTGCCCGCGTAGAGGTAGGAGGCGTCGAAGCCCCTGCCGCACTCATCGAGGCGGGCGATCGTAAGCCGCGGGGCGGCCAGCGGATCGCTGTTGAGCTGGTTGGCGTTGAACGCCGTCGGGCCGGTTGTCTGCGCGGTCTGATCGAGGGTGGTGAAAATCGGCCGGCTGGCCGGGGCATTCCGCCAGAGGGCCAGGGCCTCGAACCGCACCGTCCAGCAGGCGTCTTCGCAGCAGTGCAGGCAGTCCCAGAAGCCTCGTTTCGTTGAGCAGGGCACGACCGTGCCGTCGGGCTCGATGGCCACGGCCGAATCGAATGTCATCAGGTTGGGTGGCGACGGCACGAACTCCTGCATCCGCTCGCCCAGGCTCGGCACCACCTCGTCCTCGATCACCACCTCGGCCGGGGCCGGCAGTCCGCCCTCTTCCGTGAACTCTGGCTCGGGCGGCAGCGGCGGCTGCCCGTCGGCCAGCGTCGGCCGCGACTCGATAACCACCGACGGTAGGTCGGATGCCTCGTAGGACTGGCCCCCGCTCTCCCAGGCCGGTGCGGCTGCAAAGACGCCACCACACACCGCCCAGGCGACACACGCAACAGTGAGGATTCCAACTCTGACCAAGCGAGCCATCAGTGCTGCTCCCGTTCCGAACATGCAGGTTCGTCGGGTTCAATCGGTCGTGACGGTCGTAGGCCGACAGGTTTCTTGCCCGATATTCGCTTCGGGCAGGATGGGCGGGATGGGGTGCCAGAAGCAGGGCAGCCTGCAGTGGGCGGGCAATTCGACGCGGGAAGCTCGGCGGTCAGTGTGGGTGGTTGATGAAACGCATCGTCCCATCGCTTCCGCTCCGGGCTTTTGTGGGGACGGGTCCCATCGCTTCTGCTCCGGGCTTCCCGTCGAGTAAAAGCCCCCGGCGGAAGCCGGGGGACA
>JBIIGJ010000002.1:0-92114 GCA_044236455.1 Pirellulales bacterium
CCCGCGGGCCAAGGGCCTCCGCAGGCTTCGCGGTTTTACGCTGGTAGAACTTTTGGCCGTGATCGCCATCATCGGCACGCTTGTCGGCCTGCTCTTGCCGGCTGTGCAGTCGGCCCGTGAAGCGAGCAGACTGGCCACCTGCTCGAACAACCTCAAACAGATCGGCGTGGCGATGCACACCTACCACGACGCCCAGAAGACGCTGCCGCCGGGCTTTGCGGGAGCCACGTTTGGCACATGGTTTCCCCTGGTCATGCCGTTCATCGAGGAGACTCGTGCTCGTAGTCTCTATACGAACTGGGGCGAAAATCGTGCCGGCTGGTATCGCTCAACGCAGAATAGTCAATTCTGCATCATGCAGTTTCCTGGCTTCATGTGCCCGAGCGACAGGCCATCGACCTTTACACTCTCCAGTACTCTCTTCGCGAAACACAATTATGTGGTGAACACCGGCAATACGGCAGTCGATAAAACCAGCAAGGAATTAGGTCCGAGCGCTGGCTCGGAAGGGCAGTCGATGACTCAGACGCTCAATGGAGTGACCTTTGGCGGGGCCCCGTTCGTCGTGGTCGACGTGAACAAGGGAACCGCGGGAGGCGTGGCATTCAGGCAGATGATAGACGGCTTGAGCAAGACGCTGATGGCCTCAGAGACGATTCAAGGCAAGAACCCTGCCGGGCAGTATGACCTTCGCGGGTGTGTGTTCTGGGGAAATGGCACGGGATTCTCAGCGCATTCCCAGCCGAACTCGACGACGCCCGACTATATGCCGGAGGGCTGCATAAATTCATTTGGAAACAACCCGCCATGTGCTACTGCAAGCACCAGCACCGGTACCCGCAATTCCGCCCGCAGCTTGCACCAAGGCGGGGTGAACGCCGTCATGTGCGACGGAGCGGTGAAATTTTTCACCAACGACATTCTTGTCGATACGTGGCGTGCCTTGAGCACCACGAACGGCGGGGAAACGGTTGATGTGCAGTAAACCGTTTTACGCCGTAATGGCCGTCGTGTTGGCAATGGCCCCGATGACCGGATGTGGCCGGAGCAATGGCCGGTTCGGCCTGTCCGGATCCGTTCGTCTCGACGGCGTCTCGATCGACGGTGGCACGATCGAATTGACCCCGGTCGATGGGCCCGTTCTTACGACCGCGGGATCCGTGATTGTCGATGGCCGTTACACGGTGACAGCCAAGCAGGGGCTCCTGCCCGGGATCTATCGGGTGCGCGTGTTTTGGGCTGAGCGGCCGAATGGCCCGGGTACGATCGGCGGCGTATCCGCTCCGCCTCCGCAGGAGCGGATTCCTGATCGTTACAACTCGAAGAGTGAGCTCACGGTCGAGGTCCAGGCGCACTCCGCCAACCGGTTCGACTTCGACCTGTCCACTGAGGCCCGGTAGCGGCGCCTGCTCCGCCGCTCAGGCGGCGGCCGAGGCGTCGATCGGTTCGATCGCGGTGACGTGCAGCAGCGAGATCGTGCGATACCGCGAGGGAATGCCGTCGCGTTCGGCAAGACCGACGATGATCTTCGCCCTTGTCACGAACGCCATTTCAGGATGCCGCACCTCATACGATTCACCATCGGATGTCTTCAGCCTGAACGGGGCGTAGGGGCGCCGCCGCAGCCAGTCCCGTACGGTTTCAGCCGTCATCGCCACACTCCTCGATTCGCCTCAGCCCGAAGCAGCCCGTTCGCCATGAAATGACGCGCCAGAACAGTTGCGCGGATTCGGTTCACCCTGTCATCCTCATCATGGCCCGGCGACCGGTCGCACCGGTTCTGCGGGTCGGAGGGCCGGGCGGGGGCTCGGGCGGGTCATTTCCCAGAGATTTCCAAAAAATCGCCGTGACACCGGCCGCGGTCCCGGCAACTCATCCTCTGAAGGGCCGGTCCGGCGGTGGATGCGGCCAGTGAAAAACAAAAACGTTTGTTCGAAAGGGTGGTTGTCAATGGATCCCCAGATCATCAGTTGGATCGTGAGCCTGATCGCCGGTGGTGCCGGTGGCAATGTCGTCGGAGCGCTGCTCAAGAACCGGAATCTCGGCCCGCTCCTCAACACCGTGCTCGGTGTCGCCGGCGGCGGTCTCGGCGGCAAGATCCTGCCGATGCTCGTACCGGCCTTGGGCTCGCTGCTCGGCGGCACCGAAAACCTCGCCGGCACCGGCGGCCTCGCGGCGTTGGTCGGCGCCCTGCTGCCGCTCATCGTCAGCTTCTTGAAGAAGCCGGCGCAGGCCTGATCGCTTCGAGAGCCACATCGACGGCACGGCCGGGGGGCGACATGCTCCCCGGCCGTCGCTTTTGAGCGGACGGACAGATCGTCATCCTCCACCTCGGCACCGCCAAGGCGGGAGCGATACCGTGGATCGGCCCCGCCGGTCAGATCTTGTAGCGGTCGCGGCCCGTGTCGGGCTTCACGCCCTCGGGAGTCTCGTCGCTCGCGATGTCGAACCACTCCGGCTTGAAGTGGATTCGGGCCTGCGTCTCGGGGTTCGCCAGCGCGATGTTGCTCACCAGCGCGATCACCGCGTCAGCGATCGCCACCTCCGGCTTGCACCGCGGCTGGTTCTCGGGCGACGGATTGCGGATGCACCAGGCCCAGTGCTCCATCTCCTCGGTGTAGCCGCGGGAGGGCGGAGCCCCATCACCGGCCACCTTGCCGCCGGCCGCCGGCCCACCGCCACCGCCACTCTCGGTGGTGTCGAGCGTCGGTGCGCCGTCCTTCCGCTTGGCCACCGTCACGCGGGTGTCCTTCGCCGCACCCTTGTAGAGCATCACGTCCTGTTCACGTTCGAGCACGAGGGTGCCCTTCGTGCCCATCACCACCTCGCCGTAATCGCCAAAGCCGTTGCCGTTGATCGACGAATAGGTGACGACGATCTTCTTGTTCTTGTCTTCCTCGTAGCCGGGGGCCGGATACTCGTACATGCAGTAGACGTGGTCATCGACCTCGCGATCGGCCGGGAAGATGCTGCGGTTGCCGACGGCCGTGACCGTCAGCGGCTTCACCTTCTTCCCCTCGCCGTGCATCGCCGAGACGAAGATGCCGGCCGCATCGAGCTGATGGCTGCCGAGTTCCGCCATCAAGCCGCCGCCGGTGCGGTTCCAGAGCCGCCAGCGGATGAGCTCCTGGAGCGGCGATCGCGTCTCGCCGTCACCGAGCGTCATCGGGGTGTAGCCATACTTGGCGGCGTCGACCAGCGCGTCGGAAATCTGCGCCTCGATCTGCGCGATCCTCTTGGTCAGTGGCACGATGTCGGCAGGCTTGGCCGTCTCGAGATCCTTCTTCCAGCCGACCAGTTTCTTGGCGAGCGACTCGTCGTCGGGCATTGGCGGCTTCCAGCTGTCGTTGCCGGGCAGATTCCCGCGGTGCCACTGCGCCCGGATCGAATGCAACTGTCCGAGGAGCCCGGCCCGGCCGATCGTATGCACGGCGTTGTCATAGAGCACGCTGTAGTGCCGCTGGTGGCCGGTGGCCAGAATTTTTCCGGTTTCGCGAGAGACCCGACTCATCTCCTTGCATTCATGGATGGAGTGACCCATGAGCTTTTCGGTGAGCACGTGCTTGCCAGCCCGCATCGCCTTGATCGCCGCCTCGGCGTGCAGGTGGAGGGGCAAGGCGATGACCACGGCCTCGATATCGTCGTCGGCCAGCAGGTCTTCGTAGGCACCGTAGACCTTCACCTTCTTGCGGGCCTCGTCCTCGCTCGCCCACTTGTACTTCGCCATCAGGCCAGGACGGGCGGTATAGGCACTGGGGCTGGAGACGTCGCCGTGGAACGCGCGGAAGACGTTGTAGGGGCGGATGTCGGCGATCGCGACGACGTTGAGATACTCGGGGTTGTGGGCCCCCAGGAGCACGCTTCCCTCGTCGCCCGTGCCGAGAAAGCCCACACGGAGCGGGTTGCCGACGCTCTTGCCGTAGCCGAAATAGATCGATCCCAGGCCGGCACCCGAGGCGAGCCCCGCTGCGAGCGTGCCGGTGAGAAAATCCCGCCGCGTGATGGTTATGGCATCGGCGAAATTCTCTTTGCCGATCGTTTTCTGTTCTTCCGTCAGGTTCATCGCGTCACCTCGCGTGCGGGGATTCCGTCCGGCAGCAACCGGTCAGGGGACAGAGATTTCCGAGCCATTTTCCAAAGAAGAAATCAAGACCGCTCCAGCCGCCGGTCGGTAGGCTGGCGATCGCGAGCAGGGCGGCGAGTTCCACCCATTGGTTATACGTGGCCTGGGCATCGGGCACCCAGAACGGTTGCGAGGCGATGATGCTGGCCAGGAAGAAGACGCCGCCCATCGCGTTGAACTTCACGAGAATGCCCAGAACCAGGCAGGCACCGATCGTGACCAGCGACCAGCTCACAAACCTGTCAGCCTTCCAGAGCCGCGTCGGCGCGATGCCGCCGGAGAGCCGCATCCGTTCTTCCCCCGTCCGCGGCTCATCCCAGTTCGATTCCAGCTTGGCGCCGATCGCCTCAGCGTCCCGCATCCATTCTGCCTGCTGCGCGGCCAGTGCCCGCCGGCCCTTGGCGATCAGTTCGCGAATAAACGGCACGCGGGCGGCTTCCGGCGAGCTTTCCATTTCCCAACGCCGGGCGAGTTCGGACCGGTACTCCCCCAGGACGATCATCTTGTCGGAGGCATACGTATCAAGTTCATCCTCGGCGGCTTCGAGGCAACGCTTGGCTTCGGCCATCGAAGCCTCATCGAGCGGAACCAACTTCTGCCGCTCCTCAAGCCGCCGCTGCCAGGTTGCCACGACGCTGGCTTTCCAGGCAGCAAGAGCGTCCTCAAGAGACCTTTTATCGATTGTGCCCAGCGTCTCCGACCAGTTCCCCGTCTCGGGCAGTCCAGACTGGTAGAAATCGGCGAGCGGCCCGACAGCGGCCCGGCGAAAGCCGGCGCTCGACCAGCCCGGATCCCGGAGGTGACTCAGCCCTTCCAGGAAAAAATGCATCCCGACGACGATCCGCAGGAAGGCGAGGGCCGCGACGGCCAGCAGCGTAGAACGCATGAGATGCACCGGGAAGGTCGGCTGTTCGGGAGGAGGCGGGCCGGCAACGAACTGCCCGCCGGTCCAAAGCCCGTCGAATCACAGACTATCGACACCCTCGGCCGATAGCCTTCGTCTGTATGACTGTATTGAACCACGAAAACCGGCCTCGGCAAGCCATGGGACGGCCACCGGCCGAAGCCGCCGCCTGCCGACTTGCCAAATTGAGCTCGTTCCGGCGAAAACCGTAGGCATGCGAATCGTTCTCTGCTATCCCGTTGAGCCCCAGCACATCGCCCAGATTCAGGCGGTTGCCCCCGACGCCGAACTGGTCGACGCCGGCCAGGAGCGGGTGGCGGCCGAACTGCCCGCCGCCGACATCTTCTGCGGCCATCCCAAGGTGCCGGTGCCCTGGGAGGCGGTCGTGAAGGGAGGCCGGCTCCGCTGGATCCAGTCGTCGGCCGCCGGGCTCGACCACTGCCTGGTGCCGGTGGTGGTCGGTTCAGACATCATTGTCACGAGCGCCTCGGGCGTGCTCGCCGACCAGGTGGCCGAGCACGGCCTCGGCCTGGCCATCGCCTGCACCCGCCGGATTCCGCTGTTCCTTGATCAACAGCACCGGCAGGAGTTCGTCCGCCGGCCCACCCGCGACCTGACCGACGCGACCGTCGGCATCGTGGGCCTGGGAGGCGTCGGCCGCCGATTGGTGGAGGTGCTCGCGCCGTTCCGGGTCAGGATCCTCGCCACCGATTATTTTCCGGTCCGCAAGCCGGCCGCGGTCGAACGACTCGGGGGCCCCGAAACCCTTCCCACCGTGTTGGAGGAGGCCGACATCCTCTTTCTCTGCGCGCCGCTCACGCCCCAGACCCGAGGCATGATCGACGCCGCCGCGATCGCCCGGATGAAGCGCGGCGCGATCCTCGTCAACATGGCCCGCGGCCCGCTCGTCGATGAAAACGCCCTGGTCGACGCCCTCGAGAGCGGCCACCTCGACTCCGCCGCCGTCGATGTGACTCCCGTTGAACCGCCGCCCCCGGAAAGCCGCCTCTGGCGGGCCCCCAGGCTCCTGATCACGCCGCACGTCGCCGGGCAATCGGCCCGCCGAATTGATGCGATGACCGATTTTTTCTGCGACAATCTCCGCAGGTATCTGGCTGGCGGAAGTCTGCGGAATCTGGTCGACAAGCGGCTTGGGTTTCCCGAGCCAGCTGGGTTTCCCGAACCGCCCAGCACTTGAAGCACCTCGCAAAACATCATGACAAGCCAGCCGGACACGATGAATACCACGATCTACAAGGAGGGCCGCCCGACGATCTCCGTCAGCGGCGACGTGGGGAGCCGCTGTCCCGACGAACTGCTCTCCCGGTACGGTGAAATCCTCGATGCAGGTCGTCTTTCCTGGACCGAATACCACGCGCTCACACGCCGTCTCGGATCGGGCGGGCAGGGGGTGGTGTTTCTCACCGAGCGACGAGGCACCGACAATTTCAGCCTGCCGGTGGCCCTGAAAATCTTCTCGCCGGAGCGGTACGAGTCGGAATCGCTCTACGACGAGGGGATGAACAGGATCGCCAAGGTGGCCGCCCGGATCGCCCAGATCCAGCAGGACAACCTGCTCGACGTGCACAACTTCGTCGAGCAGCGGCGGATCCGCATCATGGAGATGGAGTGGGTCGACGGCTACGACCTGTCGCGGCTGCTGGCTCCGGACCTGCTCGCCCAGACGCGGGCGAGCGTCGGCGACGATCGCTGGCGGCACTTGAACAACGTGATCGTGACGGCGGGCCCCCAGCAATCACGGCTCAAACCCGGCGTGGCGATCGCGATCATCCGCGAGTGCCTGGCGGCGTTGGCGGCCCTGCACCGTGAGGAGATCGTGCACGGCGACATCAAGAGTTCCAACATCATGGTGAAGCGGACCGGCAACGCGAAGATCATCGACATCGGTTCGGCCCTGGCGCTCGACGACATGCCTCCCAACCGCACCTGCACGCCGTCGTATGCGGCCCCGGAGGTGCTCGAAGGCCGCGAGAACACCCCCCGTTCCGATCTGGCCAGCCTCGGCTACGTGCTCATCGAGATGCTCTCGGGCCAGCCGCCTTTCGTGGGACTGCAGTCCTATCGCGACCTGCTCGAGGCCAAGCGGTCGCTTGCCCATCGGCTCCCGCAGATCCTGCCGGCCGAAGTCACCTGCAACGAGCTGCTGATGAACTTCATCCGGGGCATGATCGCGTCCGACCCGGCGCGGCGGTTTCCGAGCGCCGAGGATGCCGACCTGGTCAAGGAAGGCGCTGCGAGCTTCCACCGCCAGCTGATCGTGGGCGGCCTGGCGAGCGAATACGACAACGAAATCCGCGCCTGGCTGGAATTGCTCGAATAAATCGCGGACTGATCCTGCGGGGGAAAAAACAGCGAGGGTGACGGGACTCGAACCCGCGGCCTCCAACGTGACAGGCTGGCGCTCTAACCAACTGAGCTACACCCCCGTGCGTGATCGCTGGCCATGCCAGCAGTCACAACGGGCCTTCGCCGTGAGAAAGTATTGTATCGGTTTTCCAGCCGCTTCAAAAGAGGCTGTTTTGCGTCAGAAAATGCCGCGGCTCGGATCGAAGCCCTTCCGATCGGCCAATTCGAAATCCTGCTTTGCCTGTTCCTCGAGACCAACGGCCCGACAGGCCTGTGCCCGATGGTGAAGCATCACGGCCATGCCGTGATCGAGCCCGCGCAGGCGACAGGCCAGTTGGACCGGATCCACCCGGCCCGACAGCAGGCCGAGCTGGCGACGATTCTGCTGCATCCCCGTGATCGCGAGATTGAGCTGGTCCACCGCCTCCCGGTGGCGGCCGACCAGATGGAGCAGGAACCCCCGAGTGTCGAGCATTTCGGGAGAAGCATCGGCCCTGTCACCGATCGCACGATCGATGTCGGCGAGCGCGGCGGGCAGGTCACGACCGACCAATCCGCGAATGTAGGCCCGGTGATTGAGGGCGTCGGGATCACCGGCCGCCGACAGGCTGATGACCATGTCGGCAGCGGACAGAGCCCCTTCGACGTCCTCGAGCACCACGTTCACCAATGCTTGGACCCGCCACGGCTGGACGGCGGTGGGGGCGATCGCGGCAGCCCGCACGGCATCTTCCAGGGCACCGCGAGCGTCGCGATCCTCGAGCCTGAGCATCGCCCGCATGCAGAGCAGGTCGGACTCTTCACCCTGCCAGTGGACCGCACGGCTCAGGTCGACAACCGCCCCCGCGATGTCGCTCCTGGCCTCGCATTCCGCGGCCCGTTCCAGCGACCAAAGCACGACCGCCTCCCGGATGACGGGCAGCACCTGCGGGAGCACGATCGCCGGCAGCACACCTCCAAAAATGATGGCGATGAGCAGCCAACGCTTCCACGCCCCCGCTCGCTGGCGTTCTGCCGTCGCGGCGCCATCGTGGTCGAGAACCGCTGGACGCGAGCCAATGCGGCCGAAATCAGCGGCCTCACGGGCCACAGGCGCGGGCCGTTCAAACTCCGCGGGGATCGGAAAACCGTGCCGGTCGTACCGCATCGATGCACACCTCGCGGTGCTGGTGGGGCAGACATCCTCCACTAATCGTAGCCAGAATCCGCCGGGGTGAACAATTGACTGGCCCGACTGGCGTGGCGTAAGGTCTCTCGCAGCGTTCAGCACTCCCCGGGAGTCCCCCCAATGCCGCTCTTCGAAATCGAAACCAGCGCCCACATCATCATTTCCTGGGCCGCCGATGAGCAGGCTGCCGCAGCCGTCGTCGAGGATGCCTACCCCGGTGAACGGATCATCCGCCTTACCCGCCGTCCCCGTGACACGTGGGTGATCTCCAAGTCGGCGTTGGGCCTCAGCACGGGGCTCACCGACTCTCGCGTCGATCCCTGCAACATTGCCCGCGAATGCCTCTCCAAGGCGCAGGGGGACAAGCTCCACGCCATCCGGCTCTACATGCACGAAACGGGCGACGACCTCGACCGGGCCCGTCGGGTGATCGAGTCGAACATGGTCATGGGCTGGTGAGCCTGCCCACGATCAGGGCGATCGCCAGCAGGGCGGCCACCGCCCCCAGCACAGCCGGCTTGAGGGCCGGAGCGGGCGTGACCAGCGCCAGACCGACCAGCTGATTCGGCGTGCCGATGCCGCCATTGTCGGCAACGGCGACCAGCCCGCGGTTGCCGTCGGCGAGCAACGGCCCCAGGCACAAGCCCTCCAGATTGATCCCGAGCGAGTCGGTCCAGAGGAGCCGCTTCTCCACGACGGCCTCCCGACGGGAGGCCAGATCACGCTCCACGGCCGAGACATCGACAGCGGCCCCGACATCCACCAGATAGATCCGGCTGGCAAACGGCGGCAGGCCGGGTGCACCACTGCGTTCGAGGGCCAGCATACGGCCCTCTCCCAAGGCCACGAGCGCCGAGAGTCCCGACAGCGGCTGGCCGGCGAACACCCGCACGAACGAGTGCGCCGGGTCGACGGCATAGGCCACCTGAAACGCGGCAGCCCCAGGCGGCTCGCCACCTTGGCCGGAACCGTCGTCGACCATCGGCTTGTCACCTGGCAGCGGAAGCCTCGTCAGCCGCACCACGGTGCCGCCGCCGGCGGCGGCGGCTGGTCCGTCGCCGGGCAGGGCCTCCTCGTTGGCCGTCCAGAGGAAGCGGCCGTCGGGTTCGATTGCCAACGACTCCAGGCCGCGATTGGGCCGCCGCGCCAGCAGATTTTCGGGCAGACGCACCGCGCCGATCATGCCGCCGTCCGTGAGCGAAAATGCCCGTACGGCCGGTGTGTCCTCCTCGCAGACCAGCACGAACTGTTCGTCCTGCTTGCCGCCCTGTTCGCCGCCACGGCCATTCTCCCGGCGATCCGGCTGCCGCTGCTGCCGCATCGCCAGCGCGACGGCCGCGGGGCAGGGCACCACGTCCTCGTAGTCATGCCGCTGCGAAAGCTTCACGATGCGAAGCGAATCGACGGCCAACGGCTTGCCGGTCTGCGTGAGCGACAACCGGAACAGGAGCAGGTGCTGGCTGTTGTCCATCACCGCCGCATAGCGGTCATCCCCCAGCCAGGCGACACCGCTCAAGCCCGTGATCTTGACCGATTTGCCGTCGGCATCGTCGGCGTGATCGGGGAGGGGGATCGCCCCTTGAAACACGACCTTCTGGTCCGCAGCGGCCGCACGCACGGCATCCGCCCCCGACAGGACCGCGGCGCAGAAACTCCAGCAGATCAAACCAACGAGGCTGAGGGAGTGGCGGCCGTCCATGCCTGAATTTTTACCACACCCGACAGATCACTGCTGAATCGTGCCTGCCGGCGACTCCTCGAACGAGGCGGTACGGACAGCTGCCGGCGGCGGAGCCGACTCGTCCGCGAGGATCGTGCGGCTAGGCCGGTAGCTCGACGTTCCTCCCGGCCGGTAGACCGGATCGGGCCGTCGCACCGGCTGGGCCGATGGCTGGAGCAACCCCGGCGCCGCGGGCACGGCGGCAGGCGGAGTGGCCAGAGGCCCGGTCTGCGGCGCCGCCGCAGGCAAGGCCGGGAAGGCCGGCTCGGCTGGGCTGCCGTATGAGGAGCCCGGCAGCGTTCCGCTGGGCGGAGGCGAGAACGAGGCAGCCTCGGCTCCCGAGAACCGACTGCCGGTGTTCGTGGAGTACCTGGACCCACCGTAGGCGGCCGCCGCTGCCGGGAGAGCCGCAGCCGGAATGGCGGCAGCTGGATCCGCAGACCGGGCATCGGCCATTCTCGGGGCGGGCGGTTCGATGACAGCAGGACTGGCCGCCGGGGCCGAGAAGTTCGAATAGGCGGCACTGGGCATCGCGGCTTCCGATGGCGTGGACGGCATGTTCGCCATGGTGGGCATCGAGGACATGGTGGGCATCGAGGACGGCGAGATCGGCGGGAGCGGCTGGCCAGGAGGCGGAATCGACTCGCCGGAGTGGGCTGCATACGGGCCAACCTGCGTCGCGATCGGTGCAGTCGTCGGCTGCTGCGCGGCGGCGAACGAGGGCTGCGCGGTGGCCGGCGTTGCCGGCGGCGGAGTGCTGCCATAGACGATCGGGGTCTCTGGCTGCGCGGCGCGAATCTGCTGTGCCGCCGTATCGGCCGGGCTGGTGCTGCCTGGGATCACGTATCCACTGGGGGTCGACGTGGTCGGGTAGGGCTTCGACGATTCAGACGGTTTCTTGATGTCGCCGCTGTAGGGTGGGGCCGACGCGAGAGCATCGGCGTTCTTCGGCGATCCGCCGAATGTCCACCAGGATGGCTTGGTAAAGGACGTGCCTGTTTTGCAGCCCACTGCCGGCATCACGCAGCCCGCGAGAGCCGCCGCGAAGAGGGCCGACCTGGCCATTCCCCGCCCTCGACCCGGTGATCCGCCGTAGATCGCCTGATGATGGTTCTTGTGTCTTTTCTGCGCGGTCATGCAAATGCCTCCAGCCGTAAAAAGCTGCCGAAAATATCGGCTCGCCGGCCGGGGGGGAAATAAGGAATTGCGCGAAGAAAAGTCAACGGCAGCAAAACGACAACAGCCCATGCCCCCCATCACCCCACGGCCAAATGAACCGGGGGGAATGGGGGAACCACGGGCTGCTGCAAGGCAAAAAGGGAGTGGCTCGTTTTGCGAAGCAAAACCAGCCACTCCCGTTGCGTGCTACTTCTTGACCGCTGCGAAACGCTTGCTGACAGCGTCCCAGTCGATCACGTTGTAGAAGGCGTTGACGTAATCGGCACGCCGGTTCTGGTAGAGCAGGTAGTAGGCATGCTCCCAGACGTCGATGCCCAGGAGCGGCGTGTTCCCCTGCATGATCGGGCTGTCCTGATTGGCCGTGCTCTCGACGAGCAGCTTGCCCTGCGGATCGGTGGAGAGCCAGGCCCAGCCGCTGCCAAACCGCCCCATGGCGGCCTTGGTAAAGGTCTCCTTGAACGTGTCGAATCCGCCAAAAACACTCCGAATCGCCTCGCCCAGGTGGCCGGCAGGTTCGCCCCCCTTACCCTTGCCGATCGTCTCCCAGAACAGCGAGTGGTTGGCATGGCCGCCGCCGTTGTTGCGGACCACCGTGCGGACCGCCTCGGGCACCTTGTCGAGGCTGGCAATCAGCTTTTCGATCGGCAGCGCCGACAGATCGGCATGCGCCTCGAGAGCCTTGTTGAGGTTCGTCACGTAGGCCGCATGATGCTTATCGTGATGGATCTCCATCGTGCGGGCGTCGATGGAGGGCTCGAGGGCGTCGAAGGCGTAGGGGAGGGGAGGGAGCGAGTAAGCCATGGCGAGGGATCTCCGGGTTTTCGTAGGAAAGTGGCGGGATACTACCGCAGAGCGGCGAGGCCGGCAAATGGGCCCGTGCCGACTCTGCCGAACCTGCCGGGCATGCGTCATAACCTGCCTGCAGTCCGGCCAGTGAATCCGCTGACACCAAACGGCCGAATTGCCCTGAAGCGGTTCGACCCAGGTGCGGCAGGATGCCGGCCGCGGACCGCGCGGGACCGATCCGTTCCGCGGCCTTTTGGATGGAATCTGCGCCCCCATGTCGCTCGCTGCTAGCCAGCGCCGAGATCAACGTCGGCGGCTGGTCCTCTCGTGGACTCGTTCCGACTCCACGCCCTCACCTACTCCGGGCCAAACCCGCCGTCTGGCCGACTATTCGCCCGAGGCGCTGCCGGAGCATCAGCCAAGCCTGGCCACGCTGCTGCCCACCGGTCTGGGCGGCTTCTCGCTGGCCGCGATCGGCCTGCTCACAGTCTTGGCCGCGGCCGTCGGCGTGGGCGTGTGGGAAGTGGCCGCCGGCAGCCCCGTCTTCGGGCCTGGCGGCACGCGTTTTGACGCCACGTTGGCCACAGCACGCCAGTGCATCGACATTCGTTCGCTCCTCTCGCTGGGCGGCTGGCTCGCGCAGGTCTGCTTGGTCATCGCCACCGTGACATCGCTCGTGGTGCGGCTGATGCGGCGGCACAGGCGCGACGACTATCGCGGCCGCTACCGGGCCTGGGGCTGGCTGGCCGGCCTCTTCACGCTCACGGCATGTGCCGGGCAGGTGCCGCTGGGAGGATTGATCGCGGCGCTGGCCTCCGACGCCACCGGCATCACACTGGGCCCGGGCGGCATGGGCTGGTGGGTGCTGACGGCGGGGGTGCTGTATGCAGCGGTCGGTCTCTGGGCCGTGCTGCCGCTGCACGAGCGGGCGGCGCCGGGCATCTGGTTGTCGCTCTGCCTTTCGGCATGGACTGCCGCCGCCGTCTGCGGCTGGATGGGCGACGGGAGGGAATTCCATCTCGTTGTCGGCAACGCCTGTTGGATGGTGGGGGCGGCACTCGCGGCGATTGCGATGCTGGCGGCGGCACGGTCGGTCCTCCGCGAGGTGCGGGGCCTGCCGGTTCGGACGGCCCCTCGCAAGAACTCGACGCCTGCCGAATCCGCTCAGGGCGCACGCAAGACGGCGGCGTCCGCCGTCGATGCCGCCGAGGATGCTGACGACGCCCGAACCGGCCGCGACGAGGAGGAGAGCGACCGCGGCCACCAGCACGGCCAGACCATGTTCATCGACGGGACGGATGCGGACGACGATGGCGGTCAGGCCGAGCGGCATCTCTCGAAGGCGGAACGCAAACGCCTCAAGAAACTGGCACGCATGAGCCGCGCCGCCTGAACCTTTTGACGGCGGCATGGCTCTGCCCGATAGTTTTGCCCGCCAGCGTGTTGGCTGCCCGTGACCGTTTCGCCGGAGTTCCACCATGACCGTCCGCACCCGTTTCGCCCCCAGTCCCACCGGCTACCTGCATATCGGCGGGGTGAGGACGGCCCTCTTCAACTGGCTCTTCGCCCGCCAGCGGGGCGGGCAGTTCATCCTGCGGATCGACGACACCGACGTGGCGAGAAATGTCGACGAGGCCCTCGAGCCGATCCTTTCGGGTCTCAAGTGGCTGGGCATCGACTGGGACGAGGGGCCGGGCGTGGGCGGACCGCACGCTCCCTACTTTCAGTCGCAGCGGGCTGACCGCCACCGGGCCGCCGTCGACAGGTTGCTTATTTCCGGCCACGCCTACCGCGACTTCGCCACCACCGCCGAACTCGACGAGGAACGCAAGGCCGCGCAGGCCGCCGGCAAACCGTTTCTCTACAGCCGTCGGTTCGCCGCCTTCACCGATGCCGACGCGGCCCGGTTTGCCGCCGAGGGCCGACAGAGCGTGGTGCGACTCAAAATGCCGCGGGAGTCGGCGCTGGTCATCGACGACGCGGTGCGGGGGCGGGTCGAGTTTGCCTGGGAGCGGGAGCAGGATCATGTCATCCAGCGTGCCGATGGCTCCTGCCTCTACCATCTGGCCAGCGTGGTGGACGACCACGACCTCGATATCACACACGTGATCCGCGCCGAGGAGCACCTCTCCAACACGCCGCGGCAGGCCTTCATCGCGCTGTCGCTGGGCTATGAACTCCCCGCGTACGCCCACCTGCCGCTGGTGGCCGAGCCGGGCAGCCGCACGAAGCTCAGCAAGCGGAAGCTCGCACAATACCTCAAGAATCCCGACTTCAAGCAGGTGGCTGAGCACGGTACGCGGATCGCCGAGCGGATCGGGCTCACGGCCGACGCCGACACGTTCAATCCCGTGATCGTCGACTTCTACCGGGAGGTGGGCTATCTGCCGTGGGCGATCGACAATTACCTCGCGCTTCTCGGCTGGTCCTACGACGACAAGACGGAGTTCTTCTCACGCGAAGAACTGGTCAGTCACTTCACGCTGGAGCGGATCAACTCGTCGCCGGCCAGCTTCGACCCCAAAAAACTCTGGGCCGTGCAGGATCACTACATGCACGAACTCTCCGTCGACGAGAAGCTGGCATTCATGCTGCCGTTTCTTGTGAAGTCGAAACTGGTGGCCGATCCAGCGGCCCCGGAGGCGACCGCGACGGTGCGGCGGGTGATCGAGGCCTCAGGGGACCGGCTCAAGGTCGGGGGCGACATCCTCGCCTACGCCGATTTCTTCCTCGTCGACGAGCCGCCGCTCGACGAGGCAGCCGTGAAGCAACGGCTGGCAAAGCCCGGGGTTCGCGAACTCGTGGCCAAGTATGCCGCCGCCCTCGCAGGCGTCGAGCCGTTCGAGCCGGCCACGCTCGAAGAGGCGCTCAAGCGGGTGGTGGAGGAGGCGGGAGTAAAGGTGGGCGATCTCGTGCACGCCGTCCGCGTGGCGGTGACGGGCAAGACGGTGGGCCCTGGTCTCTACGACTGCCTGGCGATCCTCGGCAGGGAGAAGTCGATCAAGCGGCTGGAAAAAGCCCTGCCGCTGTGCGGGTAGGCTTGGAGGCGGCCGGCAAGGCCGCGACGACCTTGAAACTCGTCGCCATGCTGCTGGTCATGTGTGCCGCACTCGCTGCCCAACAGGCTACGGCCGGCGAAGCGTGGGACCTCGGCACCGACCGTGACGCCTTCACGCCGGCCACCAGCACGGTCGATGCAGGCACGGTCCTCTCCGAGGGCTCGTATGTCTTCATCGACAATCCCGTCGGCCTGCCCACCAACAACTATCCGGAGTTGCTGGTCCGTGTCGGCGGCAATGACTGGTTCGAGTGGCGGTTCGGCGCCAACTACGGCGTCGGCTCCCAGGGCAACATCGTGACGAGCGTGGAGGTGGGCGAGGGTCCGCTGAAGCGTCGGTCCCTCTACGAATCGAGCATGCTCTACGGCTTCAAGGCGGACCTTTCCGACCAGGATGGCCTCGTGCCGGAGAGCTGCTTCATCATGGAGGGCTCGACACCCACCTACGGCGAGGTGTTCGGCACGGTTCCGGTGGCGACCTACGTGGCGGGCTATGAACTACCCGCCGGGTGGAAACTCGACGCCGCCATCCGCTACGCCTACTCCGAGGGCGTGCTCAACTGGTTCGACCGCTGGAGCCCGTCGGTCGTCCTCCGCGTGCCGCTGACGGACCGCTGGGAGGTGCACGCCGAATACTTCGACACGTTCACGAAGCGAAATCTCGTCGACGTGAACCGGGCGTTCTTCAGCCCCGGCACTCACTACATGCTCACGAAGAACTTCGAAATCGGCCTCCGGGTCGGCTGGGGGGTTACCGAGGCCGCGGCCCCGTTCTTCTCCGACGCCGGCTTCGGCTGGCGCTGGTGATTCAGCCGACGCTTTTGTCGCAAAAGACCGCGCCGGCTACATTCTCGTCTTTCCGTATTCACGCCGGGCTCGGACATCCTGTCCGCCCCGGCTTGGCGACCGCAGGTCGCTGGTCCTCAACCGGCCCTCCGGGCCTGACGTCTCCGCTTTCCGCTTTCCGCTTTCCGCTTTCTTCTTTCTCCTGAGGAGTCTCCCGCATCATGCCGCTGCTCGTCGTCGGAAGCATCGCCCTCGATTGCATCGAAACCCCCTCCGCCAAACGCGACGACGTGCTGGGAGGATCGGCCGTCTTCTTCTCCTACGCGGCGAGCTTTTTCTCGCCGGTGCGGATGATCGGCGCGGTGGGCGAAGACTGGCCGCAGCAACACACGCGACTGCTCGAGACCCGCGGCATCGACACCTCCGGACTGCAGACGATTCCCGGCGGCCGCACCTTCCGCTGGAGGGGCCGCTACCTCCCCAACATGAACGACCGCGAGACGCTGGAGGTGCACCTCAACGTGCTCGGGGAGTTTCAGCCGAAGCTCAACGGCACCCACCGCGACTGCCGTTTTCTGTTTTTAGGAAACGCCTCGCCGGTGGTTCAGCTGAGCGTGCTCGATCAGGCCAAGGGGGCGGAACTGACCGTGGCCGACACGATGGACCTCTGGATCAACATCCAACGGGACGAACTGGGCCAGTTGATGAAGCGGATCGACGGCCTGGTGCTCAACGACTCCGAGGCCAAACTGCTGGCGGATGACGAAAATCTCGTCCGGGCCGGGCAGGCCGTCCTGGCGATGGGCCCGAAGTTCGTGGTGATCAAGAAGGGCGAACATGGGGCGATGTTCTTCAGCGAGCACGAGATGTACGTCATGCCCGCGTTCCCGACGGCCACCGTGGTCGACCCCACGGGGGCCGGCGACAGCTTTGCCGGCGGCATGATGGGCCACCTGGCCGCCCTCGGCCGGTTCGATGCCCAGGCCCTCAAGGAGGCCCTGGCTTACGGCGTCGTCACGGCCAGCTTCACCGTCGAAGACTTCAGCCTCGACCGACTGGCCACCCTGAACCGCCACGACCTCGACCACCGGCTGGCCGAATACCGCCGCATGCTGAGCTTTTAAATACGCGAGCCGGGGATCGGCGGAAGCTCGAGGAGCCGTATTCACGAAAAACACAGCATCGTGCTGTTTTTTCTCGGCAAACGCAGTTTGCTGGTGCGACGCATGGCATCCTGCCATGCAATCCAGGGTGCCGTCCCCGGCGGCAACGCACGCTGAACAGGCGTCCAAAAAACCCTCTTGCCAGCCGCGACCCAAACCGATACTATACCCACGTTCAGTGTTCGGTTTGCCGGCAACTCGCTCGATTTATGGTGGCGATGCAACCACCCCGACGACGTGCCGGGAAACGAGGGAGGCAATCGTCATGGTATTGGCAGTAGGAGAGAATGGCCGGATGGCAAAGGCATCACAGAAAACCGAAGCGGCAAAGTCCGCAGTGAAGGCGAGCGACACCAAAAGCGAAAGCAAGGGACGTCCCGGCAAGACGGTGGCGTCGTTCCTCGACAACAACCCGTTACTGAAGAACACCCTCGCCCAGATCGAGAAGGAATTCGGCACCGGTTCGATCATGCCGCTGGGCAGCGACGCCCAGGCCCCGATCGAGGGCATCTCGAGCGGCAGCCTCTCGGTCGACCTCGCCCTCGGCGGCAAGGGGTTCCCCCGCGGCCGCATCGTTGAGGTGTTCGGGCCGGAGTCGAGCGGTAAGACGACGCTCGCCCTCCACGCCGTGGCTGCGGCCCAGCGGGCGGGCGGCATCGCGGCCTTCATCGACGCCGAGCATGCGCTCGACCCCAGCTGGGCCAAAAAGCTTGGCATCTCGCTGGAGAGCCTGCTGGTGAGCCAGCCGACGAGCGGCGAAGAGGCGATGCAGATCGCCGAGTTGCTGATCAAGTCGAACGCGGTCGACATCATCGTCGTCGACTCGGTGGCGGCACTCGTGCCGCAGAAAGAACTCGATGGTGAGATCGGCGACTCGTTCGTCGGCCTCCAGGCCCGGCTGATGAGCCAGGCCATGCGAAAGCTCACGGGCGCAATCGCCAAGAGCAAGACGACCGTGATCTTCATCAATCAGATCCGTGAGAAGATCGGCGTGATGTTCGGCAGCCCAGAAACGACCCCCGGCGGCCGGGCCCTCAAGTTCTATTCCTCCTGCCGCGTCGACGTCCGCCGGATCGGCCAACTCAAGGACGGCGAGGACGTTGTCGGTCAGCGGGTAAAGGTGAAGGTGGTGAAGAACAAGGTGGCGCCTCCCTTCCGCGTGGCCGAGTTCGACATGATGCATGCCGACGGCATCAGCGTTGAGGGCGACATCCTCGACCTGTCGATTCTCGCCAAACTCGTCGACAAGACGGGCACCTGGCTGCGATATGGCGATGTGCACCTGGGGCAGGGCAGGGAGAAGGCCCGGCTCTTCCTCAAGGAAAACCCGAAGGTGGCACAGGAACTCCGCGAGAAGGTCCTCGCCAGCAAGGATGCCGTGATCGCGGTGGCGAGCGAATCCACCGGCAGCAGCAACAGCGACGACTGACGGCCGGCGGCCCTGAACGGCCCTGGCCGCTTCCAACGATTTAGTCCCCTCACCGCCCACGAGCAACTGACCCAAGCAGTGCTCGTGGGCGGTTTTTTTGCGGCGCGCATGGAGTCCGCATCGCCTGCCGCGCGGGCGGGCGTGTATAGTGTCCGCCCTGACCGGGCCTGCACAGACAGGCCCACGCCAGACTGCGAGCGAGCGTTTTACCCGGGAGCTGACGACGACATGAAGGCCGATGAACTCCGCGAAGCGTATCTGGCATTCTTTGAGTCGAAGGGGTGCGTCCGCCGCCCCAGCGACGTGCTCGTGCCCCGCTGGGATCCGTCGGTGCTCTTCACGCCGGCGGGGATGAACCAGTTCAAGGATCATTTTCTCGGCAAGTGCAAGCTGGACTTCACCCGGGCCACCACCTGCCAGAAGTGCCTGCGGACCGGCGACATCGACAACGTCGGCAGGACGCCGCGGCACCACACGTTCTTCGAGATGCTGGGCAACTTCAGCTTCGGCGACTATTTCAAGCGTGAGGCGATCCTCTGGGCGTGGGAATTCCTCACCGCCCGCAACTGGCTCAACATCGCCCCCGAGAAGCTCTCCATCACCGTCTACCACGACGACAACGAGGCCTATGCGATCTGGGCGGACGAGGTGGGCGTGCCCGCGGCGCGGATCACGCGCATGGGCGAGGATGACAACTTCTGGCCCGCCAGTTCTCCCACGCAGGGCCCCGACGGCGTCTGCGGCCCCTGCAGCGAGATTTTTTATCGCATGCCCGACGGCAGCGACGTGGAGATCTGGAACCTCGTCTTCACCCAGTTCAACCGTATCGGTTCACCGCCGAACAACCTGCATCCGCTTCCTAGCCGCAACATCGACACGGGAATGGGCCTGGAGCGGACGGCGGCGATGCTGCAGGGCGTCGACAGCAACTTCCACATCGACATCCTCAAGCCGATCGTCGAGGCGGTGGCTGAGGTCTGCCACCGCCCCTACGTGGCGGCAACCGACGACGGCCGCCGGATGCGACGGATCGCCGATCACGTCCGTGCCTGCACGTTTGCCATCCACGAAAACGTGCTGCCGGGCAACAACGAGGAGAAATACGTCGTCAAGCGACTGCTGCGGCGGGCCGTGCTCGACGGCCGGCAGATGGGCATGAAGGAGCCGTTCCTCCACCTGTTGCCGACTACGGTGGCCGCGATGATGCGAAAGCCCTACCCGGAACTGGCGGAGACGGTCGACCGCGTGGCCGGCGTGATCCAGCGGGAGGAGGAGTCGTTCCTCGCCACGATCGACGGCGGCCTCGACCGCATCGAAAAGCTCTTCGCGACGATCGACCGCTCGGGCTCCGGCCTGGTCGGTGGCAGCGAGGCGGCCGAACTCTACACGACCTACGGCTTCCCGCCGGAGCTGCTCGAGACACTCGCCGCGGAGCGGAACTGCCGCTTCGACTGGAGCGGCTTCCGGGAGGCGATGGACGCCCACGGCCAGCGGTCGGGCGCCGGCACCCGCGTGGAGGTGTTCACCTCGGGCCCGCTCGACGCCCTCAAGAAGACCATGCACGGCTCCGAATTTGTCGGCTACGAAACGCTCGAAACCGATGGCAAGGTGATCGGCATCATCGCGCAGGGGCAGCTGTGCGACTCGCTTCGCGAGGTCGGTCATGCGTCGCCCATCACCGTCGTGCTCGACCGCACGAGTTTCTACGGCGAGTCGGGCGGCCAGGTGGGCGATACGGGCACGCTCGCATGGCAGGGGGGCACGTTCGACGTGAGCGACACCCAGCGCGAGGGCGGCTTCATGCTCCACACGGGCCACCTGCGGCAGGGCTCGCTCGACCTCGGCCAGACGCTCCGGGCGAAGGTCGATGCCGGCCGCCGCGCGGCGATTCGCCGGGCCCACTCCGCCACCCACCTGCTCCATGCGGCCCTGCAGCACTATCTCGGCACCCACGCCGTGCAGCAGGGCTCGAAGGTCGATGCCGACCTGCTGCGGTTCGACTTCTCCCACACAAGCAGCGTCGGCCGCGAGACGCTCGACCAGATCGAGACCATGGTCAACGAAAACACGCTGGCCGCCGTGCCGGTGGCGGCACAACTCCTGCCCCTGGCGGAGGCCCGCCACGCCGGCGCGATGATGCTCTTCGGCGAAAAGTATCCGGACGTCGTGCGGATGGTGACGATGGACGGCGTGAGCCGCGAACTCTGCGGTGGCACGCACGTGTCGAGCACCGGCCAGATCGGCATGGTGCGGATTACCGCCGAGGAGAGTGTGTCGGCCGGCACCCGGCGGATCACGGCCGTCACCGGTCTCCGCGCCGTGGATCGTTGCCGACAGATGGAGGGGGTGCTGGCGGAGGCTGCCGGTGGACTGAAGGTTCCAGTCGCCGAACTGCCACACCGGCTGGCGGCCATCGCCAAGGAACTCAAGGAGCTCAAGAAGAGCAAGCCGGCAGCAGCTGGCATCGCCGCGATTTCCGTCGACGAACTGCTGGCCGGGGCCACCGAGGTTGCAGGCACGCGGATCGTCGTCGCAGACGCCCGCGGCGGCGATGCGGCGGCGATGCGGCAGTGCATCGATCAACTCCGCCGCAAGGCGAGCCCGATCGCTGTGCTGCTGGGCTCGACCGAGGCTGACAAGGTGACGCTCGTCGCCGGCATCAGCCGCGAACTCGAGGAGCGTGGCCTGTCGGCAGGCAACTGGATCAAGGATGCGGCGACCATCGTGGGAGGGAAGGGGGGCGGCCGCGCCGACCTCGCCCAGGCCGGCGGAAAGCTCGCCGACAAGCTTCCCGATGCCCTCGCCGCAGCCCGCAAGGCGATCGAAGCGATGCTCAAGGCGTAATGCCGGGGGCACGCGGCGACGCGCCGCCGGGCCGTGACGTGAACGCCGTCCCCGGCTTCCGCCGGGGGCTTCCTATCGATGGTGGCGAAACCACCACAGGTGGCATCACGCACGGCGGGAAGCCCGGAGCGGAAGCGACGGGGCAGGCATCACCCACGGTGCCAGGAAATCGTTGGCCTACCCGACGAGTTTCTGCAGGGCGGCGATGGCGGCGTCGTAGTTGGGCTCGCTGGCTACTTCCTTCACGACCTCCGCGTACTGCACGACACCCTTGGAGTCGAGCACGAACACCGCCCGGGCGAGGATCTTCAACTCATCGATCAGCACGCCCCAGTGCGTGCCGAAGCCGCGGTCCATGTAGTCGCTGCCGTTGCGCATCGACTTGATGTCTTCGGCGCCGCAGAACCGGTTCATCGCGAACGGCAGGTCGAGGCTGACCGTGAGCGCCGTCACCTTGTCGCCGAGGGCGGCCAACCGCGTGTTGAACGTCTTCGTCTGCACCTGGCAGACCGGCGTGTCGAGCGAGGGCACCACGCTGATGAATGCGGGCTTGCCGAGCAGGTCGGCCTTGCGGATGTGCTGCATGCCGCCGGCCTCGTAGGCAACCACGTCGAAATCAGGCGCGGGCGAGCCCACCTTCACCTCGTCACCCACCAGCGTGAGCGGATTGCCCTTGAACGTGACTGCGCCGTGCCGACCCATGGTGCGTATCTCCTGCCGGGGGAAAGTGGAAACGGGGAATCTCAGATGGAATGGCGGAAGTATTGCCGGAAAATCAGCGGCGACAAGCCTCTGCTACTGGATCGCGGGCAAAACCGGCCGGAAAGGAGGCGGCTGCATGGCACAAATCACTGCTCCTTGTTTACGATCGGCACCAGCTATCCACCCCCGACACCTTCACGCGTGCCCCAGCCGGAGAACGATTCGATGGCAGCAATTGGTCGGCTTGGCCAGTTCCTCGGCCTCGCAATTCCGGCGGTCGCCGTCCTGCTCGAACTCAACCGGGCAATCTCGCTCGGCCAGATGCTCGTGATGCTCGTCGCCGCTGTCTGCTGTTTCTGGATCGGCCGAATCCTGGAGGGCTACGCGCGTTCTTCCTGACACGTGAGCAACCACCATGCACCCGCTCCTGCTGACACCTCTCTACCGTCGCTACATCTGGGGCGGCCGTCGCTTCGTGACGAGCCTCGGCCGCAGCCTGCCGCCCGGGGACGACTTCGCCGAGTCATGGGAACTGGTCGACCGCGGTGCCGACCAAAGCGTCGTAGCGGCCGGTCCACTGGCCGGAACGACGCTCGGGGAACTGGTGCGGCAGCGGGGGCGCGAACTGCTCGGCCGGCATGCGCCCCGGGCCGTCTTCCCGCTTCTCTTCAAGTTTCTCGACGCCTGCCGCGACCTGTCGGTGCAGGTGCATCCCGACGACGCGAGGGCGGCCAGGCTCTCGCCGCCCGATCTGGGCAAGACGGAGGCCTGGTATGTGATCGATGCCACGCCCGGGAGCCGAATCTACGCGGGGCTTCGTCCGGGAATCGATCGTGACTCGCTGGCCGCAGCCCTGCGGGCGGGCCGCTGCGAGGAAGTGATGCATTCATTCGAGCCCCACCCGGGCGACTGCATCTTCATTCCCGCGGGCACGGTGCACGCGATCGGAGCCGGGCTGGTCGTCGCCGAGATCCAGGAGTCGAGCGATGTCACCTATCGGCTCTACGACTGGAACCGTACCGCTGCCGATGGCAGGCCCCGGCCGCTGCACATCGAAGCTGGGCTCGAAGCCGTGACCCAGTTTGGGCCTGTCGCGCCGGTCCAGCCGCAACAGAGTCTGTCGACGGCACCATCAGCCGGTGCCAACGCGGCAACGCGACGGCTCGTGACCTGTGACTACTTCCTCTTCGACGAAGTGCGGCCCACTGGCGACTGGGCCGTAGGCGGTGACGACGGCTGTCACTTTCTCGCCGTCCTCTCCGGCGAGCTCCGCCTCGATGCACGCTGGCAGCTGCCTCCGCTGACGAAAGGCATGTGCATGCTGCTGCCAGCCTCGATCGGCCGGCAGGTTGTCGCCGCCTCGGCTGCGACGACCCTGTTGCACGTGCAGCTGCCGTGAGCGGGCGAACCCCGCCTCAACGGACGAAAGCAGGGTCCTTGTAGCCAAACCCCGCAGGAAACCGCCCTTGGGGGGCCGCGGGGCGCCTCCTACACTCTCGCCGCTCGTCAGCCCCCAGCCCCGGTGGGTCCACCATGCACGCCTCGCGTTCTCCGCTGCTGCTCGCCCTCGTCGTGGCCACGGTCGTGGCTCTGGCAACCGGTACCGGCTGCAGCTGCCTGGGAACGCCAGACTGGCTGGATCCGGGCCCCGAGCGACTCCAGCGGCGCAGGGCCGTGCGGTTTGATCCCTACCTGCAGGACGACATCGCCCCGTCGAGCCTCCGCCTGCCGCTGATGGATGGCGCCCGACCGCGTGACTTCGCGACGCCGGTGCCGGAAATCCGCCGCTCCCGCTGGTGGGCCCCCGTGCAATAACGGCCCACTCCCAGCTGCGGGGGAGTTACGTTGCCACGTCCTTCGGGCAACGCGCCGGAGATCAGCCGCGTGTGTATGATCGGGGCCCCGGCGGTCGATCGTTGCACGCCGCTTGAGCCCCCGCCTCCTTCGCTGGATATCCCCACCGTGCCCCCAGACCGTTCCCCACGCCCTCCCCGTTCCGGCAAGACAGCCCGTCCCCAAAGGCCCGCCCGGCCCGTTCGCCCCGCCCGGCCTTCCCGCGCGGAACCCTCGCGGATCACATCGCGTCGGCCTCCGCAACGACCGCAGCTCCCCGACGAAGACGATGCCCGCAGCGCCGCCAAGAGGCGGCTCGAGGCGATCGATGACGGCCAGGAGAGACTCCAAAAGGTGCTCGCCGCGGCGGGGCTCGGCAGCCGGCGAACCTGCGAGGAACTGATCACGGCCGGTCGCGTCGAGGTCGACAGGCAGGTCGTCACGCAGTTGGGCACGCGGATCGATCCACTCAAGGCCGAAGTGCGGGTGGACGGCGAGAAGCTGCCCAATCCGAAGCGGGTCGTCTACATGCTCAACAAGCCTGTCGGTGTGGTGACCACCAACTACGATCCCGCCGGCCGGCCCCGCGTGGTCGATCTCGTGCCCGGTGAGCAGCGGCTGTTTGCCATCGGCCGGCTCGACCGCATGAGCGAGGGACTGATCCTCGTGACCAACGACGGTCCGCTCGCGAATCTGCTCTCCCATCCCCGCTATGGCGTGGAAAAGAAATACCTCGTGCAGGTAGCGGGCGTCCCGTCGCAGGAACTCCTCGACAAAATCCGCCGCGGCATCACGCTCGCCGAGGGCAAGGTGCATGCGAAGCGGGTCGACATCCGCTCGCAGCACAAGCAGAGCGCCGTCCTCGAAATGATCCTCGACGAGGGCAAGAACCGGGAGATCCGTCGCATGCTCGCGAGGCTCGGCCACAAGGTCCACCAGCTCAAGCGAGTCGGTGTCGGCAAGCTCTCACTGGGGAACCTGCTCCCCAGCCAGTGGCGTCAGCTCACCTGGAGCGAGATCGAGGCCTTGAGGCACGACGCCATCGCCGCCGTCGGCCCGATCGAGGCCGGACGGCTCGAGGAGATGCCGCCCGACGGTCGGCCGGGCCGCGGGCCGGCCGACCGGTCACGGGGATTTCGCCCGGGGCAGGGGGCGGCCCGTGGCGGCCGACCGGCTCAAGGCAGACGGCCTCAGGACGGACAGCGGTCGTATGAAGGAAAAAAATCCCCGGGCGGCGGCAGGCCCCCAGCCGGCAGGCCCCCAGCCGACAGACCCCAAGGCGGCGAGCCGCGTCGGCCGGTGGGCGGAGGCCCGCGGCGGCCCCGTCGCCCCGGCAAGGCGTCCGCCTGGCGCAAGCCACGCGGCAGCTGACCCAAGCCCCGCGGCGGCTGAGCCTGGCCCCGCCGCACCACTCCCCGTGCACGAAAGGATTCGATGACCACCGCCAGCTGCAACCCGCCCGAAACCGCTCAGTCGACTCCCTGCTATGCCGACGCGGCCGCATTCGCCACGGCGCGGATCGTGGCGAACACCCAGATTGCCGACAACACGTGGCGGCTGCGGCTCGACTGCCCCGCCATTGCCGCCGCCGCGATCCCCGGGCAATTCGCCATGGTCCGCATTCCCGGCCGCAGCGATCCGCTTCTGGCCCGCCCGCTGGCCGTCTACGACACGTTCTCCGACGAAGCGGGGAGCCGCAGCGTCGGGCCGCCGCACCGCTACGCCGACTTCATCTACGCCGTGCATGGCCGGTTTACGACCGCACTGCGGGAAGTGCCGGCCGGCCAGGAGCTCGTCATCTGGGGACCATTGGGCAACGGCTTCCAGATCCCGGCGGTCGATCACCTCGTGCTCGTCGCCGGCGGCATCGGCCAAACTGCCCTGCTGGGATTGGGCCGTGAGCGACTGGGGCAGAAATCGTATGGACCGTCAGCCCGCGTGCCACCACCGCGGGCCGGCAGGGTCACCTGTTGCTGGGGCGCGAGGAACGCCAGACTCTTCGGCGGCATCGAAGACTACCGGGCCGCCGGTATCGAGGTGCACCAGGCCACGCTTGACGGCTCGGCCGGCCTCCGCGGCACGGTCGTCGATCTCCTCGACTCGTTGTTCAGATCGGCGGTCACCGCGTCACCGCTGGCTGCCGGCAACACGCCCCCCCGCCGCATGCACATCGCCTGCTGCGGGCCTGATCCCATGATGGCCGCCGTTGCCCGCTGGTCGGCAGACCGACACATTTCGTGCGACGTGTCGCTCGAAGCGCCGATGGCATGCGGGGTCGGGATCTGCTTCACGTGCGTCGCCCGTGTCCGCGACGCCGCTGGCGGCTGGGACTATCGGCGCACCTGCATCGAAGGGCCGGTCTTCGACGCGACCCGGATCGAGTGGTGATGCCGAATCGCCGGAGCCAGAACAACTCCCGAAGGTTCAGGCCTTCGGCTTGGCGGTGGCCTTCTTGCCCTTGCCGCTGCCTTTGACCGGACTGGCAGCCGCACCACCCTTCGACGCAGCCAACATCCGCGCCGACAGCCGCGACTTGATCCGTGCCGCCTTGTTGCGGTGGATCTTGTGCGACGCGGCAGCCTTGTCAGCGGAACTCGCCACGGTCCGCAACGCCTCGCGGGCCTGGGTGATGTCGCCGGCGTCGATCGCCGAGAGCACCTTCCGAACGTGGGACTTGAGCTCCGACTTGGCGGCGCGGTTGCGCTCGCGGTTGCGGAGGTTCTGCTTGTGTCGCTTCTTGGCGCTGGCCGAGTGTGGCATGCCGGTTACTACCCTCTCAAAATGCGGTGGAACGATGCTGGAGAACGAACGAATCCGAAAAGCGGCCCTGACTGGGACCACGAGCCGCTGGAACCGCCGGTGACGGCAGCCTCAAGGGGGCAGCCACCGGTCAGTTTCCGGCCCCTTTATCCTTTGCCGGGGTCAGCTTGTCCAGACGTTGAGCCACATCCCGGTAGCCAAAGTCGAGTTCGGCCAGCGTGGAGAGGTATTTCCGGGCCGCGTCCGGGTCATCCAGCCCGGCCGCCAGCACCCCCGCCCGGTAGAGCGCCCGTTTGCGGAGGTCCAGTTCGCGGTCGGTCAGCGACTCCACGGCCGTCTGGTAGCTGCGCATCGCCAGCGGATATTGGCGAATCTTCTGGAAGCATTCGCCCAGTTCGAGGGACACGGCGCCCTTGCGACGGGCATCCAGCAGCACGTCCTGAAAATGTCTGATGGCCTCCGCATGGTTGCCGGCCGCCTTCAGCCGCATAGCTAGCTCGTATTTCCAGCCGATGTTCTCGGGATAGCGGGCAGAACGGGCGGAATAGACCTCGATCTCCTGCTTGAGCTGCGCGGCCCGCAGCCGCTCGACGGCGGCGCGATTGTCAGGATTATCCTCCTCCGTGAGCCGCTTCTCCGCGATGTGGAGCCGATTCCGCATCCAGCGCAGCTGGCGGTCTTCCACGTGCTCGCGAACCTTCAAATCGTTGCCCGACGCGGACAGCGCCTTGGCCAGCAGCTGCTGAGCCTCTTCGACAGTGGCGTCGCGTTCGACCAGGTCGGCCAGTTCGAGATACGCCTCGATATCAGCTGGATTCTTGGCGATTGTCTGCATGAGAGCCGCCCGGCGATCCGTGCCCGCAGCCCCTCCGGCGGCGGCTTCCGTCTTGTTGCCCCCCCCGGCCGCAGACGCAGCCGACGGTTTTCTACCGCTCAAGCCTTCGCCGGCGGCAATCGTCTTGTCGACCTGCAGCTTCGCGACCTGACGCTGGGCTTCGTCGGCCATGCCCTTCACCTTGGCGATCCGCATCCAGCAGGCGATGGCCTGATCGTATTCGCCGTAACTGGCGAGGAACTCGGCACACTTGCGGTTCACCTCCGCGTCACCAGGTGCGGCGTCAAGCGCGGCTTTGAGATAGACCCGCTGGGCATCGACAAGCCCCATCTTCCCGCTCGCTTCAGCCATCACCAGCAAGCTGCCGTGATCACTCGGATTGCTCTTGATGATCTCCAATCCCTGACCGATCACCTCCCGCCATTTCCCCGCCGCAGCCAGCTTTCTGAGGCCGCCTCGCCCCCCCGCCGACCAGAGGGCGGACAGCCCACCCGCCTTCTTGCCGGCGAACTTCAGCCGCAACGTCCCCAGGAGGTTCTGCAGGTAAATCGGATTGGCCGGGTCGCCCACCACGCAGGCCGAGAACATTTCGATGGCGTAATCGACGTTTTTGGCGACGCTCTGCGTGCCGTGCTGAAAGCACTGTGTGAGCCGCGACCGCTCCGCCGGCGTGAGCGAGGATGACGGCTGTGGGACGGCGGGAACCGGGCCGGCCGCTGGTGATTCATTCGCCATGAAAATCTGGATCGCTAGGGGGCCCCCGGCGATATCCGGCAGGAACAGGTCCGACAATCCCGCGGGCACGGTATGCTGCCTGCTCGGTCAGGAAAGCGGCACCAGCGACACCGACGGAGCCCAGAGTGTAGCCCCCAGCGGCTGAGGGCTCAAAGGTCTGCCTTCCTTGCACCATAATCCTGGCCAAATCTTCTCCGGCAAACAATCCGCCAGACCCGTCGGCCGCACGCACACTTCCCACACGTCCATCTCCCGATGTCCAGCCCCAGCCCTTTTTCCCAGTCCACGCCGCATGGCCACCAGGGCAGAGTGTTGTTCGTGGGCGCGGGCCCCGGCGACCCATCGCTGCTGACCGTGCGTGCGGTGGAGTGTCTCCGCGAGGCGCAGGTGATGGTGTACGACACGCTCGTGCCGCCGGCCGTGCTCGACCTGGTTGCTCCCGGCGTGGAGCGGCTGGCGGTGCCTCGGGACGGCAGGGATGGGAACGGCGATCCCGGCGAAGCGACCGGACGGCTGCTCGCCCGACTGGCGGCAGAGGGCCGCACGGTGGTGCGGTTGAAGGGGGGCGATCCCGCGGTGTTCGGCCGACTCAGCGAGGAGATGGGCCCCGTGCGAGACGCTGGCATCGCCATCGAGATCGTGCCGGGCGTCACGGCGGCGGCCGCGGCGGCGGCGGCCGCCGGCATTCCATTGACGAGCCGGTCAGCAGCCTCGAGCCTCACGATCCTCACGGGCCACGAAGCCTCCGACAAGCCGGAGGGAATCGACTTTCGAGCCATCGCATCCCTGTCGGGAACACTCGCGATCTACATGGGCGTGGAGCAGGTCAAACGTTGGTCGAACGGGCTCTTGTCGGCCGGCTTGCCAGCCGACACGCCGGTCACGATCGTCAGCCACTGCTCCTGGCCCGATCAACGCATCGCCGTCAGCACCCTGGCGCGTTGCACCGCCGACTTCAAGCAGCACGAGTGGCCCGCGCCGGCCGTGGTGATCGTGGGGGAGGTGGCGCAGCGGGCGGAAGGTCTTGCCGCGGCCCGCGGCCCGCTCGCGGGCCGTCGCGTGCTGAACACGAGGCCTGCAGGGCAGGGGGACGATCTCGATGCCCTGATTCGCGCGGCCGGCGGCAGTTGCCTCCATGTGCCGACGATCCGCATCGGGCCGCCCGCATCGTGGCAACCGCTGGACGACGCCATCCTTCAGGCCGATACCTTCGACTGGATCGTGTTCGCCAGCGCCAACGGCGTACGAAGCTTCGTCGGCCGCTTGCGAGCAGCCGGGCTCGATGGCCGATCGCTCGGTACGGCACGACTGGCCGCCATCGGACCGGCCACGCGTCAGGAACTGGAGCACGCCGGCTTCGCCTGCGATCTCACGCCCGAACTGTTTCGCTCCGAGGGCATCGTCGCCGCCCTCGGCCAGTCGCCCAGACCCGCCCGTTTTCTCCTGGTGAGGGCCAACCGTGGACGCGACGTGATGCAGCGGGAACTCGAGGCCCGAGGGCACGTTGTCAGGGAGGTGTCGGCCTACTCGAGCGAGCCCGTTGCAACGCTCGATGCGGCCACCGCTGCAGCGATCGACCAATCTCCGGTCGACTGGGTGACCATCAGCAGTTCCCTGGTCGCGGAGTCGGCCATCCAACTGTTTGGCCCCCGGATGCAGCAGTGGCGGGTCGCCAGCCTGAGCCCGATCACGTCCGCCACCCTCCGCCGCCACGGCATCGATCCCACGGTGGAGGCCACGGAGGCCATTGGCGACAGCCTCGTCGCGGCCATGGCGGGCTGGGAAACTGCCCACGCCGCACCGCCTGCCTGACCGCACCGGCTGATTCCGCCGGGGAAATTCCAGAACGACGGAAACCCGCGACGATAACAGTCCTGGGAAGGAGGCCATGGAAGGGCCCATGGCCGGAACAGGCAAGACAGGGGATTTTTCATGGGCCAACCGGGCCTGCCGACCACGCTGGTCATCTGCTGTCCGCTCCCCGCGGGGATGCCGAGCGCAACGGCCGAAGCGTGCCTCGAATTCGGACGCCGCGCTGCGGTGCCGGTGACCTGGATTGCAGCGATCGACAGGCTGCCGCTTGTGGTCGCGTTCCGCGACGCCGCGGCAACGCGTTCGGTCGTCGCCCTGGAGATCCCCGAGAACCAGTCCCGGCAGGAACTCCGCCAGTTGCTCGCGCGGGCCGCCGCGGTAGCCCCCGGCCTCGATGCCGCCTCGATTCGCGGGCCGTTACCCGAGGAGCACCGGCGTGTGCTGGTCGACAGCGGCATCCGGGTCGTCTGCCGGGATCGGCTCGACCAAGTCACCCGCGGCTCCCGTCGCCCAGCACCGCACGGCTGGCCCTGCCGAAGCACGCTCTGGGGCCTCTGGGAGGTCACCCAGGCCAGCGTGACGCCTGCGGGCATCGTGGGCCGCCTGCTGCCCTGGAGTTCTCGGCCGGGGCAGGGCTCGCTCGCCGTGCTCGACATGGGGGGGCAGGGCCCAGCCACCGACGCCACGGCGCTCCGCGGACGCATCGATCAGTGGAAGGACTGGGCAGAGCGGCGAAAGGAGCCTGGGCGGGCGGTCTTTGCCACACTCTCCGACCTACCAGCCTTGATCGCGGGCGCCGGCCGTCTGCCCATCGGCGGTTCGGTCCTGAAGGCGGCGTAGCGAGGCGGTCGCCACCGCCCTCGGTGTTTACCGACGCGACTTCTCCATGATCGACCAGCTCATGTAGGCGAGGACTCCGCTGCTCACGATGAATCCGATGTCGGTCGGAATGCTGATCCGCCGGAACGGAAACCCCGCCGCCAGATCGGCGAGGAACATGATCGCCACCAGGCCCGACACGACCATCCCGACAAATGGCATCGCTTTCAACACGGAATCCCTACCTCCGGTACCAGGGCATTCGCACCGCCGATAATTCCCCTACGATATCGGGTATCCGGCAGGATGCCACCGGCATGCGGCCCACGGCTTCCACACGGCCCGGGCGACCGGCCTGACACCACGAACTGCAGCGGTTTCCCCTTCCCACGACGTTCACAGGAGCCTTCGCCCCCGTGGCCCAGCACGCCCCTGACCGGCGCACCGCCGTCTACACCGGATCATTCGATCCGATCACCCTTGGCCATCTCGACGTGATCCAGCGGGCCAGCCGGATCTTTGACGCCATCGTGGTCGGCGTCGGCATCAATCCGGAAAAACAGCCGATCTTTTCCCTCGCCGAGCGTGTGCAGCTCGTCAGGGACTCCGTCGCCGGCCTGCCCAATGTCCGCGTAGAACTGTTCAGCGGTCTGTCGGTGGCCTTTGTGCGGGAGCAGGGTGCGCACGTGCTCCTGCGAGGCGTGCGGTCGCTGACCGACATCGATGCGGAGTTCACCATGACGCTGGCCAACAGAAAGCTCGACGCCGGGGTGGAGACGGTGTTTCTGATGGCCGACGCCCAGTATTCGCACGTTTCATCGTCGCTGCTCAAACAGATCACGCCCCTGGCTGATGACGAGGCGCTGCTCAAATTCGTGCCGCCGCCGGTCGTGGCCCCGCTGCGCCGCACCCTCTCTGGCCCCGCCTGACCGCTGGCTAAACTGCCGTTGCACCGGGCGGTCTCCCCGAACACGCGTAAGACTGCTTCGCAGGATGCCGTGTTGCGTGTGAAGCCTGATCGTGAGGAGCCGGTCGGAGGCACGCGCAGGAGCTGGTGAATTCTGCGACTCACGAGCGATGCACGATTCGTCCAAGAGCCTCCCGTAGCAGAATCCGCCTGCGACGAGCATGCCGCAGCCGGCGAACCAATGCGGCCCTTCAGCACCAACTGGCGACACGATCCGTTGTTTCGGGGGAAGACTGTGTGGCAGCATGCCACGCGCAGCACCAGCAAACTGCGTTTGCCAAGCAACTGGCTGAGGACGGGCATCCGCCCGTCAGGGCGACAGGATGTCGTGTTTCGCGTAAAGTCAGTTCACGCTCTGCCCGCCCGCCTCGAAGTGCTGCCGCAGGTAGCGGGCCCGCTCGATGTTGCGGTCTTTCGTGTCGAGCTCGACGCCCCGGATCTTCTGCAGATGCGCGGGCTGCGTGCGGACGAGAAGCGAGTTGATGTCGGCGATCTTCACGTCGCCGATCAACCCGAGGAGCACGCCCATCCTCACCCGCGACAAGAGTTGCATCGTCTCCTCGGCGCTGATCGTCTGGGCGGTCCGCAGGATGCCGTAGGCGCGACTCACCTGGTCGTGCACGTTTTGCTCCGTCTCGCGGACGAGAAACTCGCGGGCCCGCCGCTCGTAGTCGATGAGCACCGGCACCACGTCGCCAACCTGCTCCACCAGCTGCTCCTCCGACTTGCCGAGCGTGGTCTGGTTGGATATCTGATAGAAGTCGCCCATCGCCTGCGATCCCTCGCCGTAGAGGCCGCGGACCGCCAGCGAGATCTTGTGCAGGCTGCGAAACACCTTGTCGATCTGCCGCGTGATCACCAGCGCCGGCAGGTGGAGCATCACGCTCACCCGGATCCCGGTGCCCACGTTGGTCGGGCAGGCCGTGAGATAGCCAAACCGGGGGTGAAAGGCATACGGCACGACCTGTTCGATCTGCTCGTCCACCACCTTGATCTGCTCCCAAACCCCACGGAGATCGAGCCCGCTGTGGATGCATTGGATGCGGAGGTGGTCCTCCTCGTTGATCATCAGACTGACCTGTTCGAGCGGGTCGATGGCCACGCTGCGGGCGCCCTGGGCATCGGCATGCTCACGGCTGATCAGCTGCCGCTCGACAAGAAACTGCCGGTCGATCTCCTCCAACCGGCCCACGTCGATCGATTCGAGGCTCCGTCCCACCGGGGCCATGGCGATCCGCTCCCGCAGAAACCGCTCGATGTCGGACCGATCCTGTTCGGAGGCCCGGCTCACGAACGGATATTGCGGGAGGTTGCGGGCCAGCCGCACGCGGCTGCTCATGACGATATCCGATTCGGGCCCGGTGCCTCGGAGCCATTCGCCGATCGATTGGGCAAGCATTTCAAGTTTCATGATCTGCATCGAGGAACGCCGTGCGGCATTCCGTCACTCCTGTCATTCCGGGCGGACGGGGGGAATCCAGCGGTCCTCGATCGCCCGGATGGCGTCGCGGTTTTCCTTGGCCTTTTCGTAGTCCTCGCAGGCGATCGCCTCCTTCATCTCACGGCGGAGGCCGATCACTCCGGTCAACTCGGCAGTGCCCTCCGCCGCGACGGAGGGCTCCGTCGGCTGCGATCTCGACGGCCTGCGGCCCGTGTGTTCTGTCGCACCGTGAATATTCGCTATCAGCGGGTCGAGCTCCTTCGCGAACTGCACGTAGTCGTGTGGGCAGCCCAACCGGCCTTGATTACGAAACTCGAAGAACGTGATGCCGCACATATCGCAGGCCTTCTGATCGAGCGCCGCCAGTTCATCGGCCGTCTGTCCGACGCCCAACTGGCCGGCCGCATCACCGGGTTCATCCCCCGCCTCGGCCCCCTCGGTGGAGCCCGCACCGCCCTCCGCCTGGTTGAGGTAGACCCGCGCGTGATCCTCGCAGAGGTGGAGCTCACGGACCGCACCGGTCTCCAACTCCGTAATATGGAACACCGCCTGCTTCTCGCACTGCTGACACTTCATGGCCGACACTTCCTCCCTTGGGAGCCCGAGGCTGCCGCCCCGCTGCGTGCGCCTCGCCTGAATCATAGCGGCCGGCCGGCAGAAGGTCGCCCTCAGCCACCCGCAAACCACAAACCCGACTCCTCTCCGGTTCCACACGGGCTTGTTGCCCGCGGGGAACTGGAGATACTCTGGATGGTTTTCCCAGGCGGCAAGCCGCCCCTGCAGCGTTCATTCGCCCATGTCGCATCTTCCGGACCGGCACCGCTTCGACGAACTGGCGAAGACATACCGTCTCGTGCCCGTCTACCGCCGGCTGTTTGCCGATGGCCTGACGCCGCTGTCGGCATTTTCCCGAATCGATGCCGGGGAGGCAGCCTGCCTGTTCGAGAGTGTCGTCGGCGGCGAGAAGGTCGGCCGCTACAGCTTTCTGGGCGCCGAGCCATTCCTGCGGTTCGAGGCCTTTGGCACGAGGGTGCGAATCGAACGGATCGGATTTGACGAGGTGGAGGAATTCGAGTCGTCCGACCCGCTCTCCGATCTCGAACGTCGGATGGCCATCCACCAACCGGCCAGGCTGGCAGAACTCCCGCCATTCACCAGCGGCGCCGTCGGGTATGCGGCCTACGATTCCATCCGCTATGCGGAGCGACTGCCGCATCCACCGGCCGACGATCTCCATCTGCCTGATCTCTGCTTCGCCTTCTACGACCGGCTGCTTGTTTTCGACAACGTCACCAAGTCGCTCGATATCGTGGTGCTCGCCCACGTCGAGGATGGCTCGCCCGCTGCCGCAGCCCGCGGCTATGAGCAAGCCTGCCGCCGCATCGACGCGACGATCGAGCAGCTGTTTCGGCCAAGCCCCTGGCCGCCGGCGGCGGACATCGGCCCACGGCACGAACCGCGCTGCCTCACCGAGGGCACCGCCCGGGCGGCATCGACCCGCGAGGAATTCCTTGCCGCCACCGAGAAGGCCATCGAATACATCCGCGCCGGCGACATCTTTCAGGTGGTGCTCAGCCGCCGCCTGGAGATTCCCTTCGATCTGCCGCCACTCGAACTCTACCGCACACTGCGAGTGGTGAACCCCAGCCCGTTCATGTTCTACCTGCGGACCCCTGCCGCCACGCTCGTGGGCAGTTCGCCCGAGATCATGGTCCGCGTGGTGGACGGCCATGTGACGGTGAGGCCGCTGGCAGGCACCCGGCCGCGGGGCAAGACGCCCGAGGAGGACAAGGCCCTCGCGGAGGGCCTGCTGGCCGACCCTAAGGAGCGGGCCGAACACGTGATGCTCATCGATCTGGGCCGCAACGACGTCGGCCGCGTGTCGAGCATCGGCTCGGTGGTGCTCAGTGACGTGATGTCGATCGAACGGTACAGCCACGTGATGCACATCACGAGCAACGTCACCGGCCAACTCGCCCCCGGCACGACGGCGTTCGACGCGTTGCGAGCCTGCCTGCCCGCCGGCACGGTCTCGGGCGCCCCCAAGATCCGGGCCATGGAAATCATCGACGAACTGGAACCCCGCAAGCGCGGCCCCTACGCAGGCGCCGTGGGCTACATCGACTTCAGCGGGGCCATGGACACCTGCATCGCCCTGCGGACGGTGGTGATCACTGGCGGCAAAGCCTACGTCCAGTCGGGGGCGGGGATCGTGGCCGACAGCGTGCCCGAAAGCGAGTTTCAGGAGACGCTCAACAAGGCGAAGGGGCTGCTCGTGTCGCTGGAAATGACGGCCGAGCGGCTGGGCCAGGGCACGCCTCCCAGGCAGTGACAGCCGCATTCCGAACGAGAGCCCGCGGACCGGGAGACGAGGGCCGGCATGATTCGCTGTGATCGCGTCATCGTTGAACGGTCTGGGCAGATGGTGATCGACCGTCTCTCGCTGGCGATCGGACCGGGAGAGACGCTGGCGGTCATCGGCAGGTCAGGGGCCGGCAAGAGCTCGCTCCTGGCGGCGGTCGCCACCGCGATTCCCGTGCGGGGGGGCGATATCACGATCGCCGGCCATGCCGTCCGCCGCGACCCAGACGCGGTGCGGGCCCGCGTCGGGTATGTGCCTTCGCACCTGTCCGCGTGGCCGGCGGTGCGGGCCGACGAATTTCTGGCACTCTTTGCCAGTGCCGCAGGGCTGACCGGACGGAGCCTCCGCGAGGCGGTAGGGCGGGCGCTCGATCTGGCGAGCTTGGGCGGCAGGGGCGACGCGCCGATCGATGGCCTGTCCGACGGGCAGGCGAAGCTGCTGCTCATCGGCCGAGCGATGCTGCATGCGCCTGACGTGCTCGTGCTGGACGATCCCTTTGGCAACCTCGATCCGCGCCAGCGGCACTCGATCGAGCGGCTGATCGGCGACATGCAGATCGGCGGCCGGACAGTGATTGCCGCGGTCGACGATGCCCGCGTGCCCGACTGTTTCACCCACCTGGCGGTGCTTTCGGAGGGCCGGCTCGTGGCGCAGGGGCCCATGGCCTTCGCGGCCTTTTCCGCCGGACGATCGTGGCGGTATCGCCTCCACTGCCGCGGGCAGGCCGAGGCCGCCGCTGTCGTGGTCGGCCGGCTCACCGACCACGTCGAAGTCTGCGACGCCAACACGCTCGACTGCACGTTGCATGGCCCGGCTGAGGGCCCGGTCGAAGCCCAGACGGGATCCGCCGGGGAGCATCTCTCCGCGATCATCGAGACGCTCGTCCGAGCAGGCATCGCCGTGGAAGCAGCCGGCCTGCATCCGTCCTGGACGGAACAATTCGTCGACCAGACGGCATGATGTCGACGGCAGTCCGCTGAATTACATCGACGCCTTCGGCCCGGCAGCCGCGGCTGTGGCGAGGTCGCCGATAGAGCTCTCGAGCCCGCGGAGGAATGATTCACGCGGCTGGTTCGCCGCCTCGGCCAGATGGCGGACCACAGCCGAGCCCACGATCACGCCGTCGGCCACCTCCGCCACGGCCCGCGCCTGCTCGGGGCTCGAGATCCCGAAGCCGACGAGGATCGGCACGTCGGTCTTCGTCCGCAGCCACTTCACCCGCTCGATCAGGCCAGCTGGCAGTTCCGTGCGGGCCCCCGTCACGCCGGCCACCGACACGCAATAGAGGAAGCCGGTGGACTTGCGGGCGATCGCCTCGGCCCGCTCCGGCGGTGTCGTAGGCGTGACAAGTCGCACGAGCGCCAGCCCCGCCTGCCGGCAGGCCGCATCGAGTTGGTCGGACTCCTCGATCGGCAGGTCGGGCACGACGAACCCTGACAGGCCCGCCGCCTTCGCATCGGCCACGAAGCGGTCGATGCCACGGCGGAAGATCAGCGAATAGCTCGCCATCGCCAGGATCGGCATCTTCACTCGCTGCGTCGCCTTCCGCGACAGTTCGAAGAGCCCCTCCAGCGTGAACCCAGCGGTCAAAGCCCTGGTGTAGGAGGACTGGATCACAGGACCGTCGGCAATCGGGTCGCTGTAGGGCACGCCCAGCTCACAGAGCGATGCCCCGGAACGATCGAGGGACTCGAGCACGGCGAGCGTCGTCTCCATGTCGGGATCACCGGCGGTGACGAATGGCGCCAGGGCGGCACGTCCCTCCCGATTGAGCGAGGCAAACATCTCCGCGAGCACGGAGACTTTCGAAGGACTTACTTCCGCGGAACTGGCCGGCATGGATCGATTCCCCTCTGGCTTGTGAAGCTGGTTGACTTGTGAAGCTGGTTGGCTCTTGAAGCGTGACGATTGCATCAATCGGTCGGTCAACTCGACGCGACCGCGAGTCCCCTCAGCCTGGCGATCTCGGCGGCATCCTTGTCGCCGCGGCCCGACAGGCAGACGACGAGGATCTCGCTGGGAGGCCGCCGCGCGGCCTCCCGCACGGCCCAGGCCAGGGCGTGCGAGGTTTCGAGCGCCGGCAGGATCCCCTCGCGCTTTGCCACGAGGTCGAAGGCATCCAGCGCCTCGGCGTCTGTCACGCTCGTGTACTCCACCCGGCCGGCGTCCCGCCAGTAGCTGTGCTCCGGCCCCACGCCCGGATAGTCGAGACCAGCCGAAACAGAATGCACGTCGGAGGTCTGGCCATCCGCATCCTGCAGCACATAACTCAGGCTGCCGTGGAGAATTCCGGGGCTGCCGTAGCTGAGGCTCGCCGCATGGTCGCCCGGCTTGCCGGACCGTCCCCCCGCCTCGACCCCCACGAGCCGTACATCGCGGTGGTCGACGAAGGGATAGAACATGCCGGCCGCATTGCTGCCGCCCCCCACGCAGGCCACCACGGTATCGGGCAGGCGGCCAAGCTGCCGACGGCACTGCTCCACCGTCTCCCGACCGATCACTGACTGGAAGTCGCGGACGATCCGCGGGAAGGGATGCGGGCCGACGACCGAGCCGATGATGTAGTGGGTGGTCTCGACGGAGCCCATCCAGTCGCGCATCGCCTCGTTGATCGCGTCGCGGAGCGTGCGGGAGCCGCTCTCCACGGGCCGCACCTCGGCCCCCATGAACCGCATGTTGCGGACGTTGGGCGCCTGCCGACGCACGTCCTCGGCTCCCATGTAGACGACGCACTCGAGGCCGAAGCGGGCACAGGCCGTGGCGGTGGCCACGCCGTGCTGGCCGGCTCCCGTCTCGGCAATGATCCGCCGCTTGCCCATGCGGATGGCCAAGAGCCCCTGGCCGAGCGTGTTGTTGATCTTGTGGGCACCGGTGTGGCTGAGGTCTTCCCGCTTGAAATAGATCTGCGCACCGCCGGCGAGTTCGGTGAGCCGCTTCGCGAAGAGCAGGGGGGTGGGGCGGCCGACGAACGCCCCCAGCAGGCCGTCGAGTTCTGCCGCAAACGCCGGATCGGCGATCGCCTCGTTGTAGGCCTGCTCCAGCTGTTCGAGCGCCGCCGAGAGCGTCTCAGGCACATACCGACCGCCAAACCTGCCGAAGCGTCCCAAGGCATCTGGCACCTGCGAAAGCGGAGGCGAAGCGGTCGTGGGTGCTGGTGTCATGGTCGTGGCGGTGGCTATGGGGTGGCATCGGGCAACCAGGTACGCTTTCGATTGTAGCCTGCTCCGGCACTGCTACCATCGAGCCCCTGGTGAAACATGCCTGAATTGCCCGAAGTGGAGACGATGCGCCGCGGGATCGCGCACCTGGCAGGGCTGCGGATCGGGAGCGTCGCGTTTCCGCGTGGCACGGTGCGGCCGCTCTCGATGCAGCCTGGACCGCGGCCCCTCCAGCAGCGGCTCACCGGGCGGACGGTCGCCGCGGTGCACCGGTTCGGCAAACGCGTGGCCATCGAGCTGGAAGGGCGGGGGCGGTCGGGCCGCGAGTGGCTGGTGATCGAACCGCGGATGACGGGCCTCATGCTGGTGGCCGATCCGCCGACGCTCGCCCATGTGCGGATGGAGATCGGGCTCGAGTCGCAGCAGCATCCGCGTCTCCTGTTCTGGGATCGGCGAGGGCTGGGCACGATACGCCTGCTTGACGAGCGTGGCCTCGCTGCCGCCTGCGGGCCCGACAGGCTCGGCCCCGACGGGCTCGTCATCACGGGCGACGAGCTTCGTGAACGTCTGGGCGACTCCCGCCGCGCGGTAAAGGTCGCCCTGCTCGATCAGCACGCGGTGGCGGGCATCGGCAACATCTACGCCGCGGAGATTCTCTTCGCGGCAGGCATCGATCCGCGCGTGCCATGCCGCCGTCTGAACGCCGCCCGTTGGGAGCAGATCGCGGCAGCGGCGCGAGGCATTCTGGCCGAGGCCGTCCGCCTGGAAGGCTCGACGATCACCGACGAAACCTACAAGACCGCTGACAACCGCTCGGGCCAGTTTCAGCTGCAGCATCGCGTCTACGGCCACGAGGGGGAGCCATGCCGCGAGTGCGGAACGGCAATCCTGCGGATCGTGCAGACGCAGCGATCGACCTTTTTCTGCCCGCAGTGTCAGTGGCACCACCGGCGGCGATGCCGTAGGCTTTGAACGGTTTTCTTCTTCCGGAGGTGTGGCCATGCAGACGCCGATTCAATTCCTGTCGCGCCGTCGTTTCCTCGTCGGCAGCGTCGGCGCTACGGCGGCCGGCCTGACTACCCCCGCCACCTCCGCCCGGTTGCTGGCGGACGAGCCGACAGCCGCCGTTGCAGGAGCCGCAGGAATTGAAAAATCATCCGAGACGCTTGCCGGGCTGCTGCATGCCTCGCTCTCCCCGCAGCAGCGACAGAAGATCTGCTTTTCCTGGAACCACGTGCACCCGAAATTCGGCCTGCTCCGCACGCGGGTGGCCAACAACTGGAATGCCACCGAGCCCGACGTGGCGGGCGATTTTTTCACCGGCGAGCAGCGGCGGCTGATCCGGGACATCTTCGAGCAGCTGATCGCTCCCGAGTGGCATGCCCGCTTTGACAAGCAGTTGGAGGACGACACGGGTGGATTCGGACACGGCCAATCGATCGCCCTGATCGGCGAGCCCGGCTCGGGCCGGTTCCAGTTTCTGCTTACCGGCCGGCACATGACGCTGCGGTGTGATGGCGACTCGGCCGAGCACGTCGCCTTTGGCGGGCCGATCTTCTACGGCCACGACGCCGGCGGAGACACGGAGGAGCCCAACCATCCCGGCAACGTCTTCTGGTCGCAGGCAGTGGCCGCCAACGGCGTCTTCGGGATGCTCGACGGCCGGCAACGCGCACAGGCCCTCGTCGACACGCTGCCCCGCGAGAACGCGGTCGCCTTCCGGGGCCGCGGCACGACGCCGCCCGGCATCGGATTGACCGACCTCTCCGCCGACCAACGGGCCGAGATGGACCGGGTGCTCGGCCTTCTGCTCGAACCGTTCCGCGCCGCCGACCGCGCCGAGGCGCGGAAGTGCCTCGGCGCACAGGGAGGGCTCGACGCCTGCCGGCTGGCCTTCTACCGCAAGGGCGACCTGGGCAACGACGGCGTCTGGGATTGCTGGCGGCTGGAGGGTCCTTCGTTCGTCTGGCACTTCCGCGGCGCGCCGCACGTGCATGTCTGGGTGAACATCGCCGACACGCCCGACATCGCCACCAACGCGTGACGCCCCTTTTAGGAACTGGAACCTCCTGGTACTAGAACTCGCTCCGGCATGACAGACTGCTGCATCATCGGCGGGGGCATCATCGGCCTGTCGATCGCCCGTGAACTCGCCGGCCGCGGACTCTCGGTCCGCGTGCTCGCCCGCGACGCCAGCCGCGACACCGCCTCCTGGGCGGCGGCGGGCATTTTCCCGCCGGCACCGGACTTTGCCACCGCATCAGCACATGACCGGCTCACTGCGTATGCCGACCGGCTGCACCGGACGTGGGGCGAGGAACTCCGCGCCGAGACGGGCATCGACAACGAACTCGAGCAGTGCGGCGGACTGCATCTCGCCGGGAACGAACAGAGCGCGGCCCGTCTCCGCGAGGCGGCAGCCTCCTGGCGTGCCAAGGGCGCCCGCTGCGACGAGTTGACTGCCCACGATGTGGCCACGCACGAACCGGCCCTGCGGGCCGCGGTCGAGCAGGGCCGGGTCGTGTGCGGCCTCCTCCTGCCCGAGGAGATGAGGATCCGTCCGCCGCGGCATCTGGAGGCATTGCTTCAGTCTTGCCGCGTGCGGGGCGTGGAGATCACGGAGGCCGCAGACGTGCGGTCGATCGACGTCCGCGACGGCCGGATCGAGGGCATCCGCATCGCCCGCAGCGACGGCGGGGCAGCGACCCACACGGTACGGGCCGACCGCTACTGCCTCGCGGCCGGCGCCTGGTCTGGCGACCTCGCAGCATCGCTCGGCCTGCACATCGAGACGCGGCCGATCCGTGGCCAGATCGCGCTGCTGCGACTGCCCGAGCAGGTGCTCACGCGGGTGGTGAACGTCGGCCTTGAATATCTCGTGCCCCGTGCCGATGGCCGGCTGCTGGTGGGCTCGACCATCGAGGATGCGGGATTCGAGAAGATCACGACGCCGCAGACGATCCAGCGGCTGCTCGAGTTCGCCCGGCGACTCCTCGGGCCGCTGCCTGACGCGATGCTCGAGCAGTCGTGGGCCGGCCTGCGGCCCGGCTCCGTCGATGGCTGTCCTTTTATCGGTGCCGCGCCGGCCTGCAGCAACGCATTCGTGGCCGCCGGTCATTTCCGTGCCGGGCTCCATCAATCGACCGGCACGGCCGTGCTGCTCGCCGACCTCATGACCGGCCGCACCCCGGCACTCGACACCGCGCCATTCGCCCCGAACCGTCGGCCAGAAGCCGGCTCACCCGATTCGGTTCAGGCCTACCTGGCCCGGGCGGCCGAAATATCGGCGTGATGCACCCGGGCTTGCCTCCGAAGAAATGGTGCCAGCCACCAGAGAAACGGTGCCGGGCACCAAACATGAGTGCTTGGCACCGGTTTTCCGGTTTTATCAAGCGGCGGTCAGGCAGAGCCGTCGATGGATCGTTTCGACGTCGTCAGAGACAAGGCTGCGGCCAGGTTCGGCAGCGGCGACCAAGGCGGCCATGTCGGCCAGCCGCACGGCGATCGCAGGCACGCCGCCTGCGATCTCGTGGATCGTACGAATCACCGCCTCTCCATCCGCCTCGGCGCCAACCGTCAGCGTGGCGGCGAGCAGCCGACGCGTTTCGGCCAGCGTGAACGGAGGCAGCGTTGCCCGCAGCCGCACCGACTGCTCGAGCCTTGCATCGCCAGCTACGAGTGATAGCAGTCGGCCCTCACCGGCCAGCACGATCGCGACAGAAGGATGCCGCCTCCGCCACCTGCCTATCAGGTCGACCAGTTCGGCTGTTCCGCATCGGTCCGCCTCGTCCACGAGCAGCACGTCGGGCAAGGCTGCATCGTAAGGCCTCTCGTCCCGGTTCCACTCCGCATCATCCGGATCGGCGAGGTCGACTAGGGCGCCCAACCAGATCACCTGCCCTCCCGGCAGGCCCCTGGCGGCGATGTGGCGGAGAACGGTCGTCTTGCCCACGCCTGCCGGACCGCACAGGAGCGTGATCCCGGCCGGCTGCCCGGCGGCGTAGGCCAGCTTCGCCACCGCGGCCTCCTGCGGACCGGTGAGCGGCAGCGAATCGTCGGCAGACCTTTGAGAAACAGTGGTCGGTAACACGATGGATCCCATCAGAAATTTCAAAACCAGTACGCGGATGACGTTTTTTCTTCGGGCGAGTCTGCCGGCGCCATGGTGAGCACTTCCCCGAGCACCTTCAGCCCGATCGCCTCGAGGGCTGCGCCGCGGGCATCGCACTCGGGCTGATCGTCGCGGCGGACGAGGATGGCGGCATCGCAGCCCAGGCTCTGCCGCTCGAGCCACGCCCGGCGGAGCGGCCCACCAGGAAACCAGACGCCCGCATCAACGAGCACGATGCAGCTACCGGGACGGCCATCCCCGGTGGATATCGCCGGTGTCCGAGGGCTGCGGTCGTGGCACTCAACGCGACTGCCACGGGCCACGAGCGTGCGTGCCAGGCACTCGACCAACGTTGTGCGGCCTTCGCCACGGCGGGCACCCGTGATCGCGATCACCTCGGCGCCATCGCGGTAGGCGTTCTCCACCTGCTGTGCCAGGTGGGCCCAGGCATCCGGCACGGCCTGCAGCAACCTGTCTGCCAGCGTGCCTGCGCCTGCTTCGGCAGCGAGTCTCGGCTCCGGGCTCGGCTCCGGCACAGGCTTCGGGACGGCGGCACGGTCCACGACAGATGCCACAGCCGCTGGAGCGAGTGCGAGCGCTGCTTCCTGCCTGGGCGGTTCTTCCTGCCTGGGCGGCTCTTCCTGTCTCGACGGCTCTACCCGGCTGGACGGCGGCTTCAGGGGTTCCGGAAGCCGTCGACGTGCCTGATCGGCGTGCCAGAGAAAGGCGCGATCGACCGCGTCGAGCGTGGATGCGTCGAGTGTCATGGTGTGCGGCTCCGCTCCACGCCGGCAGTCGCGGGCAATTCCTGAGCCAGACGGGCCGGCCGCTGCTGCTGTGCGGCCTCCCAGCGCAGCCGCTCGCTGCGCCAGGCGGCAGCCCAGAAGGCGGCCACCGCAGCCAGCAGCACCATGACGGATGGAGCGGGAAACCGGGCGGCCGCTGATCGGCGGGCAGCACGCCGCCGCGAAACGTCCGCATCAGCAGCAGCAGGCACCGGGTCTGGCGCGGACGGAGGCACCTTTGCAGCGATCGGGACCGCAGGCACCTCCCTCTGGCGCGGGACTTCGACACCATGAGCCGCGGCCTCGGCCACCGCAACGGCCGGGCAAGAGAGTTGCGGAATGCGTGCTAGAACTTCCATGGAGACCGCTCACCGTGACATTCCCTGAATCCCTCGCCAGAGCATCGTCGCCGGAATGCACGGCCCTTGAGCGGTTCGCCCCACCCGCCGGACGCCGCCTCCACGGACGCCTGTTTTGCAGTATCGCCGCCCACGCCCCCTGCGCAATGCGCCCCAACCGCCCAATCGTCTATCATCGGAGGGGAAACTATTGTCCGGCTGGGAAGGATTTGCCGAAGCTGGTGATCTCTGCCCCAGAAGCCATTTTCTCGCCTGCAACAACCGAGCGACACCACACCTGATGCCCCCTTCCAACCCTTCCTCTCGTATTGATTCGCTTCACTCCCTGCTGGCCAACCGCATTGCCGTCCTCGACGGGGCGATGGGCACCATGGTGCACGCCCTGGGGCTCGACGAGCAAGGGTTCCGCGGCGTCCCCTTCCGCGATCATCCCAAGGACCTGAAGAACTGCATCGACGTGCTCGTGCTCTCCCAGGGGGACGCGATTCGGGGCATCCATGCGGCCTACCTCGAGGCGGGTGCCGACATCGTCGAGACCAACACGTTCGGGGCCACGAGCCTGGCCCTTGCCGACTTTGGACTGGCCGACCGCACCCGCGAAATGAACCTCGTCGCAGCCCGCCTGGCCCGCGAGGCGGCCGACGCCGCGACGGCAAAAACGCCCGACCGGCCGCGGTTCGTGGCCGGCTCGATCGGGCCCACCAACAAGCAACTCTCGATCGCCGGCAACGTGGCCGACCCTGGCCACCGGGACGTCACGTTCGACCAGATGGTGGCCACCTACCGTGAGCAGATCGAGGCGCTCATCGAGGGAGGCGTTGATCTGCTGTTGGCGGAGACAGCCTTCGACACGCTCGTATTGAAAAGCTGCCTCTATGCCATCGAGCAGGTGTTCAGCGACACGGGCATCCGACTCCCGGTGATGGCGTCGTTCACCGTGTTCGAGGGGGGCCGCACGCTCTCCGCCCAGACCGTCGAAGCCTGCTGGACGAGCCTCAGCCACGTCGACCTGCTGAGCGTCGGCATCAACTGCGCGCTCGGCCCCGAAAAGCTGCGGACGCACCTGGCCGACCTGTCGAGAATCACTCCGCGGCTGGTCAGCTGCTATCCGAACGCCGGCTTGCCCAACGCCCTGGGCGGCTTCGATGAGACGCCCGAGGCGATGGCCAGCGTGCTCGGCGAATTCGCCCGCGAGGGCTGGCTCAACATCATCGGCGGCTGCTGCGGCACGACGCCGGCCCACATCAAGGCCATCGCCGAGGCGGTCGCGAAGCATCCACCACGGAAGCCCGCCGTGCCCACGCGACGGAGCCGCTACTCCGGCCTCGAAATGCTCGAGATCAGGCCCGAAAGCAGCTTCACCGTCGTGGGCGAGCGGACCAACGTCACCGGCTCGCGGGCCTTCGCCCGGCTCATCAAGGAAGAACGCTACGAGGAGGCGTTGAGCGTGGCCCGGCAGCAGGTCGAAAACGGCGCCAACATCATCGACGTCAACGTCGACGAAGGCATGCTCGACGGCCCGGCCGTGATGACCAAGTTCCTCACGCTTCTCTCCAGCGAGCCCGACGTCGCCCGCGTGCCCGTGATGGTCGACAGCTCCCGATTCGAGGTGCTCGAGGCCGGCCTCAAGTGCATCCAGGGCAAGGGTATCGTCAACTCCATCAGCCTCAAGGAGGGGGAGGAGACGTTCCTGCGACACGCGAGGACGATCCGTCGCTACGGCGCCGCCGTCGTCGTCATGGCCTTCGACGAGGAGGGGCAGGCCACCGATGTCGAACGCCGCGTGGCGATCTGCAAACGCGCCTACAAGCTCCTCACGGAGCAGGCCGGATTCCTTCCCGAAGACATCATTTTCGACCCCAACATCCTCACGGTGGCCACCGGCATCGAGGAACACAACCGCTACGCCCTGAACTTCATCGAGGCGACCCGCCGGATCAAGCAAGCGATGCCGCTGGTGAAGGTGTCGGGGGGCGTCAGCAACATCTCCTTCTCCTTCCGCGGCAACGAGACGGTCCGCGAGGCTATGCACTCGGCGTTTCTCTACCACGCCATTCAGGCCGGCATGGACATGGGAATCGTCAACGCGGGCCAATTGGCCGTCTACCAGGACATCGACAAGGATCTTCTGGAACGCATCGAGGACGTGCTCTTCGACCGCCGCCCCGACGCCACCGACCGGCTCATCGAATATGCCGAGACGGTGAAGAAACGAGACCCCGCCGATACGGCGAAAGCCGACGCCTGGCGGAGCCTCGACGTCGAGGCTCGGCTCTCGCACGCCCTCGTGAAGGGGATGGCCGACCACGTCGAGGAGGACGTGGAAGACGCACGAAAGCAGTACGCCACGAGCCTGGAGATCATCGAAGGCCCGCTGATGCGCGGCATGCAGACGGTGGGCGACCTGTTCGGCGAGGGGAAGATGTTCCTGCCGCAGGTGGTGAAGAGCGCCCGCGTCATGAAACGAGCGGTCAATCACCTTCTGCCCTACATGGAGGAGGAGCGGAAGGCGCAGGGATCGGCGCAGGCGAAACGGGGCCGCGTGCTGATGGCCACCGTCAAGGGCGACGTGCACGACATCGGCAAGAACATCGTCGGCGTCGTACTGGGCTGCAATGGCTACGAGGTGATCGACCTGGGCGTGATGGTGCCCTGCGCGAAGATCATCGAAGAGGCGAAGTCCCAGCAGGTCGACATCGTGGGCCTCAGCGGCCTGATCACGCCCAGCCTTGACGAGATGGTGCAGGTGGCCCAGGAGTTCGAGCACGAGGGGCTCAAACTGCCCCTCCTGATCGGCGGCGCGACCACCTCGGCCCGGCACACGGCGGTGAAGATCGCCCCCAAATACACCGGCGATGTGGTGCACGTCACCGACGCCTCACGGGCCGCCGGCGTCGTCGAGAAACTGCTCAACCCAAATTCGCGCACGGCGTTTGGACAGGCCAACCGCGAGGCGCAGAAGCGGGACGTCGAGAACTTCAAGCAGCGGCAGCAGACGAAGCTCGTGCCCTACGAGACCGCCTGCGCCAAGCGATGGACGACCGACTGGGCGACCGCCACCATCGACACGCCCGAATTCACCGGTGTGCGGCAACTCGAGAGCGTGCCGCTGGCCGACCTGGTCCCGTTCATCGACTGGTCGCCGTTCTTCATGTCGTGGGAGCTGAAGGGGAAGTATCCGAATATTTTCACCGATCCGGTCGTCGGCACCGAGGCTAAAAAACTCTTCGACGATGCGCAGCAGCTGCTCGAGCAGATGGTGCGGGACAAGTCGCTGGTGGCCCGGGGGGTGTACGGGTTTTTCGCCGCCAACTCGGTCGGCGACGACATCGTGCTGTTCACCGACGACACGCGGTCGACCGAACTCGGCCGCGTGCACACGCTTCGCCAGCAGTGGGAGCGGAAGGGGCAGGACGTGTTTCACGCCCTCGCCGACTTCGTGGCGCCGCTGGAGAGCGGCCGCAAGGACTACATCGGCGCGTTTGCCTGTACCGCCGGCCACGGCTGCGATGAACTCGCCCGCCGGTACGACCGCGAGCACGACGACTACTCCTCGATTCTCGTGAAGGCCCTGGCCGACCGGCTGGCCGAAGCCTTCGCCGAGTGGCTGCACGCGACGGTCCGCCGGGAATGGGGCTACGGCCGAAAGGAGGCCCTCTCGGCCGAGGACCTGATCGACGAAAAATACCGGGGCATCCGGCCGGCCCCCGGATATCCGGCCTGCCCGGACCACACGGAAAAGCAGTCCATTTTCCGCTGGCTCGATGCCGGCGATGCCGCCGGGATGTCGCTGACGGAAAGCTTTGCCATGTTTCCGGCCGCCAGCGTGAGTGGGCTCTACTTCGGCCACCCGGACAGCCGATACTTCGCAGTGGACCGCATCACCCGCGACCAGGTGGAGTCATACGCGGCCCGGAAGGGCATGGCGGTAACCGAGGTCGAGCGGTGGCTCTCCCCAAACCTTGGCTACGATCCGTAAGCCGCGGACGCCCCCATGAACGCGAACGAGAAGCCAGGCCGCCGGGCGCGCCGTGTCATTCTCGATAGCGGCCCCGCGGCGGCAGAGGAGGGGGGATCGACCGGCATCCTCGTGCAGCGGTTCCTCGCCTATGTCCGCCACGAGCGGGCACTCTCCGCCAATACGCAGGAGGCCTACCGCCGGGACCTGCGGGATTTCTCCTCGTGGCTGGCGGCGGCCAATCCGGCCACGCTCTCCGTGCGAGAACTGGGCGACTATCTCGCGGCCCTCGACAAGCGGGGACTGGCCCGGGCGAGCGTGGCCCGCCAGGCGGCGACCCTGCGGACGTTCTACGCTTTTTTGCAGCTCGAGGGCGTGGTGCGGGAGAGTCCCGCCGAACTGCTCTCAGCCGGCCGCCGCGCAGACGTCATCCCCGGCACCCTGTCTCCGGCGCAGGTCGACCGGCTGCTCGAGAGCCCGGAAACGGGCTCCCCGTCAGGCCGGAGGGACAAGGCGCTCTTGGAGCTCCTCTACGCGACCGGCTGCCGGGCATCGGAGGTGTCGGCCCTGCGGCTGACCGACGTCCACTTGGCCGAGAGCTTCTGCACCTGTCGCGGCAAGGGCGACAAGGAACGGGTCGTGCCGCTGGGCAGGCGGGCCATCGCCGCCCTGCGAGCGTGGATCGACGGGCCACGCCCCGCCTTTGCCACCCGCGCAGGCTCTGCGCCTTCCTGGGTGATCCTCTCCTCGCGGGGCAACCGGCTTTCACGGATGCGGATCTGGGAGATCGTGCGATTCCACGCCGACAAGGCGGGAGTGCCTCCCGATATCGGCCCGCACACACTCCGGCACAGCTTCGCCACGCACCTCGTGGCCGGCGGCGTGGACCTGCGGCACGTGCAGGAGATGCTCGGCCACGCCAGCATCGCCACCACGCAGCGTTACACGCACGTCGACGCCAGCCGCCTGCGGAGCGTGCACGAAAAGTTCCACCCACGCCGCTGACGCGAGCGGGGTGAAGAGCAACCCGGATTCAGCACGTTACAAACTTGCTGCCGCCGTGCGAAAATCCAACCCCGTCGCTTCCGCTCAGGGCTGCTTGCTTCACGCGAAACACGACATCCTGTCGTTTTCGCTTGGAAACCTCCGGTTTCTGGTGCTGCGCATGGCATCCTGCCATGCAAACCAACGAGGGCGGGCTCCCCGAACACCGAAGCGAGCATCAGGCGCCTCGGCGCAGCACGCGTGCCATGGTCCCCAACGCGGTCGCCGAGCCGCCGAGCGAGCGGAGCGTGTTTGGGGAACCCGCCCGGCGAACCGCCACTTGAGGCGACGAGACAAACAGTGGTCTACTTGCCCGCCTTGGGCGGCGTGAACTTGATCTTCTTGATCAACTCCACGATCTGGCCGTCCTGAACCGTGCCAGACACGGCCGTGATCGCGCGGACGACGTTGGCGTATTTGAGCCCGTAGTCGCAGTCCAGTTCGACCTCGGTCCTGTCGGCAAGCGAGTCCGGCCCACGGCCCTTGCCCACCAGCGACACCACCTTCTTCTGGAGATCGCTGAAATCAACCACCGGGTTGCCGTTCATCGTGATGCCGCCGAGCGCCCCGCTCGGATCGGCCGACAGCTTCACACGGATCGGCGGAACCTGCTGATCATCCACGACGGCGCTGGCCGACTTGCCGAGCGGCATCCGGATGTCGAAATCCCCCTCGGGAGCGACCACCTTGAGCGTGCACATGAAGAACGACATGAGCTGAAACACGACGTCGATCATCGGCGTCATGTCGATCGCAATCTTATCGCCGAGCGATGACTCGCGCTTTGCCATGGCTCACCGCCCCTCGTCGTACTGGGCCCGCAGGGCAAACTTTTCGAAGCCTTTTTCCTGGCACCGCCGGATGATCTCCTGGACGTCGCCCGTCTTGGAACGGCCGTCGGCCCGCACGATCACGGTCGCCGAGTTTGGTTCCTTGCCGGCGTCCAGCATGACCGCCTTCTCCCGCTCGAGATGGACGCCGATGTCGGGCACCGCCACCAGTTCACCCGCATAAATGATCGACCCGTCGCTGGTGAGCTGCAGGGTGATCGGCGTGTCCATGGCTCCTTCGACGGGCTTCGCCAACTGGCTCAACGGGAGCTGGACACGGTCATCCTGCTCGGCTTCCGAGAAATTCATCACGAACATGAAGAACGTGATCAACTGAAACGTCATGTCGATCATCGGCGTCATGTCGATGTCAGTATTCGACGGCCCACCGCCGCTTTTTCGTGCCATGACGGATCACTTCTTCCCCATGTTCTGGAAGCGCGACATCAGCCGCATCGCCTCCACGTCGACATCGCCATTAAGCTTCTGCAGCCAGTTCTTGAACATCGCGAAGCAGGCGATGGCGGGGATGGCGAGCCAGAGACCGATGAGCGTCGTGATGAGGGCCTGCGAAATACCAATTGCCAACTGGGATGGCTTGGGGGCCGTTTCCGACTTGGCGATGATCATGAAGCTGGCCACCATCCCGTCGACCGTGCCGAGCAGACCGAACATCGGGGCCAGACCACCGACCAGCGACACATAGCTGATCTTGTGCTCCAGCTTCATCGCCTGCTCTCCCTCCTCTTCCTGCATCGCCTCGACCGCGGGGCCGTAGCCAGCCTGCAGTTTGCCCATTCCGGCGGCCAGCACATGGCCCAGATAGGAGTCATCGGCCTTGGCCATCTCGTAGGCCTGCTGGTACTCCTTGTTTTCCAGATGCGCCTCGAATCCCTGGATCAGCGCTGGCGGCATGAGGACGACTCGCCGGATCTGCATGAAACACATCACGAGCAGCGCCACGAGCCCGAACGAGAGGGCCAAAAAGACGATCACGTACCGCAGGCCAAGTGCGTTGTAGTAGAAGACGAGCATGTTCTCGCCCTCCGGCTGGGCCGCCTCCTCAGCGGCGGCATCACCGGCCTCCTCGTCCTGGGCGACCGCGCACGCCGGCGAGATGATCGCCGGCCCGACCATGGCGACTGCGCAGATCATCATTGAGGAGGGGATCATCGAGGCGACGATCAGCAGGCAGCGACCGAGCCCTCCCAGAAAAAAGCCTCTCGGGCTTTCTTGCCCGCCGATGTTGACGCCGCTCTGCATGAATTATCTCCTCGGGAAGAAACCTTTTCGTTGCCACAGACTAGCCTCGCACCCCTTGGGACTGCAAAGCGCCGCCGCTATTTTTCCGTCAGTTGCCTAAGACTTCGGCTGCTCCAGTTTGGCAGCCCAGGGGCTGGCCGGATAGGCCGCCTTGAGATTCTGCCTCGCCTCACGGGCCCGCTCCGGGTTGCTGCCCTTGTCCCAGAGTTCGCCGAGATTGAACAACGCCTCGGCATGGGCTTCCGGCAGGGTGTTGTAGACCAGGTCGACCGTGAGGAACTGGATCAGGGCATCCTGCTCCCTGCCGCCCATGGCGCGGTAGGCGGACCCCAGCACGTTGTAGGCCCGGGAAAGCAGTTCCTTGTCCTCCGGATTCGAGTCTTTGATGATCTGCAGCACCGATTCGATGGCTGCGTCGTGCTTGCCCTGCAGCGACATGCATTTGGCTTTTCCCAGCGAGGCGGCTAGCTTTTGCGGCTGGCTCGCCTTCTCGGTGCCGGCCAGCTTGATGGCGGCCTCGTATTCCGCCAGGGCCTCGTCAGCCTTGCCCTGAGCGAGCAGCATGGCCGCCTTGGCCGCGGCGGCCCGCACCTTCAGGGCAGGGGGCCCGCCGTCGAGCAGTTGGTAAGCGGCCACGGCCTGCTCGGGCTGGTTCGACCGCGCGTAGAGGTCGCCGAGTAGTTCCTGCATCTGGAAGAAGTGGTGGCTTTTCGAATGCTTGGCGACGTAGCCGGACACGGTCTTGGCTGCCGCGGCCAGATCACCGCCGGCGTCGAGCGCGGCCCGCCCGGCGGCAGCCGCCCTGACGAAATCGACCTCGGCCAGCACCAGTGGCTCCGCACCGTCGAGTTCGTCAGGCTCGATCTTGCCCACTTCCTCGAGGGCCTCGACACCGCGGCCGCGGAGAAACATCGAGCGGGCGTTCTTCAAAGACTGTGGCTCCGCCCCGAACTGCGCCTCGCGAACGGTTTCGATCGGCACCTTCTTCGTTTCGCCGTCGGCGTTTTCAAGATCAACGCCGACCGGCGAGACGGCGACGATTTTCCCGGCCAGCCCCGGCCCTCCGAACACGATCACGCGGTCCACGGCCTGGCCCCAGGCCGACTCCGGGCCCATGGCCATCATCGCACCGACGATCAACACGAGACTCGCCCGCACCGCCGCCCGAGCCCACCGACTCCAGGCGATGCCCACCATCGCAGTGCAGCCCGCGCCCTCATGGGCACCTGGCATCGGATGCTCGATCGTGCTGCTGTCCATGCTTGCCTCGGTCATCCAGGCCCCGGCCTTTGTCTCAACGTTTTTTCGTGTCATTGGATTCATCTCTCTTCCATTCCGGTCACCCAGCCTCGGCTTCGAGGGTCTGCTTCAGGCCCTCGACTCCCCGCGGCGGCTTGTTCTGACGCTTCTCGATATCCTTGAGCAGTTTATCGAAGGCTTTTCTTGTATCTGGCCCACCCAGATCGGGATGCATCTTGAAGGTGAGTTCGATGTAGTCAGACGCCTTCTGCAGTTCCCGATCCCGCTCCTGCGGGAGGGCCTCGGCCTTCTCAATGCGGCACTTCACGGCGTTCAGGCGGGCCTGGAAGAATTTCCGCCGGGCTTCCATCGCCTTCTCGTCCGATCCGGCAAATGCCTGTTGCTCCAGTCGATTGGAGATGACGGCCCAGCCCCAGCCCCAGATCTCGCCCGCGTCACCGCGCAGCTTGTATCCGCTGATGGCCTTGCCGTAGAAGTCCGCCTGCTTTGCTTTGTCGACTGTTTTGGCAGCCGCTTGTTGAAGCAACTCCGCGGCCTGAATCTGGAAGTCGAGAGTGTTCTGTCGCTTCTTTTCCGACAGGATCCAGTCGATCTGCTTCTTGGCCTCGTCCCACTTCTCCCGCTCGCGGTAGACGTTGGCCATCTTCAACCGGATGGAGGGCTCGAACTTGCCGATCTCATCGCCCCCCTTGGAAAGCAGCCCTTCGTAGATGGCCGCGGCCCTGTCGAGATAGCTCTCCGCCTTGGCCTTCGGCACGGCTGCGCCCGTGCCCTCGCCGGAGCCCAGGTTCAGATACGTCGTGGCCGCCCACATCTGCGACGAGAGCTTCGGATCCTTCGCCACACCCTCCAGAAACTTTTCAAAACCTGTCAGGATGGCTGCCGCCCTGGCCTGCGCCTGCTGTGTGCCGGCGTTCGGGCCGGAGGCGAGGCTCATGAGTTGCTCCTGAAGATCCCGGCCCATTGCCTGATACATCGACGTCAGCTTGGCAGAAGCCTCCGCGCCCGCGGCGCCGGCAAGCTCTTCGAGCTTTTTCATCGCCTGCACGGCCTTGTCGCTCTGCTCGGTCTCGATGAAGTACCGCAAGCCGGCGGTGGCGGTGGCCGTGGCGAGCGGACCATGCGTGAACGTCTTATCGCCGCCATTCAAGACCGTCCACGGCCCATACGCCGGATGTTCGAGCAGCGAGGCCACCTTGGCGTTGTCGCCGTCGGCCATGGCGATCTGGGCGCGGGCCAACGCAGCAGCCACGTTGACCGTCGTCGGACCGCTGCCGGCGGCCAACCCCGCAAGCCCGTCATCAATCGCCTTCGCTGCCTGTGCGCGCCAGCCGGCCAGCGTCGCCGCCGGCGGACGCGCGGCCTCGTCCAGCCGCGACTTTTCCTGCACTTCCCTCCAGAGGGCGCCCCCCGCCCGCAGCAGCACCTCCGCACGGCGCGGCGCCGTCGCCGGCACCCGTTCCATGATCTCCAGGATTCGCTCCGGCTCCCTGGCCTCGGTCGCCGCGGCGATCGCGATCAAGGCTGCATCGGCGGCCTCCGGCCGGTCGGGCCAGGTCCGCATGATCACTTCAGCGGTTTCCACGCACTTTTCCTTGGCCTCATCCGCCCAGCCCGCCACCGCCTGCTTCTGGAGTTGCTGCCAACTGGCCATGGCGATGCGGGCCGCCTGCTGGCTGCCCTTGGCATTGGGATATCGTTCGACGAGGAAATCCCCCAACGCCGCCGCCTCGTGGAGCCGCTGATCCTCATAGAAGAGATACGTAAGCAGATAGCGAGCCTGATTGAGCGACTCAACATCGTCGCCCCCGGCCAGAGGCATGGCCTTCCGCAGGCCAGCGATCGCCTTCGCGCGATCCGCGACCAACTCCTTTTTGGCCGCCTCGATGGCCGCCGCGTCTTTGGAGGCCTCAGCCTGCTTGAATTCAGCCTGACGGGACTGCATCGCCGCGAGCGCCGCCCGCGCTGAATCCATGGCTGTCTCGAACGTCGCGCCGGCACCATCCGAATCATCCGGCGCCTGCTTGCCGAGTTCGGCCAGCAGGGCCTTCGACTCAGTCGCAAAATCCTTGTTGACCTTGGCCACCTCCGTGGCGAGCCGCTTGGCATCCCGCAGGAGTGGCGTTCGCTTCAACTTTTCCTTGTCCGTGAGTGCCGCGGCCCGCCGCTCCAAGAGCAACGCCGTGCGATACTTCATGCCGAGCCAGTCGTTGTCGATGCGGTCTGGAGTCAGCGGCGCAAGCGCCAGTTTCTGCAGGCGGTCGTCGAACTCGTCGTATTTCTTGTCCTCGAGCCAGCACTCCAGCGACGAATTGATCGCCTTGGCACGCAGGCTGGGCACGATGCCTTCCCCATCGAGCGCCCGGATATCCGCCAGCGCGGCGAGCGCCTCCGGCCTTTTGCCGAGGGTGACGTAGTTCCGGCCCTCGTAATAGCGGGCGAACAAACCGGCCCCGCGGTTCCGGTATTTCTCGTAGAGCTCCTTGTACTGCTTCGCGGACTCCGTGAGTGCGGCCTCCCATTCCTTCGACTTCGGCTCGAGCGCCCGCGACTTTTCATAATAGGCCCCGGCGATCAACAGCCGCGTCTTCAGCAGCAGGCCCCGCAGTTCGTCCTGCCGCTCCTCCAATTCCCCGATCAGCCGTGAGGACCCCGGCTTTTTGACAGGCTTCTTCGGCTTCGGCGCCGGCTTCCCGCCCTCCTTGGCGCCCTCCTTCTCGGCATCACCCTTGTCGCCGCTCCCCTCGCCGCGTGCATCCTTGAGAGACGCATCCACTTCCCGCAGCAGTTTGAGCACAGCGTCTTCGGCGTTGGCCACCGCGTCGATCGGAGCCTTCTCCTTTCGCACCGGTCCCTCCAACGTCTTGATCGCATCATCGAAGAAGGGCAGGGCCTCCGCCCGCAATTTCTTGGCGTCCTCGCCAGGTCGTTTCGACGCCTCGATCTTCGCGCGACCGCGTTCGATGAGCAGGTTGCCCTTTTGGAGATAGGCCTGGATAGCCCGTTCGCCTTCCGGAGTCTCCTTCAGAAAGGCGTCGATCTCAACAGCCGCCTTGTCATATATCTCGGCCCGCCGGGCGGTGTTGGACTCCGACCGACTGGCAGCCACGAGCGCCGCAGCCCGACGAAACGGCACTTCCTTCTTGATGTCAGGCGACACGTCCGGATCTTTTTCCACTCGCTCGAGCACCCAGAGCACCACGTCGGGCATCTGCCGCTCCTCGAGCGCGTCGAGCAGTCGTGCCGTGGTGATGTCGCGGGCATTGCGCTGCGACGGATCGGCGGCGACACTGCGGCCCACGCCGCCACCACAGACCAGAACTCCAGCCAGCAGGGCGAGCCACAGGCGACGAAAGCACATGACCATGATGGAGGCCAACGATGGGGTGAGCGGGGCACAGCCGGATGGGGTCATCCGTTCGAACGGCTCCAACACGGTCACAGGCCCGTCCGGAGAGGGAGTCCAATGGGGGTCATTGTGAGGCTCCTGCCGCATTCTGGGAAGACGCCACAGCAACGTCAAACGGACTACCGCCGCAGGCTGTCAAAGCAATGCCTGGCTCAGCGGCTGGCTGCGTCGGTGAAAACCCCCTGGTTTTCGAGGCAGTCGATGAGCAGTCCTCCGAGCGGCGTCACATCCCCACGGGCCCGCCAGCGGGTTGCCAGCCCCGCAATTCCCGCGGCCGACTGCCGCCATGGCTCCGCATGAACCGATGCCCCGGCAAGTTCTCCGAGCGCCACGGCCAGCAACAATTCGCACCCCTGCGGGGAGGGCAGGCCGGCGCGGACGTCCGCCGTCGAAGACCGGGCGTGTTCCGTCGCCAAAGCGGCCCCATCAGCCAACACCGCCCGGATGTGCCGTTCCGCATCCAGCCCCCCCAGCCCCGAATCCGCGGGAGTCCAGGTGAGTGTCGCCGACATCAAGTCAGCCCCATGCGCCGCGGCATCTCCCGGCCGGCGAATCACCTCGTAGACCACCCTCGCCGTTTCGCCGAAATGCAGCTCGATCGACCGCGGCTCGCCATCGGCCACTGCGTCGGCCGCACTCTGCCTGTGGCCGACGATGCGATACGAACCGACATGGGCAGGATCAAACGCGACATCGAGCCGGCAGCCGGTGGCGAGGAGCGTTGGACGGCCGAAGACCCGCGCCACCATGGCCCGCCCGATCGCGACTGGATCGGCTGGAATTCTCCCCACCGCCAGGGCCGCACTGCCGCCGGCAGGCCGCGGCTCCTGAGGGTCGACCAGCACGAACTCGGGGGTCCGAGCCGCCGGCACCGACGCGTCGGCAGCCAGTTCGGCCAGCCATGCCGAAAGCGCGGCGCGTCCTTCCTGCCGACACCTCTCCAGCGAGTCGGCATGCGCCGCTACCACGAGCCGATCCGGCCTTCCCTCGCGTCGCCCCACGGCTGTGGCCAGCCGGAACGCGGCGTCGAAATCAGCCGACCTCGCCACGGCCTCCCGCGTGAGCTCGGGCAGCAGAGCGGCGAGCGAGGCCGCATCAGCCCGCAGCGCCACGAGCCGTGGCCGCTCGCCACACACGATCAGCGAAAGTCGATCGGCAGGCCGCATCTGGCTGATCACCCGATCGAGCCCCCGGCACAGCCACTGCCACGAGAGCGATGCGAAGGGGCCGGCGGATTGGTCGAGCAGCAGCATGGCATCGAGCGGATCAGCCTGGGCTGCCGCGACGCCGCCCCCTGCCAGCGACGGCGCTGTGGCACACACTTCGACCAGCAGGCTGGTGGGCACAACCCGCAACGAACGCACGGCGTTGATCGACAGACGCACTTCCGCCCCCGAACTCGCATCGGTCTCCGGCGCGGCAGGCAACGCGGCGAGGATCTCCTCGGCCCGCACCATCGGCATCCCGCCCCGACGCGGCCGCCTTCCCGCCTTCCCGCCTTCCCGCCTGGCACTCTCGCATAGCGTGTCGAACGAATCCGTGCGGAGCGAGAGCGGGGGATGATCGACCGCGAGCGTCGCGGACAACGAGGGGTCGACGAAGGGCGACTCGCCATGGGCCATCTCGAAGGCGATGTCGAAACCGGGCACACGCGGCACCTGACGGCCGGCGGTCGGCAGGAACACCGTCCGGATCCCAGAGGCTCCACCCTCGCGGTCCGGGGCAGGCGTCAGCGGAAATGCCGGCGCCGCTCTCACCTCGACTCCTGCGTCTCCTGCCGCCACAGGCCGGGCCACGTCCGGAACGCCGCCCGATCCGACGGCCGCCACTCCGTCGGCTGGAGCCGACGGAGCCCGCGCCGCACGGGCCTGCGAGCCGCCGCTGGCCTGCTCGCCACTGCGCACACCCGCCTCCACCACCTGGGTCGACGGAGATACGCTCGCGGGCGGCGTCACCGCCGCCGCCGTTCGGACGGCCACGCGGCGCTCCACCTGAGCGGGGGCAGCCAAGCGTCGCGAGAGTTCGGTGCCGGCGAAGAACATCAGCGTTACGATCGACAATGCGGCCGCCACGGCCCCGCCGTCCGCGAGCAGATCCATGGCCGCGGACCACAGCCGCATCCGTCGCACAGATGATGCCGGCCGGCCTCCGCCATAGCCTTGCGGCCCGGTCTGCCGGACCGACTGCGGTTCACCGGGCAGCGGCAGCGTCACCCCTGCGCGCATGGATGCCGTCGCGCGCCGCACGCGCTCCTCGAGTCCGACCGGCAGATTGACTCGGACCAGCAGCCGATCGATCGCCGCATCGTCGAAGAGCACCGGTGGCGCGACGCGGCCCGCGATGCCTGCGGGGACAGGCACATCCCGCAATCGGGCGTCGATCAGGTCGTCTTCTCGATGGGTCATACGTCAGCCATACACGTGGACAAACAGGAGTGTGTTTCGCGACGATCAGCGACGAAGCGGAACAGCCGCTGGCGACTCGAGCAGATACTCACGCAGCCGGGTGCGAGCCCTACTGACACGCGAGAGAACGGTGCCGAGAGGGATGCCTTGCAAGTCGGCAGCCTCCTGATGGGTGAGGCCGCCCACCACCACCAGCAGAAGCGTCTCGCGAAGTTCCTCGGGCAGCCTACCGAGCGCCCGTTGCATCGCGGCCGAAAGCTCGTCATCGAACGGGTCCCGACCGGCGGGAGCAACGGGATGCGGGAGGTGTTCGTGGCAACATGCCATCCGTGCATCCGACCGCCGCCAATGATCGGCCGCCCGGCGGCGGAGGATCGCGAGCAGCCAGGCCCGCTCGCTCCGTGTCGGATCGAAGAGATGGCGGCTTGTCCAGGCCGAACGAAAGGCATCCTGCACGATGTCCTCGGCATCGTGCGGGTCGCCCAGCAGGCGATAGGCAACCCGATAGAGAATCTCCACATGATCACTCACCCACCGGTCAAACTGGTCGCTGGATGCAAGTGAATCGGCCATGAAGAATGCAGCCTCGAGAACTCGTACCCAGAGTTCGTTTCCAGCGCTCATTCCCGGCGAACGTGCCGATCGAAGCCGACTCTTGCCTCAGAAGACCATTCGCACCGTCGCCCGAAACTTATTTCCCGGGCGAGCGACGGCCTGCCGCCGAGGAGGCGGCCAGCCAGAAGGGCAGTTGGCCGGCGGGCGGCAGCTTCACCACGCGTGCCGACCTGACGCCCGGGCAGGCCAGGACAGCCGCCACGGCCTCGGGGGATGGCTCCTGGTCAAGATTCAGCACGCCGATGGCATCGCCCCCCGGGGCCGAGCGACCGACGGTCATCTGGCCGATGTTCACGCCCAGACCACCGAAGGCATTGCCAACGCGACCGATGATGCCGGGCACGTCCTGATGGGTGAATACCAGGAGAACGCCGTCGAGATAGGCTTCCAGACGATGCCCCTCCAACTGAACGAGCCGCGGCATGGAGTGGCCAAACAGCGTGCCAGCCGCCCTGTGGACGCGGTCGCCGGACACCAGATCCACGGCGACAACCGAACTGAACGCCCCGGGATCGCTGCGGCTCTGCTCGACCAGTTCGATGCCCCTGTCCCGTAACAGCACCTCGGAATTGACGATGTTGACGTCCTCGAGAGCCGACTCGAGCAATCCCGCCGCGAAGGCCGCGGTGACCAGCCTCGTATTCCGCGACGCGATCTCGCCGCGATAGGCGATCGAGCAGGACCGCGGCGGGCCGTCCTCGAGTTGTCCCAGCAGCAATCCCAGCCGCCAGGCCAAATCCAGAAAGCCGCGCACGCCCTCCAGGGAAGCGGGATCGATGGGGCTGGAATTGACCGAATGGCGAATCGACCCGGTGGAGAGGAAGTCGACGAGCAGTCCGACGCCCTCGACGGCCACCTGCGACTGAGCCTCCTCGGTGCTGGCACCGAGGTGGGGCGTGACGAGCACGCCCGGCATGTCAAACAACGGGCTGTCGGTGCAGGGTTCCTGCTCAAACACGTCGAGGGCCACGCCGCCGATCACGCCGCGTTTGAGCCCCTCCACCAGTGCCTTCTCGTCGTAGATGCCGCCGCGGGCACAGTTCACCAGCCGCACTCCCGGCTTCAGGATGGACAACTCGTCCATGCCGACCAGGTGACGCGTCTCTTCGGTCAGCGGCGTGTGCACGGTCAGGTAGTCGACCTCCGGCAACATGCCCCGCACCGTTTTCACCAGTTCGATGCCCATCTCCGCCGCTCGCTCAGCCGACAAGAAAGGATCGAAGCCGAGCACCCGCATGTCGAACGACTGGGCCCGCTTCGCCACCGCCTGCCCAATCCGACCGAGCCCGACGATGCCCAGCGTCTTTCCGGCCAACTGGACGCCCATGAACTTGTTGCGATCCCAGCGGTGCCCACGGAGACTGGCATCGGCTGCGGCGACGTTGCGGGACAGAGCGAGGATCAGCGCGAACGTGTGCTCCGCCGTGCTGACGGTGTTGCCGGCAGGCGTGTTCATCACGACAATGCCCTGCCGTGTGGCCGCATCCTTGTCGATATTGTCGGTGCCGACACCTGCCCGCACGATCGCCTTGAGGCGATGGTTGCCGGCGAGCGAATCCGCGGTGATCTTCACGCCGCTGCGGCAGATCGCCCCGTCATGACGCGCCAGGGCCTCCTTGAGCGCAGCACCCGAAAGCCCGGTGACGACTTCATAAGTGACCCCCACTCCGGCCGCCGCATCAAGCAGCGCGAGACCGTCGGAACTGAGTGTGTCGAGCACGATGATCGAGGGCATGGATTCGGGTTCCACAAAGGGCAGGGATGCAAAGGGTGGAGACTGTGTCCACCAACCACTAGCTGCGTTGGCTGCGTTGAAACTCCAGCATAAAGTCCCGCAGCGTTTCGACGCCGGCCAGCGGCATGGCGTTGTAGATACTGGCCCGGATGCCCCCCACGGAGCGGTGCCCCTTGAGGTCGATGAGCCGCCGTTCGGTGGCGCCCTTGAGAAACGCCTTCTCGAGCGTCTCGTCGGGCAGACGGAACGTGACGTTCATGTCGGAGCGGCACTCGGGACGGGCATGGCCGGCATAGAAGCCGCCGGAGGCATCGAGGACGTCGTACAGCAGTTTCGCCTTGGCGACATTGTGCCGGTTTATGGCGGCCAGTCCGCCCATGCTGTCCCGCAGCCAGCGGCAGACGAGCCCCAGCACGTAGACCGCGAACGCGGGCGGGGTGTTCGGCCGCGAGCCGTTCTTCGCGTAGGTGCGGTAGTCGAGCATCGTGGGCAGGTCATCGCGAGACCGCTCGAGCAGGTCCTTGCGGATGATGACCACGGTCACCCCGGCAATGCCCGCGTTCTTCTGCGCGCACGCATAGATCAATCCGTATTTCGGCACATCGATCGGACGCGACATAAAATCGCTTGAGCAGTCGCAGACAAGGGGGGCATTGCCCACGTCCGGGTCGTGCTTCCACTGGACCCCCTGGATCGTCTCGTTGCTCGTCACGTGCACGTACTCGGGATGGTCCGAGAGTCGAATCTCGCCCGCCGACGGCAGCCGGTCGTAGCCTGTGCCGCCGCCGTCCCACGCCACGTGCACCTTGCCCTCCCGCCGGGCTTCCTTGGCACCGGTCTGGCCCCATGTGCCTGTCAGGATGTAGTCGGCGGCCCCCGCGCGACCCCGCAGGAGGTTCATCGGCACCATGGAAAACTGGAGGCTGGCGCCGCCCTGCAGCAGCAGCACCTCGTAGTCGTCGCCAATGGCGAGCACCTGCCGCAAGCCCTGGAGCGTTTCCTCGAGAATGCGGTCGAACGCGGGGCTCCGGTGGCTGATCTCGAGCACCGAGATGCCCACGCCGGGAAGGGCGAGCATTTCGTCCCTGGCCCGCTCCAAAACCTCCAGCGGCAACACCGCGGGACCGGGCGAGAAATTGTAGACACGTTCGGTCGCCGACCCGGCACTGCGGTCCGTCACTGGCTCGTTCTCCATCCCGGCCTGCCCGCACCTCGCCCTGCCTGAGACCACCATTCGCGAGCCTGGACCGATATGGCTTTCGGCCACGAACCGGAGACCGGGGGGCACAAAGGGTCGGCACCGTGGGCCGGAGAGCCGGGGGCCGAAAGGGCAGGATAGAAGCCGCCCGCGGCATGGTCAACGGGACGCATTTCCCGGCGGGTTGGGGCCGGAGTAAACCGCGGGCGACAGCGTGGCCTCGGAGGGGGGCATCACCGCCAGCCGCGACTCGCCGCCCCGGGCAGCCGACAGTGTCGCAGCCCGTGCCCGGGGTTTGTCGGATTCTGTCGTCAGCTCTTCGTGCAGACGGCTTTCGGCCTCTTGCGGGCCGCCTCGCCGCTCGCAGAGCCGGTCCATTTCGAGCTGCGGATTCGGATTGTCAGGCTGCCGGCTGGCCCACTCCTGCAGCTGCTCCATTGCCTCGTCGCGACGGTTTTCCTCGACGAGCAGAACGGCCAGCCCACGTTGGCAGGCGGCGTGGTTCGGATTTCGGGCCAGGCAGAGATGGTAGTACTGCTCGGCGGTCTTGATGTCCGCCGGACGGGCGAACTGCTTGGCCTGTTGATGGTAGGTGGCCCCGAGATTGTAGAAACAGTCCGCGTTGCCGGGCTGTTTGGCCAACGCCTGCTGGAAATGATCGACCGCGCTGACATAGTCGCCCTGCTGATAGAGCTTCACGCCAACTGCGTTGTCGTTCGTGACGACCCCTCCACAGCCACAGGCCGCGAGAAGGGCGAGGCCCAGGCTGAGTCGCGCGGCCATACGGTCAGTCGATGTCCGGGGCATGGACGTGCTGGCAATGAGGTGATCGGGCGTGGGCATAGGCAGCCTCCAGCCCGTTAGCCAGCCGAGCGATCCGGCGGGGCTCAGGTCGGGGGGCGGCAGGACCGTAGCCGGGCCGCCAGACCGGAACAACCCCAACCAGCCCTCAGGCGGTGGCCATGCGGACGTAGCCCAGCGAACGAACCACCTCGAGCAACTCGCTGCAGGTCGGAAACTGACGGCCACTCAGGCGTTTGTACTGCTCGACCGCCTGCATGAACTCCAGCTCGGCAGGCTGATAATCGCGTTCGCAGGTGGTCGGATCGATGTTGCGTCGCCGACCGGCACGGACGGCGGCAGTCGCTGCGGTTCCCGCGGCACGGCGAGTGGAGCGGGGGGGCTTCGACAGGGCGGTGGGAGTCATCGTATGGCTTCCTGGGGTGTGGCAGTGGATGGTGGATGGGGAAAGGTTTGCTCGTCGGGCAAGCTCTACCGGAAGTATGCGCCACAACAGCGAGGCAAGACGGGATGCCTGGGAAAATTGTCGTGCCCGCACAACCCGTTCAATCGGTTCAGGCCATATCGCCATGCCCAGGCCTGTAAAACGGTGCGCCTCACCGCCCCCGGCGGCTTGGGCGAGCTCGGCCAATCATGGCCTGGCGATGGCCTGGCCGGAACCATCTACCGCTTGCCGAAGAATTTCTTCAGCGCGTCGGCGGCGGCGTCCTTCGAATTATTGGTCTTCGGGGCTCTCGCCTCGGGGGGCAGCCCGCCCAGATGGGATCGGGCCGCGAGCAAGGCATCGATACTGGAAGCACCGGCGGCGGCAGATACGGAAGACCCCCCGCCCACTACCTCCGATTCAGCACCAACCGCAACGACACTGCCCGACGAGGCGTCGTCTTTCGAAACGGCAGCGGCGACATCGGCTGCCTTGACGGTCTGGGTCGTATCGAACATGCCGGCAGGTTCGTCATCGGCCATCAGCCAGCGGGAGACGTCGTCCATGGCGGGGGCCGTCGGCACGGCACACGACACCTTCAGTTCGAGGGGCCCCACGCGGAGGATATCGCCGTCCGTGACGGGCACCTTGGCCGCGATCCTGACACCATTCACGTAGGTGCCGTTGCGGCTCTTGAGGTCCTCGACGGTCAAGCCACTGCCCTCCAAGACCACGGCACAGTGGCGGCGGCTCACTTCCTCGCCCAACGGCCGAACATCACAATCCTCTGCGCGGCCGATCAGCAAACGGCCTTGCTTGAGGCTGATGGATCGCCCTGCGCTCTTTCCCGAAGCGACAATTAATTTCGCGACCATGACGTGGAGCTCCGAACCCCTACGGGACCCAAGCAGGCGAAATCAACGCTCTCGAAACCCGAAGGAATCGATATTCAGAAGGCGGTGAGAAACCCCGTGCGAAAGAATTTAGAATAATACCCTTCGCGATCGCCCGTGCCAACAGCGCTCGCCGACGCTGCGACAGGAACGAGGGCCGCGGCTGCCCCCGACGACCGAACCGCGGAAGGCAGTCCCCTCAGACTTTCATCGGCGAGCCGTCCACCGTTCCTCGCGAAATCGTTCGGCAACAGCGGCGACCTGCGACTCGCGACCCCTCACGAAGGGGGATCGCTCTTCGTGAACCGTAGCCCCAAGTGCTTCCGCGATCCGCCGGCCCCAGGCCCGTGACACTTCCCCTTCATCAGGCACCCGCGAGCGAGCTACCAGATCGGACACTGCCGGATGACGGGCCGGGCCGCCCACGCTGGTGTTGCTACGAACGAGAAGGCTCCCGTGCTGCAACACCACCCCGGACAACCGACGCTGGGCGCTTCCCATGATCTTGCTGAAGGTGCCCTCCGCAGGCCCCGCCATGACCAGGTCTCCGGCGGCCCGCCGGTCGAAACAGAAAAACAGCGACTCATCCTTTCCGGTCGCTGAATCGTCGGCGGACCGTGCCGAGGCCCCGCCACCCACAGGATACGGCCACGCCTGGATCCCATGGTCGGCAAGCACCTCAACCATCGCGCCGTGCAACGCATCATAAAACACCTGCGGCGACGCCCCCCAGGGATGGCTCTTGGGAACCGCAGCTGCGTAGGTCAGGTCGCTTCCGTGCACGATGGCGCCACCACCACTGGGCCGACGCACGAGCGGCACGCCCCGGATCGCGTCGACCTGCCGGGCATCGTCGATCCTCTGAAAGCCGCCCAACGAAACGGTCGTTGCCGACCAGCTATAGAACCGCAGCAGCAGGCCGCCGCGGCGTTCAGCCTCGGCCGCGAGACATTCATCGGCGGCCATGTTGGCGGGCCCGTCCGCCGCGTCGTCCCACCAGATCGTGATCGTGTTCACGGTGCCGCCAATCAGTGGGGCTGGCTGCCCACCAGCGCATCATAGGCAGTCCGATCGAGCAGACCGTCCAGTTCCGTGGGATTGTCGGGCTTGATCCGCGCGACCCAGCCCTCGCCGTAGGGATCCTTCCCGAGCATTTCGAGCTTGCCGGGCAGGGCCTCATTCACCTCGACGATCTCGCCGGAGATGGGGGCATAGAGATCGCTGACGGCCTTGACGCTTTCGATCTCGCCGATCGACTCGCCGGCCCTGACCCGCCTGCCGACCGCGGGCAGCTGCATGAACACCAGATCGGTAAGTGCCTCGACCGCATATGCAGAGATGCCGACGGTCGCCACGCCGCCCGCTTCGGAGCGAACCCACTCGTGCGTCTTCGCGAATTTCAGATCAGCCGCCATCACATGCTCCATAGGGGGTCTGGGGAGGAAATCAGGATCATACCGCATCAGGCCCGCAGCCTGTCCCTCTGATAGAAGGGCAGGGGGGTGACCAGGGCAGGTTGACGGGTGTCGCGAATGACACATTCGATCGCCGTGCCAGGGGTGGCGGCACCGCGGTCCACCATGGCCATCGCAATGGCCGTCCCGAGCGTCGGGGCATAGCTGCCACTGGTGACAACGCCGACAAGCTGGTCGCCCTGCATGACGGCGTCGCCCTCGCGGGCACTTCGCTTGGACTCGAACCTCAGGCCGACCCGCACCCGTCCGGATGGATGGTTCTGCAATGCACGATAGTGGTCCGCCCCCGGAAAGCTCCGGCCGTCGAGATTGAAGGCCAGATCGAGGCCGATCGCAAACGGGTCGGTGTCCTCTCGCAGTTCATGGCCATAGAGCGGCATCCCGGCCTCCAGCCGCAGCGTGTCGCGGGCACCCAGGCCGCAGGCGCGGAGGCCGCGCGGCGTTCCCGCGGCGTGAAGGGCCTCCCACACCGGCATTGCCGCCGCGGCATCGACCACCAGTTCGACGCCATCCTCGCCGGTATAGCCGGTCCGGCTGACGGCAGCGTGATGGCCCGCAACCACGGCCGTCGTCGCCCGGTAGTTGCCGAGGGTCCCGATGCGATCCGCGTCGGCAGGCGTGCAAAGACCGCCGACGATCCCGATCGCAAGCGGTCCCTGCACGGCGATCATCGCCGTCTCGAACGTGCGGTCCGCGAACGTGACCCCCGTTGACGGCAGGCGGCTCCTCAGCCAGGCGACAACGCGGTCACGGTTGCTGGCATTGACGACCAACGCCAGGCGAGGCGTGCCGTCGGGGGCGTCGGTATCGCGTGCGACGAGCGCGTCGTCGAGCACGACGGGCCGGACGCCCGCGTCGCTCGTGATGAGCGTGTAGCGGGCGCGGCCCACCTCGATGCCTGCCACCCGCCGCGTGAGCAGCGACTCCAGCCACCCGACCGCCACGGCGCCGCCGATCGTCAGGCGTCCCATGTGCGACACGTCGAACATGCCGGCAGCCTGCCGCGTGGCCAGATGCTCGTCGACGATCGAAGCGTATTGCACGGGCATCCGCCAGCCGGCGAAGTCGACCATCCGGCCGCCGTGCGCTGCGTGCCAGCCAACGAGGGGGGTTTCAAGGAGCGTCGGCGACACGTGAATCCTTCCCGGGGTGAAATGATGTCGGGACGGATTGTAGGAAACCCCGGCAAACCTGCCAGTGATGGCCGGTCAACGGCTGCGGCGATTCTTGCCAGACTGCTTGCCCGACTTCTTGCCAGACCTCTTCCCTCGCGTGCCCGAGGCCTCTGCCGGAGAGGCCTTTCCACGCGGCGTTTTTTTCTGTTTGCCCTTCGGCTGCGGAGCCCGCCCCGCGCGGCGGTTGCGATCCCCCGCCTCGACCAGCCTGAAGTCGAGCGTCCGTCGATCGAGATCGACGCGAAACACCGTCACCCGCACCCTGTCACCAAGCCGGAAGGAATTTCCCGGCCGCCGGCCGATGAGGGTGTGGCTGGTCCGTTCGAAGCGGTAGCTGTCATCGGGCAGCGATTCCAGCGTCACGAGTCCTTCGGCCGGCAGTTCGAGCCCCTGCACGAACAGGCCGAACGACTCGACACCGGTCACGACCGCGTTCATCTCCTCCCCGGTCCGCGAGCTGAGGAAGATCAGCAGTTTGAGCTTCACGAGCTCCCGTTCGGCAGCCTCGGCCCGGCGTTCCAGAAGCGAGCACTCTTCGCCGAGTCGCGGGAGGCCGTCGGCCGCCGCACGACGGCCGTGGGCGAGGAGCTCGAGCGCGCGGTGCACGGTGAGATCGGGATAGCGGCGGATCGGTGACGTGTAATGGCAGTAGCAGTCGCTGGCCAACGCGTAGTGGCCGTCCTCCTGTGGGCCGTAGGCGGCCCGCGAGAGGCTGCGGAGCACGGCGTAGTGCACGGCGTGCTCCTCCGGCCGGCCCCGCGCCATGTCGAGCAGCCGCTGGAGTTCGAAGCGGCTCTCCAGCGAGTCGACCTCGAACCCCAGCTCTGAAACGAACTCCGTCAGCTGCCGGAGCTTCCTCAGGTCGGGAGCGGGATGGATCCGCCGCAGAAATCCGGCGCCGGCCGCGGCGAGCATGCGGGCCACGGCCTCGTTGGCGGCGAGCATGAACTCCTCGATGACCTGGTGGCTCTCCGTGTTTTCCACGACGTGTGCACCGCTCACACGGCCGTCGCGGTCAAGGTCGATCTTCACCTCCGGCATCGACAGTTCGAGCGATCCGCGGGCCATCCTTCGGCTGCGGAGGATCCGCGCCAGGTCCCGCATGCGGCCGAGCAACGCCCGCACCTCGTCCGTCATCTCCACCGCGGTGGTGCCGGGGTCGGCGAGGAAGACATCGACCTCCTCGTAGGTAAACCGTCGTTTGCTTTTGATCGCCGACCGCTCCTCCTCGGCATGCACCGGGATCCCCTCGGGCGAGAACTCGATCCAGCAGGTCCGCGCATACCGCACCCGGCCCGGCTGCAGGCTGGCGAGGTTGTTGGAGACGATCTCCGGCAGCATCGGAATCACGCGGTCAGGGAGGTAGACGCTCGTGCCGCGGGCGCGGGCCTCCTGATCCAACGGCGAGCCCTCCTCGACGAAGTGCGACACGTCGGCGATATGCACGCCCAGCCGCCAGTGGTCGCCGCCGATCCGCTCGAGGGAGATCGCGTCGTCGAAGTCGCGGGCATCGACCGGATCGATCGTCACGATCACGCCGTCCGTGAGATCGCGTCGCCCGGCGGGCACCTCCTCCCGGAAGCGTTCCGCCTGCCGACGGGCCTCGGCCAGCGCCCCTTCCGGAAACGGACCGGGCAGGCCGAACTCGTGGATCACCGTGAGGGTGTCGACGCCAGGGGTGCCAGCGGCGCCAAGCACCTCGACGATCACTCCCTCGCCGTCGCGGAGGTGCGTGGGAAACCGCACCATCTCCACGACCACCTTGTCGTTCTCGCGAACCCCCTTGGCACCGGGGTCGCCGACCGACACCGGCCGCGCGAAATTCGTGCCGTCGATCCGCACCCAGCCGCCGCCGGCCGCCTCGAAATAGCCGCCGACAAACCGGGTGGTACGGCGGTCGACCACCTCCACGATCTCGCCCGACGGCCCGGGCCGCCGCACATCGCGGCCGCGCATGAGCCGCACACGCACGGTGTCGCCCGTGGCGGCATCGAGAGAGGAGAATGCCGTGACATGGATGTCGCCCGAGCGATCTCCGGCGGCGGCTTCCAGCGGACGTACAAACCCGTAGCCACCGGCGGCCCGGCGGAAGATGCCCACCACATCGGCCCGCCGCGGCTCGAGGCCGCCGCCGGCGGCCGCACCACCGGCTCCGCGGGAGGCTTCCCCCGGACGGTCATCGCGTGGGGGGCCTGAGCGGCGGAAACGGCCCATGAAAAACCTGCCGACCCTTTCCGGAACGCGGTTCAGCCGCGACCCTTGAAGAATTTCCGTCCCAGATTGGCGTGGTATTGCGTCCACCCGCCATCGAGAGCCGCCTCGTTCTGCATCAGTTGCAGCGTGCCAGCCATCCGCGCGTCGAGCTGGTCGAGGTGGTGGAGGGCGATCGCCTCGAGCGTCATGGGGAGCTTGGGCGCTCCAAAGGCATACTCCCCGTGGTGGCTGGCGATCATGTGCTTGACCCGGACCGCCGTCTCGGCGTCGAAAGCCTCCCCGGTGCGTTCCTCGACCTCACGGATTTTTTCCTCGACCAGTTCCAGCCCGAGGAGCACGTGCCCGAGCAACTGGCCCGCGTCGGTGTAGGAGAAACCGCGTTCGCTCTCCAGTTCCAACGTCTTGCCGATGTCGTGCAGGAGCACGCCCACGAGCAGCAGATCGCGGTCGACCGCGGGGTACCGCGGCGCCACGAGATCAGCCAGATGGAGCAGGTTGACCACGTGCTCGAGCAGGCCGCCGGCATAGGCATGGTGCTGTTTCACACCCGCAGGACTGCGTTTGAATGCGGCCATCAGCTCGGCATCCGCCAACACCGCGTCCACCAGACGGCGGAGGGGCGCGGATCGGACGGTCCCGAGCAAATGAGACATTTCGCCAGCAAGCCGGTCGACGTCGGCCGTCGAGAGCACGCGGAATTCAGATTCATCCACACTCCGCGGATCGACCCGGCCGATCGCCGTGACGATGATCTGGAGCGCTCCCGAATAAAGCTGCACCGTACCCTCGACCCGCACGTAATCCCCCTCGTCGAAGGACTCGAAGTCCTCATCGGAGGCGTTCCACATGCGGCCGGTGATCGCGCCGCTGCGGTCGGCGAGCTCCACCTGGAGATAGAGCTGGCCGTTGCGATTGGGCCGCAGTTGCTTCCGCGTGGCGAGAAACACCTGATCCGCCTGGGCTCCGCCGACCAGTTCGGTGATCCGCTTCCGGCCCGAGCCGCCGCGGCGTGTGGATCCCTGGGCAAGCGGGCCCCTGGCAGACGCCGATTCGCCCTGCGGATTGGCATCGCGGCCGGAGGATGGGGCAGTGGACATGCGTGGAATCTAACAGCTTTAGGATCGGGAGGACTGTTCAAGCAGTCTACCAGACCGTGGAAAAACTCCCGCACCGCCCGGATGCGATGCCTGGCGGCGACACGAAAAGCTACAATCCGCGGCCTCGCGGCCGAGCCGTCTTTCCTCCCAATGCCCCTTGGAGCCCGTCATGCCCGACCATGCCATCTCGCCCACCCGCAGCCAGGACTACCCGGAGTGGTACCAGCAGGTCGTTCGCGCGGCTGACCTCGCCGAGCAGTCGCCGGTCCGCGGCTGCATGGTGATCAAGCCGCATGGCTACGCCGTCTGGGAGCGGATGCAGGGCATCCTCGACCGCATGTTCAAGGCGACGGGCCACCAGAACGCATACTTCCCGCTGTTCATTCCGCTCTCCTATCTCGAACAGGAGGCGAAGCACGTCGAAGGATTCGCGAAGGAGTGCGCCGTCGTCACGCACCACCGGCTCGAACTCGGCCCCGACGGCAAGCTCATTCCCACCGGCAAGCTCGAGGAGCCGCTGGTCGTACGCCCGACGAGCGAGACGATCATCGGCGCGATGTATGCCAAGTGGGTGCAGTCGTGGCGCGACCTGCCGGTGCTCATCAACCAGTGGGCCAACGTCGTGCGGTGGGAGATGCGACCGCGGCTGTTCCTGCGGACGGCGGAGTTTCTCTGGCAGGAAGGGCACACGGCCCACGCCACCCGCGAGGAAGCCGTCGAGGAGACGCTGCGGATGCTCGACGTCTATGCGACGTTCGCCGAGCGGGATCTGGCGATGCCGGTGCTCAAGGGCCCCAAGCCCTCGGGCGAGCGGTTCCCGGGCGCGGTCGACACCTTTTCGATTGAAGCCATGATGCAGGACGGCAAGGCACTGCAGGCCGGCACGTCGCACTTTCTCGGCCAGAACTTCGCGCAGGCACAGGGCATCAAGTTCGCCAACTCCAGTGGCGTGGAGGAATTCTGCTGGACGACGTCGTGGGGCGTGTCGACGCGGCTGATCGGAGCCGTGATCATGACGCACTCCGACGACGACGGCCTCGTGCTGCCGCCGCGGATCGCGCCGGCGCAGGTTGTCATCCTGCCCATCCACCGCACCGACGAGGAGCGGGCGGCGGTGCTCGCCTGCTGCAAACAACTCGAGGCCGAACTGGCCGGCGTGCGGTTCGCCGACGAGCCCATCCGGGCCCGGATCGACGCCCGCGACATGCGGGGCGGCGACAAGGTCTGGCAGCACGTGAAGCAGGGCGTGCCGCTCCGCGTGGAGATCGGCCCCCGCGATCTGGCGGCTGGCGCCGTGAGCGTGTCGCGTCGCGACCGGGGGCCGCGAGAGCGGGCGGCCATGCCGCTGGCGCAGTTCGTGGCCGAGGCGGCAGGGATGCTCGACGACGTGCAGCGTGGCATGTTCGAACGGGCGAAGGCGTTTCGCGAGCAGCATTCGGTGCGGCTGGGCAGCACGGCCGAAGTGGTGGAATTTTTCGAGCGGCCGGCGGAGAAGGGGAGCCCGGTGCAGGGCGGCTTTGCCCACGTGCACGTGGCCGACGACCCGGCCGTGACGGCGATGTTCGACCCGCTGAAGGTGACGGTGCGGTGCATTCCGCTCGAGGACAACGACGATCCCGGCACCTGCATCGTCACGGGCCGGCCGGTAACCGGGAGAAGCGTGCTCGCGCGTTCGTACTGACTTCACGCGAAACATCGGCATCCTGCCATGCAATCCGCGAGGGCGGGCTCCCCGAACACCGAAGCGAGACCTTCACGCGAAACATCGGCATCCTGCCGATTTTCGCTTGGCGGGCCTCCGCCCGCTGGCGCTGAGGCCGCCATCCAGGCGGCCAGCGAACGAGAAACACCGTCATCCTGTCGCTACGACGGGCGGATGCCCGTCCTCAGCCAGTTCTTGGCAAACGCAGTTTGCTGGTGCTGCGCATGGCATCCTGCCATGCAATCCGGAAGGGCGGGCTCCCCGAACACCGAAGCGAGCATCAGGCGCCTCGGCGCCAATCGCCCACCATTGTCCGCGACGCAACCGCCGAGCCGCCGAGCGAGCGCAGCGTGTTCGGGGAGCCCGCCCGGCGACACTCCGCCATGGGCAGGCTGCTTTTCGCTACAATCCCTGCTGGAGTATCCTGATTTGAATGCCTCGTTTCTGAAGTCTTGGGAGGCTCGACGATGCGATTGCCAAACGCTTGGGTCGTGACGGGGGTTGCTGCCTTGCTGGGAGCGGCGGTCGGTGGCGGGATCGCGACGCTTGAGGCATCCACCAGGCCCTGGCGGGCTGGCGACTTCGCCGTCACCAGTTCCCGTCCTGTCGGCCCCACGCCGCAGGTCGAGGTTCCCGAAACGCAGTTCGCCTTCGGCACCGTCGGCGTCGGTGCCAAGGGCTTTCACGAGTTCGTCATACGCAACACCGGCGCCGCGCCGCTGGAACTCACGAAAGGCGCCACCAGCTGCACCTGCACGGTCAGTGATTTCGAGGAGAAGGAAGGGGGATCGAAAGACGCGAAGGTGGTGCAACCGGGCGAGAGCACGAAACTCAAGGTGCAGTGGCGTGGCAAGGGGGATGGCGGGCCGTTCCGGCAGCAGGCAAGCGTCCTCACCAACGATCCCGCGCGGCCGCAGATCGCGTTCGTGGTGGAGGGAACGGTGGTGCCCACGTACAAAGCCGTTCCCAACGTCATCACACTCCCGAAGCTGTCCACCAGTTCAAACGAGCGGGCCACCGTCACGGTCTATACGTTTGGCAAGGAGCAGCCCACGGTCGATTCCCTCACACTCACAGACGAGAAAACAGCCCAGCTTTACTCCCTTGCCTCGACGCCGATCGAGGCTGCAGAAGTCGCCGCGGAAACCGGTGCCGTAGGCGGATTCCGCATCACCGCCGATATCCGCCCCGGCCTCCCGATCGGGCCGCTGCGGCAGACGATCAAGGCCGTCTTTCGGATGCCGGAGGAGGTGACGATCGAGATTCCTGTGGACGGATCTGTCTCGGGTGATCTTGCATTGGCCGGCACGGCGTGGGATTCCTCCCGGGAAGCATTGCTGCTGGGAACGGTTTCCAGCCGCACCGGTTCGAAAACGAACCTGTTTCTCACGGCCAAGGGACCGCATCGGGCGGACGTCAGGCCGGTTGTCCAGTCGGTTGTTCCAGATGCGTTGCAGGTCGTCATCGGAGAAGGCAAGCCGGTGGGCAGCGGAAACGTGATCCGTATCCCGCTCACGATCACCATTCCACCGGGAAGCAAGCCGGCCAACAACATCTGCTCAGAGCAGGCCCCGGCTGGGAAGATCGTGCTCGACACTGGCCATCCGGACTCGCCCACGCTCACCATTCCCGTCTGCGTTGCAATCGTCCCGTAGCGAGTGACTCGTCCATGAACTGTGCCGGTCTCGTCCGTCTCTTCATCGCGGTCTGTGCCATGCTGCTGGTCGGCGAGGTGACGCCTGGCATCGCTGCGGATCTCCCGACCCGGGGCGAGGGCGTGAGCGACGACGTGGTCCAGACGTTTCGCGACCGGAACGGGGCGATCTTCGAGGGCTGGCCGAAGCCGCGGGCGGTCGTGATCGTGACGGGCGAATTGGACGGCTATATCGAGCCCTGTGGCTGTACCGGCAAGGAAAACCAGAAGGGCGGCCTGAGCCGCCGCAGGAATCTCCTGCGGGCCGTCGCCGCCGCCGGATGGCCGTTGGTCACGGTCGACCTGGGCGGCCAGGTGAAGCGGTTCGGACGTCAGTCCGAGATCAAGTTCCAGTCGATCGCGGACGGGCTCCGATCCATGGAATACGCGGCCGTCGGCTTCGGACCGGGCGACCTGCGGCTGCCCGCAGAGGAGTTGGTGGCGGCGGTGGCACCGGTCGGCGACCAGCCCACGCCGTTTGTGAGCGCCAACGTCGGCCTGTTGGGACTCGACGCCAACATCACGCCACGATTTCGCATCGTCGAGGCCGGTGGCCTGAAGTTCGGCATCGTTTCGGTGCTCGGCGATGCAGAGGCGAAGCAGGTCCGCAATGACGCCGTCGAGATCCTGCCGGCTGCGAAGGGGATTGAGGCCGCGGCGGCGGAACTGAAGAAGGCGAACTGCGCCCACCAGATCCTGCTTTCCTGGGCGTCGCCCGAGGAGACGAAAAGCTTGGCCGCACGATTTCCTCAGTTTGACATCGTGGCGACTGCGGGCGGTGCCGACGAACCACCGGCGGAACTCCCGAAGCTACCGGGCGGCGCCCGCCTGGTCGAACTTGGCCACAAAGGCATGTTCGCTGTCGCCGTGGCATTCTTCGACGATCCCGAGAAGCCAATGCGTTCGCAGCGGGTGCCCCTGGACGCACGCTGGGGGGAGGCGGAGGACATGATCAAGCTGCTGGCGACCTACCAGGGCCAACTGGAATCGCTGGGCCTGAACGGGCTGGGGCTCGCCGCGGTGCGGCACCCGTCAGGCCGGCGGTTCGCGGGAAGCGCCGCCTGTGCCGACTGCCACCAGCATGCCTACGACGTCTGGAAAGACACGCCCCACGCCACCGCCCTGACCACCCTGGAAGAACAGAAACCTCGCCGCGACGGCGACCCCGAGTGCCTCTCCTGCCATGTCGTCGGCTGGGCCCCCCAGCGGTACGAGCCGTTCGAAGGAGGCTTTGCCGGCATGAAGGTCACGCCGCACCTGGCCCACCAGGGCTGCGAAAACTGCCACGGGCCGGCCGCGGCCCACGCGGCCGTCGAACGCGGCGACGTGCGGGCGAGCGTCACTGAGCGCGATCGCCTTCGCGACGAATTAACGCTGTCGATCGCCACGCCAGAGGGCAAACAGAAGGCCGTCAACAACTGCCTGGAGTGTCACGATCTCGACAACAGCCCGCAGTTCGACTTCGACACCTACTGGCCGCAGGTCGAGCATCCGACCCCGCCCGAGAAACCTTAGCCCAGCTGGGCCAGCGCCTCGTCGGGAATGCTGAAATTGGCGGCCACGCTCTGCACGTCGTCGTGGTCGTCGAGCCGCTCCACCAGATCGAGCACCTTGCGGGCCGTATCAACGTCGTCCACGTCAACCGTGTTGGTCGGCATCCGTACGATCTCGTTTGATTCCACCTGCAGGCCGCCCTTCTGCACCGCCTCGATCACGGCAGCCATCGCCTGCGGTTCGCAGCTCACCTCCCAACGGTCTCCCACGAGTTTCACGTCGCTGGCCCCAGCCTCCAGCGTCAGCTCCATCAGTTGGTCCTCGCTGCTGGAGGCCTGTGGCACGCGGACCACCCCCAACCGTTGAAACAGGTAGGCCACGCAGCCGGTGCTCCCAAGCTTCCCGTCACACACTTCGAAGATCTTGCGGATCTCCGGGGCCGTGCGGTTCTTGTTGTCCGTCAGGATTTCGCACATCACCGCGACACCGCCAGCGGCATAGCCCTCGTAGATCGATTCCTCGAGGTTGCCCCCCTTGAGTTCGCCCGTGCCGGTGCGGATGGCACGCTGGATGTTGTCCTTGGGCATACTGACGGCCTTCGCCGCGTCGATCGCATAGCGGAGCCGCAGGTTGGCATCGGGATCGGGGCCGCCGTGCTTGGCGGCCACAATGATCGCCTTGGCGAGCTTGCTCCATAGCTTGCCGCGTTTGGCGTCGATCACCGATTTCTTGCGGGCGATGTTCGCCCAGTGCGAATGTCCTGCCATGGAGCTTCTCCAAATCGTTGTCCGACCCGCGGTCCTGCGGGCATCTGCGAAGGTTCTGTCAGCGCGGCTTGCGTTTCGCCAGTTGCGAGGAATGGCTCTTCCCCCCGGCGGCATGCTTTGGAGGCTGCTTGGCCTTGTGCTTCGCATCGGCTGCCGACGGCTTCTTCGCTGCCGCCGACTTTCCACTGCCATCTGGCTTCTTTCCCGCCTTCGCGGGCCCGGGCTTGGCCGCGACAGGCTTGGCCTCGGGAACAGCCGCAGCCGTTTGAGGCTTGATGGTGATCGGCTTGCCGACGTTGGGCTTGACCACGAACGGCTTCGGACCCGTCTTTCCACCGGCCTTCGCCGTACCGTCGGCGGCGCGTTTGGGACCGGCGCCGGGCGGCGGCAGCGGAGTCTTGCCGGCAGGCCGGGCCGCGGCCTGTGGCCCGGCGGGACGGTGTTCCTCGGCAGCGGTCTGCGCCGCTTCGGCGGCCCGACGGCCCTCTTTGCCCGCGGCGGGCGGCGGTGGATTCGGGGCCGGCAGGGGCTCACCACGCTTGGGAAACCGCTCCTTCAGCGCGTCGGGATTCACTGCCTGCAGGATCTTCTTGACGGCCGTCCCATGGAGACTGCCCACGACTTCGGCGCCAAACTGGTGCAGCAGTGAGTTGAACTCAAGGCCGGCCTTTTTCGCGATCAGCCGCTCAAGACCCACAACCTTGCCGGAATCATATTCCTCCCGGGAGATGATCCCCGTCAGGTAGAGGCCCGAGATCGCCCCGAGGTCGAGCGGGACCATATGCCCCCCGAGCGCCGTGGTCGCGACATACTGCACCACGAATGGCGGGATGCCGTGGATGTGCTCGAGCGTCTTGATGCCATGGGCGATCGAATGCTTCCTGGCATGCTCGAGTGAAAAGCTGTAGGTCGACTCGAAAACCCCCTGGAGTACCCGCCGCAGCGCCAGCGCCGCCCGTGCCGGGTCAGGCAATCCCTGCAGAGATTCTGCGAGTTCCGCGACCGTCGTCACGCGAATTTCATTGAGGTCGAAGTAGCCCTCGAGCAGACGCGCAAACGCCTTCTCAGCCACATCATGCTGGGCGTTTTCGAGACAGCAGGCAAAGAGCACCTGCTCGAGCATCGACCGCCCGGTATTGGCGACCACGGGCCTGTAGTGGCCCTTCAAGGCCTTGTGAAGCTTGGCAATGAGTGGCTTCCGCCCCGACTGAGACTGCTTCGGTGCTGTCATGCGTGTTCCCCTGACTTCTCCATGTCCATCTGGCTCACCGGCCCTTTCGGGAGTGCCGTTGCCATGTCTTTCGATGCCGGTTCTTCTTCTGTTGATTGCGTGGCCGCTCCAGACGTCGAGAGAGGCGTCGATTCAGGCGATGACTTGGGCAAGACCTCGCTGAGCACGCGGGCAATCTCGATCGATTTTTTCACGCCGCTATCGAGTTGGAATTTCAGACGGGGCGTGTAGCGGGTCTCGATGCGTTCGGCCACCTGCGACTGGAGAAAGCCAGCGGAACTCGCCAGTCCACGCAGGGCAAGCTCCTCCTTGGCAGGGCTGCCCATCACCGACACATGCACCGTGGCGGCCCGCATGTCAGGGTCCATCTCGACCCGGGTGACGGTCACGTCCTTCACCCGCGGATCGCGCACCTGCGTGAGAATGGCCATGCTGACCACCTCCCGCACCGCCTCGGCCGCCTTGAGAAGTCGTCGCGTGCTCACGAGAGCGTCCGTGCGACTTCCTCGACGCGGTAGCACTCGAGGATGTCGCCCTCCTTGATGTCATTGAAGCCGGCGAGCTTGATGCCGCATTCCAGGCCGTCGCGCACCTCGCGGGCATCGTCCTTCTCCCGCTTCAGCGACTCGATCCCGTATTCGCCGACGATGCGACTGTCGCGGATGATGCGGAGCCTGCCGTTCCTGGCGATGATGCCGGAAATGACCCGGCAACCGGCAATCACACCGAGGCGGCTGATCGAGAATGTCCGTTGCACCACGGCACGGCCGAGCGTCGCCTCCCGCTTCTCGGGTGCGAGCATGCCCTCGAGGGCCTTCCGCAGGTCGTCGGTCACCTGGTAAATGATCTCGTACCGTCGCACCTGCACGCCGAGATCTTCAGCCAACGACCGGGCCCGCTCGTCGGGCACCACGTTGAAGCCGATGATCACCGCATCGGAGGCATCGGCAAGCTGCACGTCGGCCTCGGTCACACCGCCCACCGTCGCCTGCAGCACCCGGATCTTCACCTCCGGATGCTCGAGCTTCTGCAGTTCCTTGAGGATCGCCTCGATCGACCCCCGAACGTCGGCCCGGAGGATGAGGTTCAGCGTGGGGGTCTTCTGGGTGCCGAGACGGTCGAGCAGGTTTTCGAATGTCACATGCACCGGCGCGCTGACGAGCGTGCTCTGGCGGCTGATGCCGCTGCGTTTGAGAGCCACCTCGCGGGCCAGGGCGATCGAATCGACCACCTGAAACCGATCGCCCGGGCCGGGAGCCACGTCGAGGCCGCTGACGAATACCGGCACGGAGGGGCCGGCTTCGGCGACCTTCCGCCGCAGGAGCGTGTCGTGCATCGACTTGACGTGGCCGCTCGACTCGCCGCAGACGATCGCATCGCCGACCTTGAGCGTGCCCTTCTGCACGAGCATGCAGGCAACCACGCCCCGTCCCTCGTGAATCGAGGCATCGAGACAGACGCCGGCGGCAGCCCGTTCGGGGTTCGCCCGGAGATCATGCAGTTCAGCGATGGTGAGCAGGGTGTCGAGCAGTTCGTCCATGCCGGCTCCCGTGACGGCACTGGTCTTCACGACCTCCGTCTCACCGCCCCACTCGGTCGGCAGCAGTTCGTTGGCGGCCAGTTGCTGATAGATCCGCTGCACATCGGCGCCTGGAAGATCGATCTTGTTGATGCAGACGACAATCGGCACGTTGGCGGCCCGCGCGTGGCTGATCGCCTCCTCCGTCTGCGGCATCACGCCGTCGTCAGCGGCGACCACGATGACCGCACAGTCGGTGACATTGGCACCGCGGGCACGCATCTGCGTGAATGCCTCGTGGCCAGGCGTGTCGACGAAGGTGATCGGGCGATCGTTCCGCTGCACCGTGTAGGCCCGCATGTGCTGTGTGATGCCACCACTCTCACGGGAGGCGACATTGATGCCCAGAATCCTGTCGAGCAGCGACGTTTTGCCGTGGTCGACGTGGCCGAGGAACGTCACCACCGGGGCCCGCGACAGCCTCAGGGTGGGATCCTCGTCCGCCGCATCGAACCCGGCCAGAAGCTCCTTCTCGAGATCTTCGGCTGTCTTGAGGTCGAGTTGCACGCCCAGTTCAGCGGCCAGCAATTCAACCGTGTCACGATCGAGCATCGACGCCATGCTCGGCATCGTCGCCATGCCGAAAGCCAGCAGCTTTTTCAGGACTTCACTGGCAGGCAGGCCGATCGCCTCGGAGAAGGCGCGCACGGTGCAGGGCACCTGAATGGTGGCATTCGTCTTCCGGGGCGCAGCGGTCGACACGGTCGCCCCACGCCGCGGTCGCGACCCGCGCCGACGGCGGCCCATGCCATACTCGTCGTCGCCGCGAGGTTCCGAGACACGCTTGCGGTTCAGCTGCCGCTGCTCGCGGCCACCGAGCAGGTCATCAGCCTTGCCCGTATGTGGCTTGGCGACGGTACGACGCGGACGGCCGCCCGGCTCCACGGGCGGCGGCGGCGCAGCCCCTGCACCCCCGGCCATGCCACCGCGCAAGCCAAGGCCGCCACCCGGCCTCGGACGCGGCGTTTCAGCCTGCCGCTGCTCGTGCTTCCGCATGTGTTCCGCCAACGGCTTGGCGCCGCCGGCCTTCGCGCTGCGAATGGCATCGAGCGGCAGCTTGACGTCTGGCTTCTGGGCCGCGGGCTCCTGCGACACGCGAGGTGCCTGAGGCCGCCCGGCGGCAGGCAGTGGCGGTAACTTGAAGGCCGGCCTGGGCATCGGCCTGCTGCCGTCACCCGTTGCAGGCCTCAGTCCGGCTGGCCGCGGCCGCGGCTCGGCCGCAGGAGGCTTTCCTGACTGGATTTCCGCCGGCTTGCCACGCGAAGCGACGCCGGCGGGGGCGATATAGTCCTCTCGCTTCAGCGTTCCTGGAGCCCGCGGAGCAACGGGCGCGACGGGCTTTGGGACCGCGGGAGTGACGGCAGGGCCTGCAGGGCCGGCAGCCGCTGGCCGCTCAGCCGGCCGCGACTTTCCGGCGATGAAGTCCTTGAGCTTGGCGACCTCCTCGTCGGACATGCTCGCCAGCGCCGACCCCTTGTCCTGAATGCCGGCGCGCGTGCACAGATCGACCAGCTCCTTGCTGTCGATCTTCAATTCTTTCGAAAGTGTGTAGATGCGAACCGCCACGCAAACGCCTCCGCGCCGGACTATCCCGGCCACCAGCCCTCAGATCCAATTCCAACACCAACCCGAACGACTGAACACCGCCACCGCCGATCACGATTCCGCCGGGGGCACCGCCTCCGCTGGCGAACCGGCTTCCTGCGAGCCAGCGGCCGCCGCTGCGTCCTGGGCCCCGGCGTCCACCGCGAGCGCTGCCTCGGCAGCATCGGCATCGGCCGTGGCCTTCGTGATCCTGTCCTGCTCGCGCTGCTTGCGTCGCTCGTCGGCCGCCGCCACTTCCGCCATCGAAGCCCGCTTCTCGGCCTCGGCCACGATCTTGTCGACCGCCTCCGCGGAGAGTCCACCCATTTCCATGAGATCGTCGGGTTCGATCACCGACAGGTCGTCGTAGGAGAGGAAACCCTCGCCCACCAACCGCTCGGCCACCGATTCATCAAGCCCTTCGATCGAGGAGAAACCGGTGACCGCCCGCTCGATCTGCTGGTCGAGTTCCTCACGGGTCATGATCTCGATGTCCCAGCCGCACAACTTGCTCGCCAACCGGACATTCTGCCCGCGGCGGCCGATGGCCAGCGACAGTTGATCCTCCCGCACGAGCACGATCCCGCGGCCGAGCATCTGGCAGAGGATCACCTCGTCTACCTCGGCCGGCTGCAGGGCATTGGGCACGAGCACCTGCAGGTCCTCGCTCCAACGCACGATGTCGATCCGCTCCCCGCCGAGCTCCTCGACGATGTTCTTGATCCTGTTGCCCCGCACGCCAACGCAGGCCCCGACGCAATCAATGCGGTTGTCGGAACTGATCACCGCCACCTTGCTGCGGTAGCCAGGCTCACGCGAAATCGCACGGATCTCGATCACGCCATCGGCGATCTCCGGAATCTCCTGCTCGAACAGCCGCTGGACCAACTGGGGCCGGATCCGCGACAGGATGATTTTCACGCGGCTTCCGACCTTCCTGACCTCGAAGATCGTCGCCCGAATCCGCTCGTTGGCGTGGTAGCTCTCGCCGGGAATCTGCTCGCTCCTCGGCAGGATGGCCTCCGTGGCCCCCAACGAGACCGAGGCGGTGGCACCTTCCACCCGCGTCACCATCCCGGAAACCATCTGGCCTACCTGCTCCTCGAACTCATCGTGGATCGCATCCCGCTCGGCCTCGCGAATCTTCTGGATGATCACCTGCTTGGCGGTCTGCGCACCGATACGGCCCGAGAGTTCGGCGGTGTCGATCTCGGCGCCGTCATGCGTCCCAGTGAGACGACCGTTGGCCCGGTCGATGGCGATCGTGATCTGCGCGGTCTCTCCGTACTGCCTTGAGAGCGCGGTGACGAGCGCCGCTTCGATCGCCTGAAAGACGACCTCTTTGTCGATGTTTTTGTCGCGATGGATGGCATCGACGATCCGCAAGATTTCTTCTGGCTTCATGAATTTCTCGAACGATCGCTCGGGCGTGTGTCGTGCGACCCCATCAGGGCGGTCTGGTCAGGGCAGTCTGCCAGGCCGTGCGATCCGGAGACGCATTGGGCGATCCAAGCCGCGAGATGCGGATTGACTGCCCAACGTCCGGCCCGACTGTCGACCTGGCACATCACCGTCATGTCCGAGAGATGGCACCGCCAGCCGCCTGGCAGTTGCAGCACTGCCGGCAAAGCCGACGCCATGGGACATGGGCGCCGAAACACCCGATGGTGTTTGGAAAGGGATCCGCGATACCAGCAGCCTCTGAGACGTGACGCAACCCGTGAAAGTTACGGCACGTGCGGAAAACTGTCAAGGAGCCAGGCCACGGATCACGACCGATCCAGCCTGCCCCTGCGGGGTGACCGCCGACGAAATAAAGACCTTTCCAGAGGGGTCGCCGCGGCGGGCGGGCCGGACCGGGCACTCGGGATCCGGCTCCTCAAAATTGAGCAACGGGAAGAGCTCCCCATGCCGGATCGCCAACAGGCTGGCCATGCACTCGACCAGTCCGCTGCCCCCTCCCAGGTTGCCGAAGTGGCTCTTGGCGGCCACCGTCGGTATCGTCGCGGCGGCCGGTCCGAGGACATCATGCATGGCCGCGGCCTCCTCGCGATCGCCAACCACCGTGCTTGCGCCGTGGGCGTGGATGTGGGAGAGTTCAGTGGCCGTGACCTGGGCCATGGAGAGCGCCCGGCGCATGGCCAGCGCCAAGGCTTTCTGCTTGAGCCCCACACCGCCCGCCACACTCACGTTCCGGGCGGCGTGTCCAACGATCTCGCCATGGATCGCAGCCCCTCGCGCCCGGGCATGCTCCAACTCCTCGAGGATGAACACGGCAGCCCCCTCGCCCAGGACCATGCCTCTTCGCAACCTGTCGAAGGGACGGCTCCAACGAGTCGGATCATCGCTCCCTGAACCGGCTGCCTCCAAGGCCACCTGCTCGCTCTGCAGGGCGTGCACCGTCTTCATGGGATGCACGCGGGTGCCGGTCGCGCCCACGACCATGATGTCGGCGGCACCGCGCTGAATGGTGATGGTAGCCTCACCGAGCGCGAGGTGTCCGCTCGCCTCGCGGAGCGTCAGGGAATTGCTGGGCCCGCGGAGGTCGTTGTAGATGGCAATGTGGCTGGCCGGCATGTTGGGGAGGTACTTGAGCAGCCACAGGGGCGTGAGTTGCGGCATGCCGTCGGAGGCCCAGCGATCGAATTCGAACGCACCGTCTGCACCTCGGCACTTGGCCACGCTGGCGGTGAAATCCTCGGGCAGCGTGAGCATGTAGTCGGACCCGAACACGCAACCGAACCGCTCCGGCTGCACACTGCCGGCCTTCGCGTCGGCCGCGAACAGGCCGCAGTGATGAAGCGCGCGCTGGGCGGCGGCCACCGCCATCTGGCTCTCGCGGCACATCACCTTGAGCCCCTTGCGGATCGCCTTCTTCCGCTCGCCGTCGAGCGGCCCGAAGTTATCGATGTCGCCCGTGAAGGCATGGGCTTCGGCTGCATGATGCAGAGGCAACCCCGCACTGGGAAACGACTCCAGCGGGCCGACGCCGCTGCGGCCCTCGACCAAACCGGCCCAGAGATCCTCGGGCGTGAGGCCGAGCGGACAGACGACACCCATTCCCGTGATCACGACGCGGCGTTCTGGAGCGGCACTCATGTCATTCTTCCTGCGCTTCTTGCTATTGAATCAACTGAATCAACTTTTCGCCCAGCTTGCACCCAGTCGTCCCCTCGCATCCCGGACAGCATCACAGACGCCGACACTGACGCGGCGACATGGAAGGAGGCGACGCGTCAAGCCAATCGTCCCAGCACCAGGCTGGCGTTGTGGCCACCGAATCCGAAGCTGTTCGACATCGCCACATCCACCTTCGCATCACGGGCGACGTTCGGCGTGTAGTCGAGATCGCAGTCGGGATCGGGGGTGTCGAGATTGATCGTCGGGGCAATCACCCCCCGGGCAATCGTCAGGGCGCAGACGACCATTTCGATGCCACCGCTGGCACCGAGCGTGTGCCCCAACTGGCTCTTCGTGCTGGAGATCGCCAGCCGCTTGGCATGCTCGCCGAACACACGCTTCACCGCGGCCGTCTCGGCCTTGTCACCCAATGGCGTGCTGGTGCCGTGCGCATTGACATACTGCACACGGTCAACATTCAGTTCCGCATCGGCAAGCGCCATCTCCATCGCCCGCGCGGCACCGCGGCCCTCTTCGTCGGGCTGGGTGATATGGCCCGCGTCGCCGCTGGCACCGTATCCCATCAGTTCGCCGTAGATGTGGGCGCCACGCTTCCGGGCATGCTCCAACTCTTCCAGCACGACCACCCCCGCCCCCTCGGCGAGCACGAAGCCGTCGCGATCGACATCGAAGGGCCGGCTGGCCTTCTGCGGAGCATCGGTCCGAAACGAGAGGGCACGCATATTCTGAAAACCAGCCAGGCCAATCGGCGTAAGGGCGGCCTCGCTCGCCCCGGTGATCATCACGTCTGCATCACCGTACTGGATGGCCCGCAGGGCGCTGCCAATCGAATTGGCGGCGCTGGCACAGGCCGTCGCGACAGCGAAGTTGGGGCCCTTGATCCCGTACAGACTGGAGACATGACCGCTGGCGGAATTCACCATGAGCTTGGGAATCGTGAAGGGGGAGACCTTGTCGATGCCCTTGTTCAGCAACCGCTCCTCCTGCGTCTCGAACTCCCAGAGCCCGCCAATCCCGGAACCGATCACCACGCCGCACCGAAAGGGGTCCTCCTTCGAGAAGTCGAGCCCCGATCCGGCGACGGCGTCCTTTGCAGCGGCGATGGCGAACTGGCTGAAGCGGTCGAGCCGCTTCAACTCCTTGGGGCTGGAGATATCCTCCTTCTCGGCCTCCCAGTGCACCTGGCCGCCGAACTGGACCTTGTAGCCCGCGACGTCGAACAGCGTGATCGGCCCGACGCCACTCTCTCCGCGCAGAATGCGATCCCAGAAGGTTTCAACAGCTCTGCCTAATGAGGTGACGACGCCCAGGCCCGTCACCACGACGCGTCGCTTCATGCAACGTACCGCCCCGGATGAGAAGGAGAGAAAATCAGGACTGGTGCTTTTCGATGAACTCAACAGCCTGACCAACCGTTTGAATCTTCTCGGCCGCATCGTCCGGGATGTTGATCTCGAACTCTTCCTCGAGCTCCATGACCAACTCAACGGTGTCGAGCGAGTCGGCCCCGAGGTCATTGATAAAAGACGTCTCGGGGGTGATCTGCTCTTTGCTCACACCCAACTGGGACGCGACGATGTCGATCACTCGTTCTTGAACTGAAGCCACCTTATGAATCCTCCTGACAACCGGACGCGAAAAACCGCCTGAAAAGCCTCGCTCCACCTGAGACGGCGACGAACTTCAGGGGGTTCGGGGAAGATATAACCGTTGCCGACCAGAAATGTCCATACCGGGAAAAATGGCCTCTGCACCGCCAATACCCTCCGCTTCGCAGCGTTTTTGCAGACGTCCTCCCCTGCAACCGCTGGCGGTGCCGGCTCGTGACGCAAACTTTTGAGGGGGGGGTTATCAGCCGATCAGCCCGCCGTCCACCACCAGGACCTGCCCCGTGATGTAGGCGGAGGAGGGGGCCGCCAGGAAGAGCACCGCTTCGGCGATCTCCCACGCCTCGCCGAGCCGCTTGGCAGGCACACGCTTCTTCACCTCGTCGAGCAGGGCGGGGCCGAGCGCTGCGGTCATGTCGCTGGCGATGAACCCAGGAGCCACGGCGTTGACCGTCACCTTTCGTCCCGCCAACTCCTTGGATACGGTCCTCGTCAGGCCCACCAGCCCCGCCTTCGAGGCGGAATAGTTCGCCTGGCCGGGATTGCCGATCAGCCCGGAAACGCTGGCCACGTTGATGATCCTTCCATACCGCTGCTGCATCATCGGGCGACTCGCGGCCCGCATGAAGAGGAACGGGGCGCGGAGGTTGGTAGTGAGCACCTCGTCCCACTCCTCGTCGCTCATTCGGGGCAGGAGGGTGTCCCGCGTCACGCCGGCGTTGTTGACGAGGATATCCAGCCGGCCGAGCTTCTCGACGACCTGCTCAACGACCCTCGCCACGTCCTCCCCTTTGGAGACGTCGCAGGGAAATTCCTCGGCTCTGCCGCCGCCGGCCCGGATGCCCGCCGCCACGTCGGCCAGTTTGCCGGCGCTCCTCGCCACAAGGGCGACCGATGCCCCTGCTGCCCCCAAGGCCTCGGCGATCGCCCTGCCCAACCCCTGCGAGGCCCCCGTCACCAGGGCCACCTGCCCGGCAAGGTCGATGTGCAGTCGCTTCGGTCCTGAACTCGCATCGGCTGAAGAAGCAGGCTGTTTGCTACTGTCGCTCATGATTGGCTCCTGGGCGTTGTTGGAATCGGCTGGTATGCGATGCGTGGACGAAGAGAGCGACAGGCGGAGCCTGACCGTTCAGGAAGTCAGCAGAACGTCACTCAGGCACTCCGGTGCAGGCGACGCTGCGGTCGATCCGTTTGAGAAGGCCCCGTAGCACCCGGCCGGGCCCGACTTCGCACACGGTTCGAACGCCCGTCGACAACAGATAGCTCATCGAGGCATGCCACTCGACGACGCCGCAGACCTGCCGCGCCAGAAGGCCGCGAATCTCATCCGGATCGGCATGCGGCCGGGCATCGACATTGCTCACGACGGGAATCCTCGGCGAAAGGATAGTGGTCTCTGCCAACGCGGCGGCCAGTTTTTCGACGGCCTCCTGCATGAGCACGGTATGGAAGGCGCCGGCCACCTCCAGCCGCACGCACTTCATCGCACCGGCAGCGGCGGCGGCCTCTTCGAGCCGACGACAGGCCGCCTCGGCTCCCGACACCACGACGTTGCCCGGGCAGAGCACGTTGGCCACTTCCAGCACGTCACCGCCTCGGCATTCATCGCACAAACTCGCCACGCGGTCGCGTTCCATTCCCAGCACGGCGACCATTCCGCCGGCCGCCGCACCGTCCGGCCCGCGTCGGCCCGCACACTCCTGCATGGCCCGCCCACGGATATCCACCAGCCGGACGGCACTGTCGAAATCGATGGCGCCCGCAAATACGAGCGCCGTGTATTCACCGAGCGACAGGCCTGCCGTGATCGCGGCCCCGTCCACGAGGGCGGGATCGCGGGACTTGAGCACCTCCAAGGCTGCCAGGCTCGTGACCAGGATCGCCGGCTGACTGACCGACGTGGCGTTGAGCTTCTCTGCCGGCCCCTGCCGGCAGATGGCGGCGAGGTCGTAGCCCAGAATGGCGGAGGCGCGTGTGAAGAGTTCCAAGGCTGACGGATGACCGTCGCACCAGTCACCAAGCATGCCCACGGTCTGGGCACCCTGGCCGGGAAACAGAAGCGACACGGCACCGGTCGCAGGAGCGGATGATGCCATTTTCACCGCGGTCTCCGCCGTGCTTCCTGCAGTCGCCGCTGCCAACGGGATCATTCCTCTGTCTTGACGACGGCCCGCCCCATGTAGTGGCCGCAATTGCCACAGATCCGGTGCGTAGGCACGGCCTTGCCACAGGTCGAGCAGAACGTCAACTGACGGGGCGTGAGGAAATCGTGCGCCCGGCGGGAACGGGTCTTTTGATTCGATTGACGTCGCTTGGGAACAGCCATGAAATCACCTACTGGACGGAGGGTTGAGTCGCGTACTCTACCCAACGACGATCCCCTCGGTCAATCGCCGCAGAAAAGCAGGTTTCGCGTCTCAAAGAGCCGGCTTTCACGACAGGAGATCTAAAACAGGCGACCTTGCGGCCCAATCTTCGGCATTGCCCCGAGGTGCTCCTCGCCCCGAGGCGTCAGACGACGGCCCCGTGGTGTGCGGACGACCAGTTCGCACCGCAACAGAAAGGGCTCGACGTCGTCTTCCAACGTGTCGGGGGCCGAACTCATCGTGTGCGCGATCGCCTCGATGCCGACCGGCCCGCCGGCGAACACCCGCTGGATTGTCTCCAGGTAGCGGCGGTCAAAACCATCCAGACCGAGTTCGTCGATGCCCTGCATCTCGAGCGCCGTGCGGGCAATCTCCACGTCGATGAGGCCCTGGGCCCGGCTGGTGGAGAAATCGCGGATCCAGCGGAGTCGGTTGTTGGCCAGCCGCGGCGTCCCTCGGCTGCGGCGGGCGATCTCATCGGCCGTGGCATCGTCCATCGGCATGTCGAGCTTCACGGCCGACCGCCGCACGATCTCGGCCAGGTCCTCGATCGAATAGAAGTCGAGGTGTTCCCGCATCACGAACCGGTCGCGGAGCGGCGCCGAAAGCAGGCCAGGCCGCGTCGTCGCCCCGACGAGCGTGAACGGCCGCAGCGGCATGTTGATCGTGCGGGCCGAGACGCCGTCGCCAAGCGTGATGTCAATCCGGAAATCCTCCATCGCCGGATAGAGAAACTCCTCGACCGCGATCGGCAACCGATGGATCTCGTCGATGAAGAGCACCGATCCTTCCGCCGCGTTGGTGAGGTAGGGGAGAAGGTCCTTCGGCGCGGCGAGCGCCGCACCGCTGGCGATCTGCAGCGTCGTGCCGAGTTCCTTCGGGATGCAGGTGGCAAAGGTCGTCTTGCCGAGGCCCGGCGGCCCGTCGAGAAGAATGTGGCCCAGCGTTTCGCCCCGCTTCCGCGACGCATCGACAGCGATCGAGAGCCGTTCGAACACGGCCCGCTGCCCGACCATCTCGCTGAACCGCTGCGGCCGCAGCGCGCGATCCTCCTGGGGCGCATCATCGACGGCCTGCACAGTGGGCTGACGGAAGCTTTCCATGGGATGTCTCCAGCACGCATCCTACCCCACCGGCGAAAATCCGGGGCAGGGGAGTGCTGGACCCCTGACGATGGTGCCGCGCCGGTCAGGCTCCCCGAACACGCTTCGCTCGCTCGGCGGCTCGGCGATTGCGTCAGGGACGATGGAAGGCGTGGTGCGCCGAGGCGCCTGATGCTCGCTTCGGTGTCCGGGGAGCCTGACCTCGTCCAAAACTGCTGCTCCGGTAGAGAAACGCAGCACCGGCAAACTGCGTTTGCCAAGCGGAAATGGCAGGATGCCATGTTTCGGGTGAATCCAGATGCTGAGGAGCCGGTCGGAGGCACGCGCAGGAGCCGGTGAATTCTGCGACTCACGAGCGATTCACGATTCGTCCAAGAGCCTCCCGTAGCAGAATCCGCCGGCGACGAGCATGCCGCAGTCGGCGAACCAATGCGGCCTCTCAGCACCAGCAAGACGTTCCGCCCCCGCTACCGTCCCCGGTGCATCTGGCGGTAGATGGCCTCGAGGGATTCCTGGACGTCCTTGTATTTCTTCTTGCCCTCGCGGAGGCCGTCCACGAGCCGGCGGGCCTCGGTGTCGGAGTGGCCAAGCGACCGTAGCACCTCGAAGGTTTCGGCGAGCACGTCGGCGCCCGGACCGGCCTGATCGGGGGCCTCGCGAGCCACGAGCAGGGCGAATTTCGGCATCCTGCGCCGCAGCTTGGCGATCATTCGCTCGGCCGTGGCCGCGCCGATACCGGGCAGCGTGGAGAGCAGGGCGGCGTCCTGCTCCTCGATGGCCGTGGCGATCTCGCCGACCGGCCGGACGATGGCGCGAAGCGCCTTCCGCACGCCCACGCCGTCCACCTCGCAGATCAGCTCGAAAAACTCCCGTTCCACCTCACTGAGAAAGCCCACCAGCCGCGGCACCATGTTGCCCCGCGTGGGGTTGCCCTCGAGGAATTCGAGCGTGTGGAGCGTGATCGTCTGGCCGAGCTTCGCTTGCAGGCCGCGGCGAACCAGTTCCGGTACGAGCACCTCGTGCACCGCATGGCCCAGCGACAATTCAACGCCGCTGGGCTCCACCCGCTCGAGCACTCCGGAAACCCGTTTGATCATGGCAGTCTCCCAATCCTGGTGGTGATGGTCGTCCCATCGCTTCCGCTCCGGGCTTTTATGGGTAGCGGTGGCTCGTTCGAATAAAAGCCCCCGGCGAAAGCCTGGTGATATCGGTCCCACGGATGGAACGTCGTGGTCGTCGTGTTCGCCGTGGTCATCATGGCCGGCTGCTCCCGATGCGATCCACGAGGGTGCCTGCGTGGAGCGGCCGCAGCCGAAGGTGATAATCAGCCAGCGCGATGGCCAGGGCGTCGGCGGCGTCGGCTGGTTCAGGCCGGCTGACGAGGCCAAGTTCGCGCTGCACGGCCATCTGCATCTGTTCCTTGCCGGCGTGCCCGTTGCCGGTGAGCGTGCTCTTCACACGGGTGGGCAGATAGTGGTGCACGGCCAGGCCCGCTTGAGCGGCGGCGAGGCAGATCACGCCCCGCGCGTGCCCCATCAGGATGGCCGTCTTGGGAAAACGGGAGTGCACGAACAGCTGCTCGATCGCCATCGCCCCGGGCCGGAAGGCCTCGAGCACCTCGCGGACGCCGGAGTGAATCTCAGCCAGTCGGGATTCGAGAGACTCGCTGCGGGGTCGGACCGTGCCCGCCTCGAGCAGGCGGACCGTGGAGCCCGACCATTCCACGACCCCGTAGCCGGTGGTGTTCAGACCAGGGTCGAACCCGACGATGCGAAATGGAAAGGGCTGCGGTTGCATGGCCGCCAGACTAGCCGTGCAGGCCAAAACCGCACAGACCGGTCGCAACCGATAAAAACCGGCTCGTTTCGCGGGTGATCCACACCCGCTGCAACTTCATTGTTGCAGGGCTCAGTTCCGGGGCGTGTGGCCGTCCCGCCCGGCCCGTTGATTGACAAGGGGGGGAGCCGCGACCAAACTCCGGGGCATACCTCAACGGGGGCTGCTCAATTCCGGGTCAGCCCTCGCCGCAAAAACGCGAAGAAGGAGAATTCCATGCGTCTAGGTCGTCCCCTTGCAAAGCTGGTCGCAGTTGCTGCGGCCATGTGGGCTGTCGCGTTGGCAGGCACGAGTCATGCAGGTCCCCCAAGCGTGCCCGAGATCGACCCCGGTTCGTTCGGCAGCGTCCTGGCTGTCGTGATGGGGTCGCTGGCGCTGCTCGAGCGTCGCAAGTTCCTGTAATCCCCACGGCGTGCGGGTTTCCCTGATCATGGGGAACCCGCGCACCAGGTTTTCCGTCATGCATGCCACGCCATCGGCTTCCTCTTCGACGCAGCAAGCCGGTGGTAACGCTGGCCGACCGTGGCGGGCAGTCACTGTGTTGGCGATTCTTCTCGCCGCCGAAGCGGCGATTGTCGGCTGGTTCTTCGGCGACTGGCTGCTGGCGACCCAGTACAAGCGGTGGGCGGCCGTCTCCGTGCTGATGGTCTTCGGCGGGCTGCGGTCGCACATCGAGCAGCACCGGGACGAGTATCGTGACGCGGCCGTTTCATGGCTGCTGGTCGCGGGGCAGATTCTCTCGTTTGCGGGCGTCTTCGCCGCCCTCACGTGGCTGGCGGCGGGCGGCCCCCCAACCATGTTCGGCAACACGGGGTTCGGCGACACCGGCAGCCTACTGGCGACTGCGGGGGTGGCGGTTTCCTGGTTCGTGTTTTCGCTGGCCTTGATCGCCCCCCGGCTCGGGCTGGTCAGGCAACTCCTGGGCAACGCGGTGTTGTTCACGGCGTTTGCCATGACGGCCTGGAACGTCGGCGACCTCACCATGACGTTCTGGACCGTCAGCAGCGGCACGACCATGCGGCTCGTCGAACTGCTGCTGGGCCCGTTCGCCGACGGGCCGGTTGTCAGACCCAGCGAGTTCGTCATCGGCACGGATACGTTCGGTGTCAACGTCGGCGCCGCATGTTCCGGATTCCACGGCATCGGCCTGATCACCACGCTGCTGGCAGGCTATCTCTGGTGGTTTCGGCGGATCCTGCGGTTTCCTCAGGCGCTCCTGCTGATTCCCGTCGGTGCGATGCTGATGTGGCTGGCCAACGTGGTGCGGATCACCTCGCTGATTCTCGTCGGAATCTGGATTTCTCCCGACATCGCCGTGGAAGGTTTCCACTCCGTCGCCGGCTGGATCGCCTTTCTCTCCGTTGGACTGGGGCTGATCTGGGGGGCATCGCAGATGCCGTTCTTCACGCAGCCCGAAGGACTATCGCCACCAACGGCCGGTGACGCCCGCGGCCTGCCTGCGCCCGTCCCTTTCACGATCCCAGCCGAGGGGAGCGTTCCGCTGCCTTCGCACCTCTCCTCGACGACCTGCCTCCTGCCGTTCCTGGCACTCACGGCCGCCACGATGCTCACGCAGGCCTTCACGGCCGGGTTCGACGTCTTCTATCCCGTCCGGGTGATTGTCACGGCGGGCGTGCTCTGGTCCCTGCGGCACGACCTGCCCTGGCGGACATCCCGCATATCACTGGAGGCGGTCGCCTTCGGTGTGGTGGCGTTCGTGATCTGGATGCTGCTCACGCCGGCCGCAGCGGTCTCTTCTGCTGCGGCCACAGTCAGCCAGGATCCGCTGCACTTAAGCCAGCCGTGGCGGACGATCTGGCTGCTCTTTCGCCTGGCCGGTTCGACGATCACCGTGCCGATCGCGGAGGAGTTGTTCTTCCGGGGCTTCGTCATCCGCCGCTGCATCAGCGCGGATGCCGACACCGTGCCACTCGGCCAGTTCTCCTGGTTCTCGTTCTTGGTGGCGTCGGTGTCGTTCGGCGTGCTGCATGGCGACGCCTGGCTCGCGG
>JBIIGJ010000123.1:0-8639 GCA_044236455.1 Pirellulales bacterium
GTATTCACGCAAAACACGACATCCTGTCGCCCTGACGGGCGGATGCCCGTCCTCAGCCAGCCTCTTGGCAAACGCAGTTTGCTGGTGCTGCGCATGGCATCCTGCCATGCAAACCGGAAGGGCGGGCGGCTGTATTCACGCAAAACACGACATCCTGTCGTTTTTGCTTGGCCGGCCTCCGCCGGCTGGTGCTGCGCATGGCATCCTGCCATGCAATCCGGAAGGGCGGGCGGCTGTATTCACACAAAACACGACATCCTGTCGTTTTTGCTTGGCCGGCCTCCGCCGGCTGGTGCTGCGCATGGCATCCTGCCATGCCCATCTACGAGGGCGGGCTCCCCGAACACCGAAGCGAGCATCAGGCGCCTCGGCGCCAATCGCCCACCATCATCCCCGACGCCGTCGCCGAGCCGCCGAGCGAGCGCAGCGTGTTCGGGGAGCCCGCCCGGCGCGTCGCCCGCGAGCGCAGCGTGTTCGGGGAGCCCGCCCGGCGATTCCAAGACCACCGGCCACCGATCACCGGCCAAGCCGCGACACGAGCGTAGCCACAAGCAAAAGCACCCCCACCGCCGCCACGTAGGGCAACGTGTGCGTCGCGTTCATGGCGAACAGCATCGATCCCACGAACGGCCCGAGGATGCGGCCGAGCGACGCGAACGACTGGTTCACGCCGAGCACCTCCCCCTGCCGGTCGGGATCGGCGCTCTTCGAGATCAGCGCCGACACCGAAGGATTCACGAAGGCGAATCCCGCCACCGACACCGCGGCTGCCAGGTAAAAGAGCTTCTCGAGCGGCCAACCACTTTCCGGCTGCCGGCCATGCACGGCCCAGGCGACGAATCCCACGCAGCTAAGGCCGAGGATCATGAGCCCGACGCCCGCCGCCAGCAGCCGAGTCTCCGGCAGCCGCTTGGCCAGCGGGCGATAGAGGCCGCCCGCGAACATCAGCATCAGGCCGATGAACGCGAAGACGAGGAAGTTGTCGTCGTCGGTCATCCTGAAGGCCGACTCGGTCAGCCGCGCCAGCGTGGCCTCGAAATTGGCGAACGAGAAGATCGAGAGGAAATAGATCAGGACAAGGGCCCCGACCTGGGGCATTCGCAGCACGGCCGCCGTCCGCGACATGCTGGGGAATTCCTTCGCCGCGCGGGCGCCCGGCCGGCGTGTCTCCTTGAAGACGAAGATCGCGATCAGCAGCGCGAGAAAGGAGAGCATCGACGCCAGTGCCCCCACGCCCCACGGCTGCTGCTGAAAGAGCGCCAGGCCGAAATAGGCGATCAGCGGACCGAGTGTGAAGCCCGCGCCGAACGCAATCCCGATCAGGGCCATGCCACGGGCCCGGTTCTCCGGCGTGGTGCAGTCGGCGATCACCGCCGCGGCCGTGCCGACGCTCGCGCCTGCGATCCCCGCGCCAATCCGCGACAGCAGCATGATCGCCAGCGCCGTCGCGGCGCGTTCGGCGGGAAACGTGACCGCAAACCCGTAAAGCGCATAGAAGACGACCGACCCCAGCAGGCTCAGGAGTAGCATCGGACGGCGGCCGATCCGGTCGGAGAGGCGGCCCCACATCGGGCTGAAGATGAACTGCATCAGTGAGAAGACGGAGAACAGGATCCCGATCGTGGCGCCGGCGGCGATCGGCGATAGGCCGAGGGCGGCGAGGTAGGGCTCCGCCTGCCGGGGCATCACGGGCAGCACGATGCCGAAGCCGAGCAGGTCGATGAACACCGTGAGAAAGACGATCAACAGCGCGCCACGCGGCGCGGCGGAGGACGACGCAGCGTCACCGGCGGGCGTGGGCACCGAGGGAGGCAGGGGCTGAGCGGGCATGCGTAGTCCGGTTGGGTCGCGCTGGTTCGGGGCGTGGAGCAGGCCGCGGCGCCGATGCCGCCGCGCTGGTGCTACACTGTGCCGCGATGGACGACAGCCAGGTTTCCGACCGTCGCAGCCCGCCGCAGGACGCCCTGAGCGTGTCGGAGGTCACGTCGCGCGTCAAGGAGCACCTCGAGTCGCGGTTCTCCGACGTGTGGATCACCGGCGAGATCAGCAATCTGGTGCGGGCCTCCTCGGGCCACATCTATCTGTCGCTGAAGGACGAATCCGCCCTGCTCCGCGCCGTCGTCTGGCGGGGGACGTTGTCGTCACTGGCCATCGAGCCCGTGGATGGCCTGCAGGTGGTCTGCCACGGCCGGATCGAACTCTATCCCCCACGCGGCACCTACCAGCTCACGATCGACCGGCTGCATGCGGTGGGCACCGGCAGTCTCGAGGCGCGGCTCAAGAAACTGCACGCATCGCTCGAACGCGAGGGCCTCTTCGCCCCGGGCCGCAAGCGGCCGATCCCCGCCTTCCCGCGGCGGATCGCGGTGGTCACGAGCCCCACGGGGGCGGCGATCGCCGACTTCCTCACGACGCTCTTCTCGCGGTGGCGGTGCGCCGAAGTGATCGTCGTGCCGTCGCGGGTGCAGGGCGCGGGGGCGGCAGAAGAACTGGCCGAAGCATTGGCCAATGCCGCACAACTCGTGCCGGCCGTCGACGTGATCGCCCTGGTCCGCGGTGGCGGCAGCCTCGAGGATCTCTGGAGCTTCAACGAGGAGGTGCTCGTGCGGGCGATCTTCGCCTCGCCGATTCCTGTTGTGTCGGGGGTGGGCCATGAGATCGACGTCACGCTCGCCGACCTCGTCGCGGATCTCCGCGCCCTCACGCCGACCGATGCCGCCGTCCGCGTGTCGCCCGACGGGCCACAGGTGGCCGCCACGCTCGACATGATGGGCGGACGGCTGCAGACGGGACTCCTGCGACGGATTGACATGGCCCGTGACCGCATCGCCCAGCTCGCGCGATCGCGAATCTTTGCCGACCCCGACCGACTCGTCCGCGACCGCGCCGTCATGCTCGAACAGCAGACAGCCCGGCTGCATCGCCTGGCCGCGGCAGCCGTCGATCGTGGCCACGAGCGGCTCGCCGCGGCGGCCGCCCGCCTGGAGGCAGGCAGCCCGCTCAAATTGCTGGCCCGCGGCTGGTCGGTGACGTCGATCGGTGCCGACCAAGACCTGCTCGAGACGGGAGCCGTCGCGACGGCATGCCCGGCGGCACCAGCCCTCAAGTCGGTGGCGGGCGTGGAGCCCGGTGCGACACTGGTCACGCAACTGTCCGATGGAAAAATCTGGAGCCGTGTGGAAAGGACCTCGAACGATGCCTGCCAAACCTGAACTGCCCTCAGCCGCAGAGTCCGCAAACTCATCCCAGCCCGCCCAGCCCGCAGCCGTGCCATTCGAGACATCGCTGGCCGAGCTGAACGAGCTCGTGAATCGACTGGAATCGGGCGCTCTTGGCCTCTCCGACTCGATCGGAGCCTATGAGCGGGGCGTGGCGATCCTGCGACGTCTTCACGAACAGTTGGCGGATGTCGAGGAGCGTGTGCGGCTGCTGGTGAGGATCGATGACCAGGGCCGGCCAATCCTGGAAGAGATCGGACAAGGAGCGACCGCACCGGAAAAGTCCGGTCGGCCGACAAGCGGAGGTTCGGCCACCGACGGTGACACGTCCGTTCGACGCGTGGCCCGTCCCGCCTCCCGGACAGGCCGGCCGAAACGCCTGCCGGGGATGGACGATGCCGGCGAAGACGGCTAATATTCCCAGTCCTCCGCGGGGTTGGAAATTTCCGAAATTTCCCCAGCAGAGTGGCATCCACAGCCTGCCCGACGGCAGACGCTTCCCAGACGCCATGGACGGGCCGCCATGATCGGATTGAGCGACGCTCCGGATCTCGACGCGGCGGTGATGCAGTCTTTGGAACGGATCCGCTCGTTCATCGATGCCCGACTCAGTTCGGTGCTCACGCTCTCTTCCGAAGCATCGCCCCGGCTCTTCGATGCGATGCGGTATGCGCTGCTGGCCCCTGGCAAACGGCTGCGTCCGGCGCTGGTGCTCTGGGCCGCGAGCGCGTGCAGCAAGGAAGGCGAGGCTGCGGTGGAGCGGGCCTGGGAAGCGGCCACGCCGGCGGCACTGGCGGTGGAAATGATCCACGCCTACTCGCTCGTGCATGACGACCTGCCGGCGATGGATGATGACGATCTTCGTCGGGGCCGCCCCACCTGCCACCGACAGTTCGATGAGGCGACCGCGATCCTCTGTGGCGATGCCCTGCAGGCACTCGCCTTCGAAACGCTCGCCGAGGGCCTGCCGGCCGCGACCGCCGGACGGGGCTGCCTCGTGCTGGCCCGCGCCTCCGGCGGCGAGGCGCTCGTGGGCGGACAGGCCGATGATCTGGCGGCGGAACGCGGCTGGGTCAGCGACATGGCGACAGCCCCGGCCGCCGAGCGGGTGGCGTGGCTGGAGCGGATCCACCGCCGGAAAACAGGGGCGCTGTTCAGCGCCTCGCTGGAACTGGGCGGCCTGTCGGTGGCGGCCAGCCAGGAACAGCACGCCATGCTTGCCGCCTTTGGCAGGGCCTTCGGTCTCGCCTTCCAGATTGCCGACGACATCCTCGACGCCGAAGGGACTGAGGAGGCGGTCGGCAAACGGGTGGGAAAGGACGTGGAGCGCGGCAAGCTGACGTTTCCCTCCGTCATCGGCCTGGAAGCCAGCCGCGAGCGGGGCAATGCCCTGGCCCGGGAGGCAGTCGAGGCGGTGGGCGGAATGGGCAAGGCGGCCGACGATCTGGCCCGGCTGGCCCACTGGATCGTCCGCCGCAATCATTAGCCAAAGCCGCCGTGGCGGCTCTCAAAACGCCGCCGGCGGTTATAACAACGTCGTCCAGGAAGCCCGAGCCCCCTAGGATGGGAACAGGATGTTCCCATAAGCCATGGCCGCAATCCTTCCCACCATCATGTCGCCCCGTGATCTCCAGGGGCTCTCGCCTGAACAGCTCGAGCAGCTGGCTGCCGAGATGCGCAAGGCGCTCTGCGAGGTGGCGGCCAGCCGGACGGCTCACTTTGCCTCGAACCTCGGCGTGGTGGAACTCTGCCTGGCGCTGCATCGGGTCTTCGACTTCAGCCGTGACCGGCTCATCTGGGACACGGGCCACCAGATCTATCCCCACAAGCTGATCACCGGCCGCTTTGGCCGGTTCGGCACGATCCGTACCAAGGGTGGCCTGATGGGCTACCCCAATCCCGACGAAAGCCCCTATGACCTGTTCATGACCGGCCACGCCGGCTCGAGCGTGTCGACCGCCCTCGGCCTGGCCAGCGGCGACGACCTCTGCGGCCGCGGCGACCGCCGGAGCGTGGCCGTGATCGGCGACGGCGCGCTCCCCTCGGGCATCGTGTTCGAGGCCCTCAACAATGCCGGGTTTCTCAAGAAGCGGCTGATCGTAATCCTCAACGACAACCGGATGTCGATCTGCCCGCGGGTGGGGGCACTCGCCGAATATCTCGATGTGATCCGCACGAACCCCTGGTACCGGGGCATCCGCAACCAGGGGAGGGACTTGATCAAGGGCGTGCCCATGGTGGGCGAGTCGATGGAACGGATCATCGCCAACATGAAGGACTCGCTGAAGGCGACGCTCCATGGCGGCATGCTCTTCGAGTCGATGGGCGTACGGTACTTCGGCCCCGTCGAAGGACATTCGCTGCCAAACCTGATCCGCTACCTCGAACTGGTCAAGGACGAGGAGGGGCCGATCCTGCTGCACGTGCTCACCGAGAAGGGACACGGCTTCAAGCCGGCCGAGGATGACCCCGTCTTCTTCCACACGCCGGCACCGTTCGAGTGCGACGACGACGACTGCATCGTCTCGATCAAGAAGTCGTCGGCCCGCGCCTACACCGACACTGCCAGCACTGCGATCGGCGACTGCATGCGTCGGGACGAGCGGGTGACCGTGCTCACCGCTGCGATGTGCCAGGGCAACAAGCTCGAGAAGGTTCGCGAGGAATTCCCGACGCGGTTCTTCGACGTGGGCATCTGCGAGTCCCACGCCGTCGCTTTCGCGGCGGGCCAGGCCAAGGTGGGCTGCCGGCCGATCGTCGACATCTACAGCACCTTCCTGCAGCGGTCGTTCGACCAGATCTTCCAGGAGGTCTGCCTGCAGAATCTGCCGGTGGTATTCATGCTCGACCGTGCAGGCCTCACCGGCCCCGACGGCCCCACGCACCACGGCGCCTTCGATCTGGGCTACCTCCGCCTCTTTCCCAACCTCGCGGTGCTGGCCCCCGGCGACGAACACGATCTCACGGCCATGCTCGACTGGGCCCTCACCCAGAACGGGCCGGTGGCGATTCGGTATCCCAAGGCGGTGGTGGAACACCACGGGGGAGAACGGCCGCCGATCGAGATGGGCCGGGCCGAGATGCTCGTCGAGGGACACGACGGCCTCATCGTCGCCTGCGGCACGCTGCTGGGCGACGCGCTGAAGGCTGCGGCACGGCTCCGCGACGATGGTCTCGAAGTCGGCGTGGTCAACGCCCGCTTCGTCAAGCCGCTCGACGCCCGCCTGCCGGAGTGGATCGAGTCGGCCCCGTGGGTGGTGACCGTCGAAGAGAATGCCCTGCCGACAGGCTTTGGCAGCGCGGTGCTCGAGGCCGTCAACGACGCGGGCGTTCACGCCGTGCCGATCCGGCGACTGGGGCTGCCCGATCGGTTCGTGGAACACGGCGAGCGTGGCGAGTTGCTGGCCGATCTGGGGCTCGACGCCGCCGGCATCGCGGCCGCCTGTCGCCACCTGGCCGGCCGCGAGCCCCGCCCGGGACCTGCGGGCCGCGCGGTGGTCGACGCCGCCACGACGCACCGGTAGTGCCGCACATCGGCACCCGAGCAGCAACGCTGAACAGACTTCCGGATACCATTTCTTTCCCCCGGCGTGCCAAACCATGACCACTCTTTCCCGGTTGCTTCCCGAGCATCCCTCGCCGCAACAACTCAACCTGGTGATCGCGGGCTCCGGCGACGTGCCGGCGGTCGTGACGGCGGCCCCTCGCCTGCAGGCGTTGCTGGAAAAGGCCGGCCATCGCGTCACCTGCCGGCTCGCGCGACGGAGCGAGTGGAGCGTGGGCCGCTTCCATCCGCAGGATGGGTCCTGTGCCGACCTGGTCGTGGTGCTCGGAGGCGACGGCACGATCCTGCGGACGGCCCGCTGGATGGGCTACGAGCAGGTGCCCGTGCTCGGCGTCAACCTCGGCACGCTCGGCTTCCTCGCCGATTTTGCAATTTCGGAGGCGGAAGCAGCCCTCGCTGACATCGCCACCGGACGGTTTCGGCTGGTCGAACATCTCATGTTCGAGACCGAGGTGATCCGCGACAGCGTGACGATCCACCGCGAGTTGGGGCTCAACGAAACTTCGATCCTCGCGGGCCCGCCGTTCTCGATGATCGAGATCTGCCTGTTCGTGGATGGCGAGATTGCCACCACCTACCGCTCCGACGGCCTGATCGTCAGCACTCCGGTCGGTTCAACCGCCTACAACCTCTCGGCCGGCGGCCCGATCGTCCGCAAGGATCTCGACGCCTTCGTCTTCACGCCGCTCAATCCCCACACGCTGACCAACCGCACCGTCGTCGATTCTGCGCAGCGCAGCTTCGAACTGCTCGTCCCGCGGCCCAACGAGGGCTCCGCCTGCGTGGTCGACGGACTTCTGATCACCAACGTCGTGGCCGCCGACCGCGTGCGAATCCAGCGGGCGCCCCCGCGATTCACGCTCGTAGAAACGCGGACGCACGGCTACTACCGCACGCTCCGTGACAAGCTGCAGTGGGGCGGTGGCATCCACGGGACCGGCTCACGGGCGCCAAGCGCAGGCGAGGCATCCGACGGAGGCGGTTCATGACACAGCCGCGGTGGCGATGGTCGCATGCATTGCTGCTGCTCTGCCTGCTCGCCGCCTTTGCCACGGCCAGCGGGGCCGCCGACAACGCTGCTCCGGAACCGCCGCAGGTGACGCTCGAATACCGCTTCGACCCGCACGAGAAGCTCGTCATGGATGTGTCGCACCGCGCGATCACTGAAACCACGGTCGGCGCCACGTCACAATCGACGGAGACGGCCACTGATTCGCGAAAGACGTGGACCGTGGTGGCCGTCGATGCCGACGGCCACGCCACGCTCGAGCACTCCGTCGATGACGTCACCATGACATCCCGCACCAGCGACCGCGGACAGCTCCGCTGGAGCAGCCGCGGCGACGAGCCCGCACCGCCGGGCTACGAGCAGGTGAAGGGAAGCCTCGGCGTGCCGCTCTCGCGGCTGGTGGTGGACCGCAGCGGCCGCGTGCTCGAGCGGCGGGATCTCCGCCCCTGTCCGCCCTCCAGCACGGGCGACCTCGTGGTCGTGCCGCTGCCGGAGGGGCCGGTGGCCGAGGGGGCGGAGTGGACCGTGCCACAGGAGGTGGTCGTGGAGGTTCCCGGCGGCCTGCGGAAGGCGGTCCGCACGCGGCTGCGTTACGAGCTCGTGGCGGTGCGGGATGGCATCGCGACGATCCGGGTCAACACCACCGTGCTGACGCCCATCGACGACCCGCGCCTCGAATCCCGGCTGCTCGAGCGGATCTGGGACGGCACGATCGAGTTCGACGTCGACCGCGGCCGCGTCCTCCGCCGGGCCACGGGCATCGACCGCCGCATCGTCGGCTTCGAGGGCCCGGAGTCGAGCGTCCGCTACAAGTCGAGCCTCGAAGAGCGGCTGGTGGAGAAGCGGT
>JBIIGJ010000035.1:0-28933 GCA_044236455.1 Pirellulales bacterium
CGTTCTAGCCCGCGCGGAGGACGTCTTCGACGCGGCGGATCGCCTCTTCCACGTCCCACGTCGTGTCGGCCAGCACGATCCGCGACCGCTGCGCCACCCACTCTCCCACGGTCTTCTGCGCCGAAATCACCGTCGAGTGGCTGCGGCGGCCAAAGTAAGTGCCGATCTCGGTCAGCGCCGACGTCGTGTGCCGCCGGGCCAAAAACATCGCCAGCATCCGCGGATGGTTGACGGTGCGGGCACGGCGAGACGATTGCAGGCTGCCCGACTCGATGCCGAAGGCGGCGCAGACGGCCCGCTCGATGTCGGCCAGCCGCACGCTCCGGGCACTGGAACGCACGAGATCGGCCAGAGCCTCCTCCGCCATGCCGGCCGTTACCGGCAGGCCCAGCATGTGGCTGGTGGCCTCCAGGCGGTTGAGTGCCCCGATCAGTTCCCGCGCGTGGCGGGTCATATGCGTGGCAACGTAGTGGAGCACCTCGTCGGGCAGCGCCATGCCCCGCTTGGCTGCGACGGCCGCCACGATCCCGCGACGGACGTCGTAGTCGGGCGATTCAATCCGGGCGATCATGCCCCCGCGCAGCCGCGTCAGGAGTTCCGGGCCGAGGCCGTCGAGCGACGAGAGATCGCGGTCGGAGGCAAACACCATCTGCCGCCCCTGCCGATGGAGGGCATCGACGGTCTGCTGCACCTCCATGAGCGTCGCCCGCTTGCCTACGAAAAACTGCAGGTCGTCGATCACCAGCAGGTCGGCGTTGCGGCAGGTGCGACGGAAACCGGGCAGGCCGCTGCCGTGAAGCGACTGCAGGAAACTCGTCGTGAACTGTTCCGCCGAGAGGAGGAGCGTCGTCGCGGTTGGATGCAGGTCGCGAAACCGCCCACAGATCCCCTCGAGCAGGTGCGACTTCCCGACGCCGCTCGGACCATGAATCACCAGCGGCGCCATCTCGCCAGGACGCGAGGCCGCGATTTCGACGGCCGCAAACGCCATCCGGTTGCTCGGGCCCACCACGAAGGTATCGAGGCCAGCCGCCTGCCGACGCAGGCCGATGCCGCGGCCCTCCGCTGGAGTCGCTGCGGCACGCTCATGGGCGGGAATGATCGCTGCGGTCCGCGGTGGACGCACGGCGTCACGTGGCCGGGTTGCGGCGACCGGCCGCAGCATGCTCCCGGAGGTGGCCGCGGGGGCCGGCGGGGCCGCCACCGGCACCAGTGCCGTCACAGGGGCAGTCCGCCAGACGACCGACCATGCACCGCCACAGACCGCCCGCACGACGGCCTCGACATCGGTCCGAAACGTGCGTTTCAGCCATTCCTGCGAAAACGCATTGCCGACGCTGACGACAACGCATCCGCCGTCGGCGGATGCACCGACTTCGGCACCCGCAAACTCCACCTCGATGCCCACGGCATCGCCGAACCAGACCGCATACCGTTCCGCCCCAAGCCGTTCCCGCAGGGCATCAGCGATCCGCCTCACCAACGCCATGCGATCACGGTCCTGGCCACTGCCCGCTGTACCAGACGCACTCCCCGCATGCGTGCAGCCCGGCACATTGGCATCATTCGCCGCAATGACCGCTGCTTTCGCCATGGTTGCTCCGTGCACCAGACACCCCCGGCAACGGCCTGCGGACCGTTGCCCAAAGGGGGAATCCCTTGGTTCATCCTTGAATCGTTCTTCCCATCGCTGTTCGGGCGGCGAGTATCAGACGTGCAAGCATTGCTGTCAAAGCCATGACAGCATCGCCGCCGAAAGAGCAACGAGTCGCCAATTCCGATGCCCGCAACACCGCGTGATGGGCATCGGCCGCGCGACTGCACCGCCCTCCATCACCCGGTGCACAAACTGTGCGAAACCGCAAAAAAACCTGTTTTTACAAGGAGCGGCACGCACCGCGAAATTTTCCTATACTGTCGCCTCACCGGTGAAACTGCCGCACCACGCTTGGCGTGTGGGTTGTGCGGATTGACCGGCCACGCTCCAGCGGTGGGCGTGTGTTGTTCGGGTTGTTTCAGGTTCGCGTTCACGGCACGCATCAGGATGCGCACGATGCCCCTTCTCCGGATTTCCAGCCTTCGTCGCCATGCGTGCAGGGCTCGTGCGGGCAACGGTGGTCGATGGCTCGGTGCAGCCGGTGGCATGGCAGCCTGTTCGACCTTCATGTCCAGATCGCTGGCGACGTTGACCGTGGCGGCCGCGGTCGTCATCGGCGTTCAGCCCGCGACAGCAGACGACGGTGCCCCCGTTGCGGATGCCGGCCTGCCGGAGCCCGCCGCCGCACCTCCGGCCACCCCGCAACCGGACGTCACGCTCCCTCCAGAGGCTTCCGCTTTTCAGCCGGAAGATATCTCGATCGGCGAACCGATCTCGCTGCCCTTTGCGACGCCGCTTGCCTCGCCCGCACCGGGCCGTCCTCAAGCCCCGGTAGCCACGCCCCCCGCCGCCGGGGCTTTTCAGTTGCCTCCCTCGCAGTTGCCTTCCGTGGTCGTGCCTGCCGAGGGTGCGGCCGCCGCCCTGCCACGGCCAGTGCCCGATCAGAGCCAGTCCTTCGAGGCGGCAGGGACCGGCTGGTTGGGGATCGCCGTCGACGACACTCTGGTCACTGGACGGTTGGTCGTCGTCGAGGTGGCGCCGGATGGGCCGGCGGCCAAGGCAGGCGTCAGGCCGCAGGACATGCTGCTGGCCATCAACGGCCAGCAACTTCGCAATGGCGACGAAATGGCAGCGGTGTTGGCTGCCATCGCGCCGGGCCAGCGGGTGAAAATGGCCGTGGGTCGTGACAGCCGCATCGAAGACGTGGTGGCGGAGGCTTCCGCCCGGCCGCCGCGAGCGGTGTCGCGTGACTGGCAGTCGTCGGCGGCCCCGAGCGTCTCTCCGAATTCCTCACCGGCTGTTTCCGCCGCACCTCTACCGGCACCTCCCGCCCTAGCACCCTCGCGACTGGCTCCGGAGTCAACCGCCGTGGGCCTGCTCCCAGCGCCAGCCTTGGCACCAGCGCCAGCCTTGGCACCAGCGCCAGCCTTGGCACCGGCGCCGACGGGCCGGACGGCGCTCGGAGTGCGGACGGTGCCGGTTGACCCGAACGTGCAGTCGCGGTTTCACCTCTCCGATGCCCAGGGAGCCTTCGTCATCGGGGTGGTTCAGGACCTGCCGGCGGCAAAGGCCGGCGTGCCACCGGGGAGCGTGATTGTCGCCATCAACCACCAACCGGTCCGTTCGCCGCAGGATCTGACCCTCTTGGTGGCGCGTGGACCCGTGGGCACGCCCGTGCCGATCCAGTTCGTCCTGCCGGGCGGCCAATCGAAGCAGGCCGACGTCGTGTTGCAATCGCTGGAACAGCCGCTCGAAAGAGCGTTGGTTGGCGACGGCGATGCCGGGCGAACGACCGAGGCCCCCTCTCTTCAGCCGGCCCCGCTGACGACCCGCCGGGTGCAGCCGACTGCCGGTTCCCAGGCAGCCGAGCCCGTCTCCTTGGTCAGGATCGAGGAACTGCTCCGCCGCATGAGCACCCGGCTCGAGCAGATGGAGCGCCGCCTCGAACGAATCGAGTCGGCGAGGTAACTCCCCTCAGGCCGCCGGCCGATCCGACTGGCGCTCCGTCAACGCAAGGCCGAACCGCGACAGTTCTTCGTCCAGCGAAACGCCCGCCGGCCCGGACAACAGCGCCGCCTGTTTGGCGTGCCGCGACGGCTCCTTCCGAATGATCGTCTCGCCCGGACGAGGCAGGCGAGATCCTGCCCACGCCTCGGCGTCATCAGTAAGGCGAACAAGCAGTCGCTCGACGCCGGCCCGCTGCCGCTCCAGATCATCACGGCTCAGGTCGGCGGGCACGTGAATCGCCCGGCTGACCACGCCCCGCGCCCGCGACCAGGGCCGCGGAATGGCAAAGCGATCCCAGGTGCCCAGCCGCCAGGGCCGCTCATACCCGAAGCCCATGACCACGATCGGGATCCGCATCGTGCTCGCCAGAAAGATGCAGCCCGGCGCCAACTTTCGGCGCGGGCCCCGTGGACCATCAGGAGTGATCGTGAGGTTTTCGCTGCGGGCCCGGCCCGCCAGTTCGCGGAGGGCCACCGAGCCTCCCTTGAACGTGCTGCCACGCACGGTGCCGAAGCCCATCATCACCGCCACGCGGGCGAGAATGTCGGCATCGTGATGCCGCGACAACAACATGGCGATGTTGGAATGCCCGCGGAGATACAGCGGCAGCAGGATGTTTTCGTGCCAGAAGACATAGATCTTCGTGCCGCGGTAATCGGGATGCACGGGATCGACCGTCGGATCGCTGAAGTCCGCGCGGTAATCGAGCGTGCCCATCCATTGCCGGATGCACGCCGTGGAGAAAAGCGACAGGGCGCCGATGGCCAGCGGAGACTCGAGCTTCACGAATCCGATTCCTTTCTTGCGTTCATGTCTCCCACCAGCTCCCCTCGAAGACTTCTTCGGCGGGCCCCGTCATGAAGACATGGCCCGAGGCCGCCCACTCGAGTTCCAATTCTCCGCCGGGCACCTCCGCCACGATCCGCCGTGCCGTCCTTCCGGTGAGCACCCCCGACACGCAGACCGCCGAAGCGCCGGTGCCGCAGGCCATCGTGATGCCGCTGCCACGCTCCCACGTCCGCATCCGCACCCGCTCGGGAGCGTGCACCTCCACGAAGTGCACATTCACCCGCCGCGGAAAGATCGGGTGCGTCTCGATCCGCGGCCCGACCGACTCGAGCGGCACGCGGGCGACGTCGCGGCAATAGAAGGTCACATGGGGATTGCCCATCGACACGCAGGTCATCCGCGGATCGAGGCCGGATTCCTCCCACCACGCCTCCGGCGCACCGAGCGCCGGGCATGCCGCGTCGATCACGCGGCCGTTCGTCGCGGCCGCAGTGTCGGCGATCACCACCGGAATCTCCGCCGCCGAGAGCAGCGGCTCGCCCATGTCGACGCGGACCCGCGACCGGCGAGGGCCGTCGGAAGCGACGTCGAGCGTCAGCACGCCGCGGCCGGTCTCGATCGTCACCGCTCCTGCCGGAGCATGGCCGCGGGCCACCACCAAGTGGGCCACGCACCGCACACCATTGCCACACATTTCCGATTCGCTGCCATCGGCGTTGAACATCCGCATCCGCGCCGCCGCCACGGCCGATGGCATCACCAGCACGAGGCCGTCTCCACCCACGCCAAAATGCCGGTCGGCGATCCGCGGCGCCAGGGCTGCCGGATCTGCCGGCACCGGCTCGGCGAAGCAGTCGATGTAGACGTAGTCGTTGCCCGCGCCCTGCATTTTCACGAACTGGATCGGTCGTGCCGTCATCCGACGCCCTCTTTCACGCCTGAATTGTCGCAGTCACCCGTCGTCATCCCGCCCACGAGCCCGCTCGTCGGCTGGCCTCAGTATGACGACATGTCGGCATTCCAACCCCATCCTCCACACTGTTCCCCGCGCTCATCGCTGATTTTCCCGCCGCAGACCCGCATTGCGCAGGCCATCCTGCCCGCGCCGCTGCGACTGGAGCTTCTGGATGGCCGCGGCAAGCGTGGGAAACGCCTCGCTCGTCATTTCCGGATGCGGGAGCGTGCCATCGACGTGGATCAACATGAACTGGCCGCTCGCGCCGCCGAGCAGCCGCTTCATCGCGGGCAGCTGGGTGGCCGAATCGCCCATGATGGAACGGAATGTCATGTGGACGTTGGAGTCGAAGTCGATCTCGCCGTTGCCGACGAGACTGATGGCGTCGCCTGAGAGCTCGATGTTGTCGAGGTAGGCACGCGGCCCCTCGATGCGAAAGTCGACGATGCTCGAACCGAAGGCGTTGAGGTCGGGTGCCTTGACGCGCAACATCTTGAGCATCGCCACCACCAGCGGCAGCTCGTAGATGTCGGCGTCGCGCAGCCGCAGCTGCCCACGGCCCGCGAGCGAATGTGTGCCGGCCCGCGAGCCGCTCAGCTCCACCGTGCCGAAGACACGCCCCCGGTAGGGATGTGCGGCGGAGAGCGTGTCGCCAACCAGCCGTTCGAGGTCGGATTCTGCCAGCGACGCCGTCAAGGCAAACCCGCCGGGGTCGCCGGCCGCGGCGTTCCCATCGAGAAGCAGCGTGCCCCCGGCCACGCGGGCCGAGACCCGTCGCGCCGTCCCCTGCTCCGTGCTGCGGGCCGCGGTCGTGCCGAACCGCACGCCGCCGGCGTCCATGGCCAGCGGCCCCTGCACCGCCGTCAGCTGGATGCCCCGCCACATGGCGCTGTCGATCGCCATGTCGCCGAAGGTCTGCCACGTGCGGCCGTCCGACTGGCCGCGGAGACGGATGCCGCCATGCACGTGCTCCAGGGGCGTGCCGACGTCGAGCGATCCCTGCTCCACGTCGAGCTGCATGTCCCACGAGGCGGCGGGCGGTCCGGCCGTGGAATGGATGTCGAGCGATCCGGCCAGGGAGAGGAGGCCACGGAGATTCACCCCCGAGATAGCCTGTTGCAGCCCCACGGGCAGGGCCTGCAGCACGTCGTGATCGGCGCGGAATCGATCCGCGGAAAGCTGCTCGAACGACACGTGCCAGCCGCCGCCGGGCACGAACCGACAGACGCCGCCGGCGGCGACGGTCGTCCGGTCATGCGTGCCGCGGACACGCTCGAACGTGAGCAGCCCGTTCTTCCAGTGCAGTTGCCCGCGGAGACGTTCCAGCCGGTACGGGAACCATGCCGGTTCGATCGACACCGTGTCGCCCTGCGGCGTGGCATGAATTTCCACCTCGGTCTGCCGTGCCTTGACGTGGTGTCGCACGGTCGCGGAAAACTCCGCGTTGCCCCGGGGATCGACATCGTCCCAGATCTGCCGCACGCCGGCGGGAAGGGCGTCGCGCAGCTCTTGCTCGAGCACGACGCCGGTGCCTGTGAGTTGGAGCGTGAGCTCGCCGTCGTTGTCGCCGCGTGGCAAGAGCATCCCGGAGCACCGGACGATCCCACTGTCGTTCGATCCCGTGACATCGCGGATCGTCCAATGCCCGCGTTCCATGCGGATGCTGCCCGACACGTTCGAGAGCGGGTAGGGAAAGCCGGCGTAGGCCATGCTGCACTGGGCGAGGCGGATGCCCAGAGAATTGGCGTGGCCGCCCGGTAGCTGCGGCGATCGCTCATGCCGAAAGACGAAGTCGAAGGTGCCGGAGGCCCGCAGCGTGCGGACGATGTCGGCACTGCGGGGAGGCATGGCAGCGAGCAGGCCGTCGTCGATCCGCATGCCGTCGCCGCGCACCTCCAGCGTGCCGTAGGTGCCGCCCGGCTCGTTGGTCGCCGGGGCCGGCGCGACCGTGCGAAACGTTCCCTGCACCTGCACCGGATGGCCCCCGGCCTGCCCGGTGAGATGGAGCGACAAGGTTCTGCCCTCCAGCACAACCGTGCCCACGGTGCGGTCGAGCCGGTAGGGAAAGCGGTAGTAGGTCAACGACACGTTCCGGCACCGCAGCGAGACGTTCGGCTCGACCGTGCCGTTGCGACGGACCACCTGCGCCCGCACGTCGACCTCGCCCGCCGGCAGCAGCTTGCTCCAGTGCGACGCCACCGACTCCGGCAGAAGTCCCTCCCAGTGCCGGCCCACCACCAGCCGTTCGGCCTCCAAGAGCAGGTCGAAGTCGGCGGCTTCCGTCCAGCCGGCATACCGCCCGCTTCCGCGGAGCAGCGTCGAGCCTGCGTGCGCCTCCAGTTGCTCGAACCGCACCCCCGTGCGATCGACCTGGAATGCCGCCGTCACGTCGCTCATCGCAAACGGCAGCGAGGCATGTTCAAACCGCCCCGACTCGAGCCGGCCCGACACCGAGAAGACGGTGGACTCAAGCGCCGCCATCGCGCCCGCTGCCTGCCACTCCATGGTGATCCGTCCCCGCAGACCGGCGATCCGGTTCCGCAGGTCATCCGCCGCCTTCCCTCCCCCCGCCGGCAGCATGCCGACGAACCGCGGCGTGAACTCGATCGCCTGCACGGCCCCACGGAGATCGAACGTGCCGGCCCCGACGGCCACGCGGCCCGCGATGCTCGCGCGCTCGAAGAGCTCGCCGGCAGCGGTGCCCTGCACTGTGGCCCAGCCGTCGCCGCCTGCACTTTGATCGGGCTGTACCTCGAGCGCGATCTGGCGCACGGTCGTCCGTATCTGCCGCGGCACGTCGTCGACAAGCAGTGTGGCGTCTTCCACCGTCACCGGAACGAGCATGGGCGCAGCGCCGCCGGCCCGTCGCTTGACGAGCGCCGCGAGGGTCCACTCGCCGTCCGACTGCCGCACGGCATGCACCACCGGTCGACGCAGCCGCACCGCCCTGATCTGGGGTGCCCCCGCGATCAGGTCGGCGAGGTTCGTGCTGCACGTCAGCCGAACCTCGTCGACCCAGAGCATCTGCCGACGATCCTTGGGCAGCGAGGGATCGACGATGGAGATGCCACGGGCCACGATGCCCTCACCTTCCACGAGGCTGGCCCCCTGCACCTGCACGGCGAGTGTGGGAAATTCCTGCGCGAGCTTCTGCTGGATGCGGGCCCGCACCTCCTCGCCGAGCCGGCTCGAGCCGATGGCACCGGCGGCCACCACGCCCGCTACCGTCACCGGCAGGGCCCAGCGCACGAGCATCCAGAGCGTGTCGGCGAGTGGTTTCAAGACGGCGGTGCCAAAGGCGAAAGGCGGGGACTTTCAACGTGTCCGCCTCTATAAGAGGAAGGGGCGGGGAAAGTACGTCGCGGCCCAGCCGAGGGTCAAGACACTATCCACCTGCCTGACCCCCGGAAAAAACGCCATTTTCCCAGACTCCAGCCCCTTGCTATAGTGCCCCCTTGTCGCCGGCTACACGGTTCCGGCTTGCTGCATATTCCTTGTTCCATTGCTCATCGCTCCGAAGGGGGATTCCGTATGAACGCGAAGGTCCAGCCACTCGATTCCACCGCAGCGGCCTCCGCGCCGAATGCCCAGCGGCTCCTCTGGGCGGGCTTCATGGCGATCCTCGCCGCGGGCGTGGGCTTCTCGATCCGGGCGGGTATCCTCGGCCAGTGGGCGGAGCAATACGGCTTCACGCAGACGGAACTGGGCGCCATCACCGGTGGTGGCCTGACGGGCTTCGGCATCATCATCCTGCTGTCGAGCCTGATCGCCGACCGCATCGGCTTCGGCCCGCTGATGTTCGCCGCCTTCGTGATGCATCTGGTATCGGCGGCGCTCACGCTCGCCACCGGCGCCGCCTTCGCGGCCGGCGGCAAGCCGCTCGCCTTCCAGTGCCTCTTCTGGGGCATGTTTCTGTTCGCGATCGGCAACGGTATCGCCGAGGCGGTGGTCAACCCGCTCGTCGCCACGCTCTTTCCGAAGAAGAAGGCGCACTACCTCAACATCCTGCATGCCGGCTGGCCGGGCGGCCTGATCCTGGGCGGGTTGGCGAGCTACTTCATGGCGGGCGGCGCAGGAGCGAAGCCGGTAGCCTGGCAAATCCAGATCTCGTTGTTTCTCGTCCCGGTCGTGCTCTACGGGCTGATGATGCTCGGCCAGCGGTTCCCCAAGAGTGAGGCCAGCAGTTCCGGCGTCAGCTTCAAGGACATGCTCGGTGAACTCGGGCTCGTCGGCGCCGCGGTGATCTGCGGCCTACTCGCTCTCTTCTTCAAGAGCGACCTCGGCCTCCCGCCGCTGGTGGCCGCCGGCATCGCCGCCGGCCTGCTCGCCGCGTTTGGCGCAGCGACCGGCTTCCGCTTCGGCCATCTGCTGCTCGCCGCGCTGCTGCTCATTCAGGGCCTCGTGGGCTACGTGGAACTCGGCACGGATTCGTGGATCTCCAAGATCACCGGCACGATCATGAACAGTCCGGCCAACGGCTTGCTGCTGTTCGTCTATACCTCCGGCCTGATGTTCATCCTGCGGTTCTTCGCGGGGCCGATCGTCGAGCGGATCTCGCCGCTGGGACTGCTGGCCGTGTCGGCCATCTTCGGTGCGGCGGGCCTGACGATGCTGGGCAATGCCGAGGGCGCGGTGATGTGCGTGATCGCCGCCACGGTCTACGGCATCGGCAAGACATTCCTCTGGCCGACGATGCTCGCCGTGGTGAGCGAGCAGTTCCCCAAGGGGGGCGCGATCACGATCGGCGCAGCCGGCGGCGTGGGCATGCTGGCGGCCGGTCTGCTGGGCGGCCCCGGCATCGGCTTCCTGCAGGATCAGAATGCCTCCGCCAAGCTGCGTGAGTCGAACGCTGCTGTCTACGACCGCTACAAGGCGCCGAAGGAGAACGAGTTTCTCTGGATGAAGACCGTCGGTCTCGACGGCTCGAAGGTGGGCGTGCTCGAGGATGGCGGCAAGGAGGCGCAGCGGGCGCTTGAGCTGATGCAGAAGGAGAATGCCAAGCCGGAGGCGGTCGCGGCGCAGCAGTCGCTGGTCGACTGGTGGAATTCATCCGCTGGCCCCGAGGCGGCGGGCGACAAGCCGCTGGTGGAGGGAGCCGGTCTCTTTGGCGGCCGGCAGGCGCTCAAGCTGACGGCCTTCGTGCCCGCGACGATGTTCGTCTGCTACGCGCTGTTGCTGGCATGGTTCGCGACGCAGGGCGGCTACAAAGCCCGCGGCATGCACCACTAGTACGGCCCCGATATCCCCCGGCTTCCGCCGGTGGCTTTTATGGGGAGCGTTCATACAAGCCCGGAGCGGAAGCGATGGGACAATGGGGACGTTCATACAAGCCCGGAGCGGAAGCGATGGGACAATTGCCGGCGAACCAATGCGCGTGCCTTGAAACGGATCCTCGCAACAGGTGTTGAGCACGGCACGCGCCGAGCGAGCTGGTATCCTTGCGGTGTTCATTCCGCGGAGGACACCCCATGCCATCGCCCGTCAGCCGTCGCTGCTTCTCCACTGCCCTCGCCGCGTGGCTCGTGGCAGCGGCCCCCTGCTCTGCCGAGGTGCAAGTCCTCGTTGGATCGCCGGCGGGACGGACCACCAAGGAGCCCGATCCCACACTCGTCAACGAACCGTTCGCCATCGCGTTCGATCGTGACGGCCGTATGTACGGCGTGGAATACACGCGAGGCAATCGGCTGTTTCGCATCACGCCCGCCGCCGAGAAGCACGCCGCGGTGGAGTTCGTGGCTGGAACGTTCCATGTGTCGTCCAACGGCGATCAATTTCCGCCCGACACCGCCACCCATCTGAAGAAGGTGCAGTTCCACGGCCTGCACGACGTGGCGGTCGGTCCCGACGGCACGGTCTACGTTGCCGACACGTTTCGCCACCGCATCCAGGCATTCGACCCGGAACGCAACACCGTGCGGCCCGTCGCGGGGACGGGAGTCGCCGGCTTTTCCGGTGACGGCGGCCCAGCCGCCACGGCCGCGTTCAATCAGGCCTACTGCAGTTCACTCACGGCCGACGGCAAGAGCCTTCTCGTCGCCGACATCAAGAATGCACGGCTGCGACGGATCGACCTCGCGTCTGGCACCGTGACGACGGTCGCCGGCAACGGCCAGTCGGGCAAGCCGATCGACGGCGCCCAAGCGACGGAGACACCGCTGGCCGGGCCACGGGCGGCCTGCCAGGCCAAGGACGGCACCATCTATCTGGCGCTTCGGGAAGGCAACGCCCTCATCGAGATCAAGGACGGCACGATCCGCACGGTGGTGAACGAGTCGGGCAAAGCCGGCTATGCAGGCGACGGCGGCCCGGGCCGCGATGCCCTTCTCGCCGGACCGAAATACGTGTCGCTCGACTGCGAGGGCCGTGTGCTCATCGCCGACACGGAAAACCACTGCATCCGCCGCTACGATCCCGCCAACGGCCGGATCGAACTGGTGGCCGGCATGCCGCCCCGCGGCGGCACGACCGTGGGCCCCGACCTCCTGTCGACACAGCTCATGCGGCCGCACGGCGCGTGCCTCGACCCCGCTGGCCGACTCGTCATCGCCGACAGCGACAACGACCGAATCCTCGTGGGCGTCCCCCCAAAATCCCGAGCTGCCGTTCCGATTGCGCCGCCACCTGCCGGTACAGGCAATAGCCCCGACTGAAGCCGCAACCGATATTAAGAGGGAGAGCAGCTGATGCCACACCGCTGATGGCACAGCCGGTCTCGGGCGACGGAAATTCCTCGTGATCACCCTTCGCAGCACCATTCGTTCGATCATCAGGCTCGGGTCGAAGCTTGCCATCTCCATCGCCGCGGCTCTGACGACCGGCGCCGCGGCGGCGGCACCGCCCGCGGCGGATGCGGAGATGGCGAGGTTCTTCGAGACGAGCGTCAGGCCGGTGCTCGTCGAACGGTGCGGCTCCTGCCATGGCGCCGAAAAACAAAAAGCGGGGCTGCGGCTCGACAGTCTGGTCGGCATGCTCCGCGGCGGTGAGTCGGGTCCGGCGATCGAGCCGGGTGATCCCACTGCCAGCAATCTCGTGGCCGCGGTTCGCCACGAGTCGTGGGAGATGCCTCCCGACGGCAAGCTCCCCGACGACCAGATCGCCGCGATCGAGCGGTGGATCGCGGCGGGCGCCCCTTGGCCCGGCACGAGGCCCGCTGCCGAACTGATCGCCGCCGGCCTGCCAGCCGCGGAGCAAGACGTGGCCACCGACTCAGGCCCCAGGCAACGAAAGCAGAAGGGCACGATCACCGACGCCGACCGCAGCTACTGGGCCTACCAGCCGGTGCAGCGACCCGACCTGCCGCCCCTGCCCTCAGGCGAAGGCGTCCCCGACAGCCTGTTGCGTTCTGCCGTCCACAATCCGATCGACCGGTTCATCCTCGCGCAGCTGGAGCGGGCCGGGATCGAGCCGGTGGCCGAAGCCGATCGGGCCACGCTCATCCGACGTCTCTCGTACGACCTCCTCGGCGTGCCGCCCGAGCCGGCCGACGTGGCGTCGTTCATCGCCGACCCCGCGGCCGATGCCTATGAACAGCTCGTCGACCGGCTGCTCGCCGATCCGCGGCACGGCGGGCGTTGGGCGCGGCACTGGCTCGACCTGGCGCGATACGCCGAGAGTGACGGTTTCCGCCAGGACGCGTTCCGTCCCACCGCCTGGCGGTATCGCGACTACGTGGTCGATTCGTTCAACGCCGACAAGCCGTTCGACCGGTTCATCCTCGAACAGCTCGCAGGCGACGAACTCTTCCCGCACGACGTGGCCGCCATAACGGCCACCGGTTTCCTGCGGCAGACACCCTACGAATACAACCAGGTCGACGTCGAGCGGCAACGGTCTGAAATCCTCAACGAGGTGACCGACGTCACCGCCGACGTCTTCCTCGCCATGGGCATGGGCTGTGCCCGCTGCCACGACCACAAATTCGACCCGCTCCTGCAGCGGGATTACTTCAGCATGCAATCCTTCTTCGCCCCGCTGGTCTGGCGGGATAACGGCGACTCGTCGTCCGCGGGCCGCTCGGCCGCCTACACGGAGGCACAACGGGCCTTCATCGAGCGGACGGCAGAGCTCCGCAGCCAGCTTGCGGCCATCGAGCAGGACACGACGGACGAGGCCGCCTGGAAGGGTCTCGAACGGTTCCCTCCGGAGATCAAGGCCCTCTTCTTCAAGCCCGCCGCCGAGCGGACGGTACACGAGGAGCAGCTCGTGCAGCTGGCCGGCAGGCAGGTAAAGTTTCGCGCTCAGATGATCCCCGCCGAGTCTCGTGCCCGGTACGAATCGCTCACGAAGGAGCTCACCGACTTCGAGGCCTCGCATGCTGCCGACAAGCCTCCGGCCGCTCCGGCCATGCTCTCGGTGGCCGACGTCTCAGCCGTTGCCCCGCCGACGACCATCCCCGGCAAGCCTGGGGCAGAGCCGATCGAGCCCCGCGTGCCGACGGTCCTCGGCGGCACTGCTCTGCCGCCCGTCGAACTGACGCCCGGAGAGAATGGACCGCGATCGACCGGCCGCCGCGCGGCGCTGGCCCGCTGGATCGCATCGCCAGATAATCCGCTCACCGCACGGGTGTTCGTGAACCGGCTCTGGCAGTGGCACTTTGGGCGGGGACTTGTGCCGACGACGAGCGACTTCGGCAATCTCGGCGAGGATCCCTCTCACCCGGAGCTGCTCGACTGGCTGGCCACGGAGTTCGTGGCGAGTGGCTGGAGCGTCAAGCAGGTCAACCGGCTGATCGTCACGTCCGCCGCCTACCGCCGCAGCGCCCATCCGCCGACGGCGGGCGGGCCGACGCCCCATGCGGGGCAGGCGACCGATCCGCACAACCATCTCCTCTGGCGGCAGAACTGCCGACGGCTCGACGCCGAGCAGGTTCGCGACGCCGCCCTGTCGATCACCGGCGAACTCGACGCCCGAATGGCGGGGCCGAGCGTCCCTCCCACGAAACCGAGGCGGAGCATCTACACGACCTGCCTGCGCAACACCCGGGACGATCTCTGCGACGTCTTCGACGCGCCCGATGGCTACGCAAGCTGCGCCGAGCGGAACTGCACCACCACGCCGATGCAGGCGCTCTTTCTGGTCAACGGCGAGTGGATGCTCGCGAGGGCGCGGGCCCTGGCGATCCAACTGGAACGGTCCGGCCTCGCCTCCGACGACGCACTCGTCGCGGAGGCGGTCCGCCGGGTGACCGGTCGCGAGCCTTCCCCGGCGCGGGTCACGGCGGCATCGGCCTTTCTCCGCGACCAGCGTAGGCGGCTCGATGAAGACTCCTCGACGCTCTCGCAGGTCGCCACCCAGCGGATGCCGCAACGCGCGGGGCTCGCCGCCGTGATCGATCCGGCCAATCCCTCGGCCGTGCTGACCGCTCCTGCCGAGGGCCTGCCGACGACCGACTTCACCATCGAAGCGCATGTCGTGCTCCAGTCGCTCTTTGCCGACGCCACCGTCCGCACGATCGCGTCGCAGTGGACTGGCGGCACGTCTGATGCTGGCTGGTCGCTCGGCGTGACGAGTGAGAAGTCGAAGTACAAGCCACGGAACCTGATCCTCCAACTGGCGGGCGATGCCGCAAAGAAGGGCAGCCCCTACGAGGTGATCCCGTCCGACATTCACTTGGAGCTGCAGCGGCCGTACTACGTGGCCGCCAGCGTGCGGGTGGCGGAGGGGGGCGACCGCTCGGTGACGTTCTTCTGCAAGGATCTCTCCGACAACGACTCGCCGCTCGTCGTGAAGCAGGTGCCGATCTCGTTCGTCGGCAGCCATGCCTCGCCGCGAGCGTTCGCGATCGGCGGCCGCGATGCCCGGGGGACCGGCACCGCGGTCACGAGCGTGTGGGACGGCCTCGTCGACGACGTCCGGCTCTCGAACTGCGCGCTTTCCCAGAGGGAGCTGCTCTGGGAGGACGGCGATCCGACCGATGCCGTCGTCGCGTTCTGGACGTTCGAGGAGACGCCCGGCTTCGCGGCCGATGCCTCGGGCCACGGCCGCAGCCTCGTCCGCAACGGCCTCCCCCTGCCGCAGGTGAAGGACATCCGTCGCTACGAGTCGCTCGTCGACCTCTGCCATGTGCTCTTCAACTCCAGCGAGTTTCTCTATGTCGAGTGACCCGCCGATTCTCCACCACGAGCCCGCCACCAGCCGCCGCGACTGGCTGCTCAAGTCTGGCGCCGGCTTCGGCGCCGTGGCCCTCACCGCGCTGGCGGCATCATCGCGGCAGGCGCGGGGCGAGACCCGGCCGCCGCATCATGCCGCGAAGGCGAAGAGCGTGATCTTCCTCTTCATGGAGGGCGGGCCCAGCCACATCGACCTCTTCGATCCCAAGCCCGCGCTCAAGTCCCTCGCCGGCAAGCCGCTGCCGGAGAGTTTTGGCAGCGTGATCACGGCGATGGGTGAAGCCCGCGCACCGGTCCTCGCCGACCAGCGGGTCTGGAAGCAGCACGGGCGGTCGGGCATCTGGGTGAGCGACTGGCTGCCGCACACCGCGACGATGGTCGATGAGATCGCCGTCATCCGGTCGTGTGTGTCGGACGGCATCAACCATTCCGGCGGCGTCTGCCAGATGAACACCGGCTCCATCCTCGGCGGCCGGCCCAGCCTCGGTGCCTGGGCGACCTACGGCTTGGGTAGCGAGACCGACGACCTGCCCGCGTTCGTGGTCATGCAGGACACCGACGGCCAAGTGGTCAACGGCCCGCGCAACTGGTCGGCCGGATTCATGCCGGCGGTCTATCAAGGCGCGAAACTCTCGGGCGGTGAGCCGCCGATCGCCAACCTCCGCACACCGCGAGGGGTCACGTCCGGACGACAACAGGCCAAGCTCGACCTGCTCGCACGACTCAACAGCGAGTATGCCGCCGCGGTGCCCGAACAGACGGAGCTCGAGGCGCGGATCCGCAACTACGAGCTCGCGTTTCGCATGCAGGCGGCTGCGCCCGGCGCCGTGAATCTCGCCGAGGAGACGGAGGAGACGCAGCGGCTCTACGGACTCGACGAGAAGCCCACGGCGGCCTTCGGCCGCAACTGCCTGCTGGCCCGGCGGCTCGTCGAGCGGGGCGTGCGGTTCGTGCAGCTCTATCATGGCGCCGGCAGCAAGTGGGACGCCCACTCGGAGATCGAGAAGAACCATGCCGACCTCTGCCGGCAGATGGACAAGCCCGTGGCGGGCCTGCTGGCCGACCTCCGTCGCCGTGGCCTGCTCGACTCCACGCTCGTGGTCTGGGGAGGGGAATTCGGGCGGACGCCGATGAGTGAGAAGGGCAACGGCCGCGACCACAACCCCACCGGGTTCACGATGTGGATGGCCGGCGGTGGCGTGCCCGGCGGCACGGTGATCGGCGGCACCGACGAGGCGGGTCTGCGGGCCATCGACGAGAAGATGCACGTCCACGACCTGCACGCCACGATCCTGCACCTGATCGGCCTCGACCACATGGGGCTGGTCTACACTTTCAAGGGCCGGCCCGAGCGGCCCACGCTCAACGAGGGCATGCCCAACCGACGGCTCACCGGCTGAGTCGTTTGACCGGCCCCGGCAGGAGCTTCCGTCATGCCTCGGATTTCATCGTCTAGCCGACACGCGACGGCCCGTGCGGGAGCGGTGCGAACGGCCCTCTGTGTCTTCCTCGCCACGGCCGCTGCGATCGCCACCGCGGCCCGTGCGGACACGGTCTCGGAGCGATTGCTCACCACCTGCGGGGCGATCGCCGCCGAAAGCACGCCCACGGGCACGCCGCCCGCTCTGATCCGCCTCGATGCTACCGTTTCCTTCCAGGATTCAGGGCGGACGATCTTCCTCGCCGATGACAGCGGCGTGACGTTCGTTTTCGGCGGCGATAATCCGCTCGTGCGGCCCGGCGACCAAGTGCACATCGAGGGGACGGCCCACCACGGCGTGATCATGGGGGGCATCAAGCCGACACGGATCGCGGTCATCGGCCACGGGACGACTCCCCCCTCGAGGCCCGTCACGCCCGAGGAACTGGCCGCGGGCCGCTTCCATTACCATCTGGTCGAGATCAGCGGCGTGGTGCGGTCGCTCGGGCCGGATGGGGAAAGCGGCCGCCGTCTCATCCTCGGCGTCGAAGGCAGACAGGTCGTGGTCGTGATCGAGTCGGCCGGAGATGCGGCGGTCGACACCGACTCGATCCGGCTGGTCGACGGCCTGGTACGAGTCACGGGCGTCGCCGCAGGCAACATCAACGAGCGTCGGCAGATCGTCGAGCCATTCATTCGCGTGAAGCGGCTTGAGGACGTGGAGGTGATCGAGCAGCCCCCGGCCGATCCATTCGCCGCGGCGATCGTGCCGCTGAGCGGACTCAAGCGGAGCGACGTGGGCGACCATCGCGTGCGGGTCCGCGGCACGGCACTCTCCGCGCCGCTCGCCGGCGGTATCTTCCTGCGCGAGGCGGAACGGAGCGTGTTCGTCGAGACGAAGGCCGACGACATCGCCGCCGGCGACGTAGTAGAGGCCGTCGGTTTTCCGACGATGGGCTCCTACAGCGTGCAGTTGTCGGACGCCGTCTGCCGCGTGGTCGGCTCTGGCCCGCCTCCGGAGCCACGACCGGGCCTCAAGGGCGATGCGACCGACCGGGTCGATGCCGATCTCGTGCGGTTCGCCGGTGAACTCCTGCAGCGGCTCGACGGCGATGAACGCACCGAGATGATCGTCGGTGCGGACGGGCTCCGGTGCACGGTGATCGTGCCGGGGCGGGTGGCGACGAACGTGGTGCCCGGCTCGCGGGTGCAGCTGACGGGCCTTTGCCGGGTGACGGCTGCCCAGGGGAAGACCTACCGGGCGGTCCCGACCGCCTACACGGTCTGGCTGCCGAGCCCGGACGACCTCGCGGTGCAGAGCCTGCCGCCGTGGTGGACCCCGCGGCGGATGGCGTTGGCGGTGGCAGCGGGCCTGGCGGCGATCGCGGTCGCTGCGGCCGGGGCGGCCGGCTGGATCGTGCTGCTCAAGCGACAGGTCGACCACCAACTGCGGGTGATCGAGGGCAAGCTTCAGGCCGAGGCGGTGGCCGAGGAGCGCCGGCGGATTGCCAGGGAGTTTCACGACACGCTCGACCAGGGATTGGCGGCACTCAGCCTCCGCATGGATGTCGCGGCCCATGGGGCGGCCGACGACCGGGCCCGCGAGATTCTCCAGCAGCAGCGGCAGGTGCTCTCCCGGCTGCAGACGGAATCGCGTGACTTTCTCTGGGATCTCCGCGACCCGGTGCATGTCGAGGGCTCGCTCTCCGATTCGATCCAGGCGCAGCTCCGGCTGCTCGAGCCGCTCGCCCCCATGCCGCTCGCGTTCGAGACCAACGGCCTGCCGGTCGAGCGGGGGCCACAGCTGCCGGCCGCCGTGCAGCATCAGCTGCTGCGGATTGTCCGTGAGGCGGTTCATAACGCCATCAAGTATGCCGATGCGACGAAAGTCGTCGTACGGCTCGACACACAGCCGCCGACCGGCGGCGCGGGCATCATGCGGATCGCCATCCGCGACGACGGCACGGGGTTCGACGTCGCCAGGCGATCCGCAGCCGAGGGCCATTTCGGGATCCGCGGCATGCAGGAGCGGGCCCTGCGGATCGGTGCCGAATTGGCGATCGAGAGCAGCCCCGGCCGGGGAACGCTTGTCTTGGTCACGCTCCCCGCCGACGCGCCCGTCACCATTCCGCCACCGACTGCCGGTAAAGGCAATGGCGGAACGTCCACCGCTCGTTCATAGTGCCTGGTATGCCCCACCACCCGCCCATCCGCGTGATGATCGTCGACGACCACCCCGTCTTTCGGGAGGCGCTCGCCCACGCCTTGTCGGCGGATGCCGGCTTCGCCGTGGTCGCGCAGGCGAGCACCGGCGCCGCAGCAATTCCGCTCTGGCAGGAGCACCGCCCCGACGTGACGCTCATGGACGTGAGCATGGCGGGCATCGACGGCATCGACGCGGTGCGACGCATCCTCTCGGCCGCAGCCGGCGCGCGGATCCTGATGCTCACCTCGTCAGAGGAGCAGCAGGATGTGATCGAGGCCCTCTCGGCCGGTGCGGCCGGTTACATCACGAAGGGCGTCGGCTTTTCCGACCTGCTGGCGGCGATTCGCGAGGTGCACGACGGCGGCCGACCCATCGGCGAAGTGCTGGCCCGCCGGCTCGCTGCCGTGGAGAACGGCGGACCGCTGTCGCCCCGTGAGTTCGAGGTGCTCCAACTCTTGCGGGAAGGCTGCTCCCACGACGACGTCTGCAGGAGGCTTTCGATCGCCGATCGGACCGTCCGCGCCCACGTGGCGGCGATCAAGGAAAAACTCTCCGCCACGTCCGCGGCCCAGTGCGTGGCCCGCGGCTACGAGCTCGGCCTGTTCCGCGGCGGTCCGCCTCGGACATCGACGAACGTCAACGACACCAGCGCCGGCCTTCCCAGGGAACGTTGAGATGACTATGAAGCTGCGGCTTCGTTTTTTCTTCCTCGCTGTCAGCATGACGCCCGGCTGGTCGTCGGCTACCGGTCCGTCGGCTGCCGACTCCCCGGTCGCCCTCTGGGGTTTCGAAAACAAGGCCACCCTCTCGGCGGAAGGCACGAAGATCGACGGCCGTGTCGTCCTCGGCGAGGCCGGCCCCCGGCCGCCGCGGGCCCATGCGTTCGCCGCCGACAACACGGCCGCGTTGTTCGGTGCCGGCCGCGGATTCATCCGTGTCGTCGACCCGGGCGAGCACTCGCACTACGACTTCACAAACGGCGACTCGATCACGCTCGAGTCCTGGGTGAACCCGTTCGAACTCACCGACGGCCAACAGGTCTATATCGTCGGCAAGGGACGGACGTCCAATCCAAAGGTCGCCGCCGACAACCAGAACTGGGCGCTGCGGCTCTCGGCTGCCGATGGCCTCGCCCGGCCCAGTTTTCTGTTTCGCAATGCCGACAATCGCAAGGGACACACCGAGGATTTTCATCGCTGGGTCGCCGACGAAGGCTTCTCGCCGGGCACCGGCTGGCACCACGTCGCCGTGAGCTACACGTTCGGCGAGCCCGACTCGATCCGGGGCTACATCGACGGCCGCCCGGTGGGGGGCGCGTGGGATTTCGGCGGCCCCACCACCAAGCCGCCGGTGGTCGACGACGACGAGGTCTGGATCGGTTCGTCGATCAACGGCAACATGGCCAACACGTTTCCGGGCCTGCTCGACGATGTGGCGATCCATCGCTCGATCCTGCCGCCGGAGCGGATCGCGGCCCGGTGGGATGTCGACGAATCGGTGCCACCCGTACCCATCGTCGCGCTCGCCCCCGTGCCCGAAGACGGCGTGCTCTGCGAGATCATCGAGGGGGTTCCTGACGGCACCTGGTATTTCGGCGGCCGCGGCCCATCGGAGTCGTTCACCCGTCCGTTCTTCGCGTTCACCGATTTGCCGCAGCGGTATGACGACTCGGGCGTGCGGTCCGACCGGCCCACGCCGTTCGTGGTCCGCGCCCGCAGTCATGTGTTGATCCCCACGGGCCCGCAGCAGATCACGGTGCGGTCGCGGGGCGCCGCCCGCGTGTTTCTCGATGGAAAGCGGGTGGCCGAGATCAAGCCGCCCAAGAACCGCACGGACGGCCATGAAAAAATGTTCGTGCCTGACCGCTCAGGGCCGGCCGGCATGCGGATCGTGCAACCCGGTGACCAGCAGGTGATCGTCGATACCGTCGGCGATGGCCGGCGACACCTGCTCCACGTCGAGGTACGCGTTGGAGGCCAGAATCGACGTCCAGAGACGGGAGAATTTTCGGCGAGCATCGGACCGCCGGGCAAGGTGCCGACGATCGTCGCGGCCTCCGACGAGCGGATCCCGCTCACCGACGCGGATTGGACCGACCTCGCGGCACGGCTTGAAGCTGAGCGAGTGGCAGCCAACACGGCCGCCCGGCGGGCCGCAGCAGCGAAGCAGGCGGCCTTCTGGCAGAAGCGGCACGAGGAAGCCCGCCGGTTCGTCGAATCGTCACCAGGCCCTGCGGTGCCCGAGCTTTCGGCTGACCATCCCGAGCACGCGCGGGCGGTGCACAACGCCATCGACCGGTTCATCAACGCCCAGCTGATCGCCGCCGACATCGCGCCGGCGGCGCTTGCCGACGATGCGGCGTTCATCCGCCGGCTCTCGCTCGACATCCGCGGCATCGTGCCGTCGCCGGAGGAGATCGAGGCGTTTCTGGCCGATAAGCGGCCCGACCGCCGCGACAGGCTCGTCGATGCTTTCATCGCCGACCCGCGGTGGGCGGATCACTGGGTGGGCTACTGGCAGGACGTGCTCGCCGAGAATCCCAACCTCGTCAACCCCACGCTCAACAACACCGGCCCGTTCCGGTTCTGGATCCACGAGTCGTTTCTCGATCGCAAGCCGATCGATCGGATGGTGACCGAGTTGGTCATGATGGGCGGCAGCACCCACTTCGGTGGCCCCGGGGGATTCGCGCTGGCCACCGAGAACGACGTGCCGATGGCCGCCAAGGCGCACGTGCTCGGCCGGGCGTTCCTGGCGATGGAGATGAACTGTGCCCGCTGCCACGACGCCCCCAACCACCGCTTCGTGCAGCAGGATCTCTTCAGCCTGGCCGCGATGCTCAATCGCGCGCCGCAGAAGGTGCCCGCGACCAGCAGCGTGCCGGGCGGGCCCGACCGGCTTGCGCGGCTGGCGATCTCGGTCACGCTCGAACCTGGCACCGAGGTGCAGCCCGCCTGGCCCTTCGACGACATCGTGCCGGAGTCAGCGTCCGCCGCAGCTGTGCGTGCAGCAGGCGACACGCGGGAACAGTTGGCGGCGCTCGTCACCGCGCCGGAAAACGGCAGGTTTGCCCAGGTGATCGTCAACCGCCTCTGGGAGCGGTATCTCGGCCGGGGTTTGGTCGCCGACCCAGACGACTGGGAAAGCGAGACGGCCAGCCATCCCGAACTGCTCGACTGGCTGGCCCGCGAACTGGTGAGCCACGACTATTCTCTCGAACACGTGGCGAGACTGATCCTCACGTCGCACACCTACGGCCGCGGCCCCCTGCCCGCCGGCGGCGAGTCGGTGCCGGCGTCGCTCTTCGCCGGCAGGCAGCCGCGGCGGATGTCGGCCGAGCAGCTGCTCGATTCGCTCTCCGTCGCCAGCGGCAAGCCTTTTGATGTGGAGCCAATGAACATCGACGTCGACACGAGCCGCCCGGCCACACTGTCGCTCAACCTCGGGCTGCCCACACGGGCCTGGCAGTTCGCAGGACTGGGCAACGAACGAGACCGGCCGAGCCTCTCGCTGCCGTTCGCCCAGCATTCCGTCACGCTCATGGAGGCGTTTGGCTGGCGGGCCGAGCGGCAGGCTCCGCTGACCCACCGAGAAACCGATCCCAACGCTTTGCAGCCGGCGATCATCGCCAACGGCGTGGCCGCAAAACGGGCCAGCCAGTTTTCTGATTCGAGCGGCTTCACGCAGCTTGCCCTGGACGAGATTCCGCTCGACGCGTTCATCGACGGCCTCTTCCTGCGGATCCTTGGCCGCAAACCGACCTCAGGCGAACGGTCGCTCGCAACAGATCTTCTCGACGATGGCTACGCATCGCGGCGGCTTGTCGATCCCTCGAAACTGCCCGCCCTTGAAGAACGCCCGCTCGGTGCATCCTGGTCGAACCATCTCACGGAAGAGGCCGACCGCGCCAAGGAAACACTCGCTGCGATCGCAGCGAAGGGAGACCCGCCGACCGCCCGTCTCGTTACTGACTGGCGGGAACGGGCCGAGGATCTCGCCTGGACGCTCTTCAATACGCCCGAATTCGTCTTCGTACCCTGAGGACTTTCCATGCCGATCTCCCGTCGCACGTTTCTCGCAACTGCCGCAGCATCGCCTGCCGTTCTCGGCTCGCGGCCGCTCCTTGCCTCGAGCGAAACACCTTCGCCACGTGGCAAGGCGGAGCACTGCATCTTCATCTGGCTCGGCGGCGGCGCCAGCCAGATCGACACCTGGGATCCGAAGGCGAAGGGCGACGCCAAGGAAAAGAAGGCCGGGAGCTACTACGACGCCATTCCGACAGCCATCCCCGACGTACAGGTCTGCTCGCACCTGAGCCGCTGCGCGCCGCTGCTCGACCGCTTCGCCCTCCTACGGACGGTGCACCATGAGGTGATCGACGAGCATGCCCGCGCGACCAACCAAGTGCACACGGGAAGGCCCACTGCTGGCACGATCGTCTATCCGTCGATCGGCTCGGCCGTCACCGCCACACGGGGGCCGATCAACGACCGCGTGCCCGGCTACGTGCTGATCGGGTTTCCGAACGTCACTCGGGGCCCCGGCTTCCTCAGCTCACAGGCCGGCTACGTCTATCTCACCGACACGCGGGTCGGCCCCGCCGGCTTCTCGCGGCAGCCGGAGATCACCGACGGCAGGCAGCAACGCCGCGAGCAACTGCTCGACAGCATGCGGAAGGGCTATCGCGACGACGGCAGCATGCCGCAGGTCGTGGCCGACTACGACACGGCGGCCCGGCAGGCCTTCGCGATGGCAGGGCCGGAATTCATGGACATCTTCGCGCTCGACCGCGAGCCGGATGCCCTTCGCGAGGGCTACGGCGGCGAATTCGGCCAGCGGCTTCTGCTCTCGCGACGGCTCGTCGAGGGGGGCGTGCGGTTCATCGAGGTCTCGCACAACCTCGGCTTCGTCAACGGCACCGGCTGGGACACGCACAATGAAGGACAGCTCAAGCAGCATCTGCTCATCGAAGAGCTCGACAGGGGGCTGTCATCGCTGGTGCAGGATCTCGAAGCGAGGAAACTGCTCGACAAGACCCTGATCGTGGTGGCGACGGAGTTCGGCCGGCCGGCACAGTTCGACGGCGGCGGCGGCCGCGGCCATCACAGCAAGTGTTTTTCGATGGTGCTCGCTGGCGGCGGACTGAAGACTGGCCAGGCGATTGGCACGAGCGATGATCTCGGTATGGCAATCGTGGACGAGCCCGTCTCGATTCCCGACTTCCACGCCACGATCCACGCCGCCCTCGGCACGAACCCTGCCGAGGAGCTTTACGACGGAGCCCGCCCCGTGCCGCTCACCGACGGCGGCACCCCGATCGCGAAGCTGTTCCCGAAAGGGTGACGCCGACGCAGTTTGTTCTGGATCGTCAGTTTGCCTGCAGGGCTTCGACACTGTTGACGGGTACCAGAGCGCAGGTCACGCAGACCTCGCGTCACACTCCCCGGCCGCCGGTTCCTGCATCCGTGCTCAACGGCTCGACCGTCGCCACGTGAAAGAGCGGACAGATTCTGAACTCCGCGGGCATGCCATCGTCGGCGAGATCGGTACCCACGAGAATGTCATTCTTGGTGACCCATGCCATCTCCGGATGACGCACCTCGTACGATTCGCCGCTCGACATCACCAGCCGAAACGGCCTGAACGGCTGCCGCCGCAGCAGTTCCCGAAAACCCAACGTCGTCATGAGTCGCTCCACTCGTAAATTCGAGCCATCGGGCAAGCCGTCACCCTTTCCCTATTGCCTGGACTAGAGCATATACGCTCGTACACCCTCCCGTCAAGAATACAACCCGACGCCACGCAGCCGGGGTCCACCCGGGGGACGAGGATTCTCTCACGAGACCGGGTGGGCATTGCGGGAGGGCGGCAAACACGCATACCGAACAAAAGGCCCGCGGCGCTTTCGCACCGCGGGCCCTGTTTCATTCAGGCTGACCCCTGTTGGGCCGCTCGCCTTGTGTCATACGGCAGGCAGACTTGAGTGCACTGCCGAAGGAATCTGTTCGCTAACCTGCCTGCTCGCGACTACCGCACCGCCTCCAGCAGCATCTTGGCGTTGGGAACGCTGTGCCGGTGCACGAGGCCGTTTTCACGGGTCTCGATCACCGTCGCCACCGGGCCCACCTCGCGAACCGTGCCTTGAAGCGTGCCCACGGTCACCGCGTCGCCAGCCTGCAGCCGCTGGCGGACATAGTAGCCCGAAAGGATTCCGCTCATCACGTCGCGGCCGCCGAGGCCGAAGGCCAGGGCGAAGCCGGCCGAGAGGCCAGCCGAACCGATCAGGATCAGCTTCTCGAGCAGGGCGAACTGGATGCCGAGCTGGTTGAAGGCCGCGATGAAGGTGAGGATCGAGAGCACCCAGTAGCAGCCGCCGGCCAGATACTCGGCGTAGGTCAGCCCCACGCGATCGGCACTGGTCGCCACCACGCCCCGGAGGAAGGTCGCCGCCAGCAGCCCGATCACCACCACCACCGTCGCCACGAGCAGGCGGGGAATGTAGTTCACCACCTCGCCCATCGCATCGGAGATGCTCTGGAGGCCGAGGATGTTGAACGCCGCCATCACAAACACGCACATCAAGAGCCAGAAGACCAGGCCGCCCACGATCGACGGCAGCGGACGCCGAATCCCCACGTCGTGCATGCTCTTGGCCAAGCCGCTCTTCTCGGCGGCCGTCTGCAGGCCGATCTTCTCGCTCACCACCGTGATGATGCTGGCCACCCAGCGGGCCAGCACGTAGCCGATCACCAGCACCGACACCATCGCCACCAGCTTCGGAGCCAACATGATCACCTGGCTCCACGCCTGCGTGAAGCTGTCGACGAGCGCCTGCTTCGACACGTTGACGGTCTCCGCAGCCGTCTGCCCAACCGTCGTGAACTCTTTCATTGCGAATTTCCCCTTGTCGATCCCCACCATGCGGGAATTGTTTCTTGGCCCGCAACCCAATCTGCTCCACCGGCGCCACACCGGCGAGTGTCTTTCCTGTCGGCGGCCAGAACAGCGGTGCTGTGCAGCGGTGCTGTCTCGGCCTCCAGAGAATGAGTTGCCGGCCGGGCCCGCCGTGTCACACACCTGTCACAAAAATTTTTTCGGGGCTGTTTTTGGGACTGTTTAAGGCCTGCTTTCTGGCCGGTTGTTGCGATCGTGCTCCGACGACGGGTCGCGGGGGGGCCAGGTGCCTGTCAGCGTGTACCGCGCCGCCGCGGCGAGTGCGGCCGCCATATGCAAGACAGCCCAGCAGGTCGCCCCGAAGGCGAACTCGATCACGTGCAGCACGAGCAGCCGCGGATGCAGCTTGCGGCGCACCCCGGCCGTAAAAGTCTGCGTCGCCGGCACAGGCGGCACCTTCTCGCCGGCCAACTGCTCGAATGGATCCATCGGTTTCACCCTTTCTCCGTCGCTCGTCACGTCTCAGCCCTTCGTGTCACGATCCCCGCCAAACAGACCGCCGGCCTTCGCCGCCAGCTTCTCCCTGATCCTGCTGATTCGCATCCGGCAGGCGCCCGACGACGTGCCGAACATCTCCGCAAGCTGCTCGTAGTCGTGGTTTTCGGCGAACCGCATCAGCACCAGCGCCCGGTCCTCCTCGTCGAGGCCATCGAGCAGCATGCGGATGTCGTGGGTGGCATCGACCGCGGCGGTGCCCTGCGGCTTCGCGTCGGCATGCGACTCGATCCGCTCCTCGCTGCCGGAGTCCTCCCGCCGCCGCCGCCGCGATCGCGACCGGCGGAGCATCAGGCAGGTGCGGATGGCGACGCCATGGAGCCAGGTCGAATAGGTCGATCGCCCGGCAAACTTCCCCCGCTCGAAAAACAGCCTGACGAACACCTCCTGCGCGGCATCCTCCGCGTCGTGCTCGCTGCCCATCAGCCGCCAGCAGACCCGCCAGACCTTCTCGCGATACCGTTCCATGAGCAAAGTGAACGCTGCACCGTCCGACCCCTCCCGCGCCGCCTGGGCGGCGAGTTGCTCGTCGGAGAGGCCGGCAAGCCCCTTGAGATCGGAGATGTCGCGGGCTGCGTCTGCGTCCACCGGCGTGTCACCCTCCACGGCCGACGACGAGCACGCCGGCCGACACGACGCGGGCCCGCACGCCCCCCGGCAGCTCGATCGGCAGCGGGGCCGCGGCCGTGGAGTCCGTGGAGGAAACGGCCATCTCGGCGAGCTGGGAATAGTGCCGGGCGGTCATGTCGCGTTGGGGCCAGCCCTCGCGGTGCCACAGGGCCACGAAGATCTCGGCGAGCAGGTGCCGATCGAGTCCGGCGAGCTTCTGTGTCTGAAGCACGGTCGCGCCATCGGCGTGCCGATGCGAATGGGCATCGAGCAGGTACTCGGCCGCACTCCGCACGGCGCCAGCCACTGCCGCGGCCTGGCTCCCCAGCCGCACGAGCGACGCTACGGCCGCCGGATAAGGCCCCGACTCGCACCGTGGCAGAATCTCGTGCCGCAGAAAATTCCGCGTGTAGCGGACATCGGCATTCGTCGCATCCTCCGCCCATGGTTGCCCACAGGATTCGAGATACGCCCGCACGACGCTGCGCCGCACGGCCAGGAGGGGTCGCAGGAGCGCCACGCCGTCGCTGAGTTCGCGGGCCGACGCCATGCCGGTGAGGCCGGCGAGACCGGTGCCGCGGAGGCTGCGGTGCAGGATCGTTTCCGCTTGGTCGTCGGCGGTATGTGCGACGACGACAGTGCGAGCGCCGTGCTGGTGGGCGACGTCGATGAAAAACTCCTGCCGCAGCCGTCGCGCCCGTCCCTCGATTCCCTCGCCACGGATGCCATCCGGCTCGCGACAGGAGAGATCGCGCACGACGCACGGGATGCCAAGCCCGGCGGCCAGATCCACCACGAAGGCGGCATCGGCCGCCGCCTCCTCGCGGAGATCATGCCGGGCATGCGCCACCATCAGCCTCGGGCGTGTCCCCTGCCCCGAAGCCAGGCTGTGCAGCCCAAGCAGGAGCGCCACGCTATCAGCGCCGCCGGAGACGGCCACCACCACCGGCGCCGACCAGAAGGCATGCTCGGGCAATCCAGCGGCAAGGGCTGCCAGGAAATCGCTGTCTGTCACAGACGTAGAGGCGTCGAGCATGGCCATGGCACGCATTCTCGCCTTGGATTTCGTCGGAATGAAATAGACAAACTGGGAGAACCGGCGGATTGACCGATGCCCCTTGCCAGCCAAACGCCGCAAAAACGCCGCTCCGGAAGCGGCATTGAGCGGGCGACGGCGGCTGGCTACCCTCCCACCCCTCGACGTCGTCGGCCCTCCGGCCGCCCGGCATGAGCCATGAACCAGCGACCATGAACCCGCGAACATGAACGAGGATCAGCGCATGCTTTCCCGGATCAGCCCCGCTTTCCGCCTCGCGGCCCTCGCCCTGCTGCTGCCGCTGGTGGCCGGCGGCTGCTCGATGATCACCACCGTGGCGTACCTCGTCGCCCCGGAAAAAGACGCACCGGCCGAGTTCAAGGGGCTGCGTGGCAAGCATGTGGCCGTGGTCTGCAAGCCGATCGTGGAACTGGAGTTCAGCGATGCAAGTTCCGCCCGCGAACTCGCCACCATGGTGGGCTCGCAGCTCGCGATGAACGTGCGCAAGGCCCACGTGATCGACCAGCGCGAAGTGGCCCGCTGGATCGATGAAAACGCCTGGGTCGACTATCCCACGCTCGGCAAATCGCTCGATGCCGACATCGTGGTCGGCATCGACCTCGAGCAGTTCCGCATGCACGAGGGATCGACGCTCTACCGCGGCCGGGCGTCCGCGAATGTCCGCGCCTACGACGTGGCCGAGAAGAAAGTGGTCTTCGAGAAGCGCATCGACAATTTCACCTTCCCGGGCGATAG
>JBIIGJ010000240.1:0-3081 GCA_044236455.1 Pirellulales bacterium
TGGTTCTCTTTCATTATGGAGGGCGATATGGCCTTCAGCCTGGCCTGCTGCGCGGAGATGTTGTCAAAGGAGCGTGTTCGGCATCACGTCGATGTCGAACAGTCGATGATTCGTCTGGTTTTCGTCACGCGGCGCTATAAGAACCTGCGGGGTGAGAAACTCGCGATTGCGCAGATCACGACGCCGGATGATGGGCGGCGTTGTCGGGTCACCATGGAGCGGGCATTTGCGGTCGGTCCCGATGCGGCTGCAACCTGCCTCGCCCTCTGTCAAGCAGCATCAGGCACTCCACTCGTGGGCGTGGAGTTCGACGCTGAATGCGAGAACATCCGCATGGTGATTGAAACCGTGGTTGAGGATGGCAGGCTGACCCGTCTGCAACTGCTCTCGATGGTCAACTCCTTGGTTGAGGCGGCCGAGGTCTGGCAGTCGGTGATGGGTTCACGGGCAGATAATGCCGCCGGCATGTCCGTTGGCAGGCCGCGGTGGCACGGGCAACGCAGGGCGGCCTGAGCCCAGGAAATACAGCGACACAGGGGGCAGACCCCCCCCAAGATCGCTCTTGTGGCATATAATCCCGCTCTTTCTGGCGGGCCGCAACAGAGCATCCTTGGAGGATGACCAAGGGTGCCGGCTGTGCCGTCATAGTGCCCAACGTCGCGGATGGGACTTGGGGCTGGTCGGTGTGGCCGCTGGCATAGCCCCCGGCCGCGAGTGTCCTTGCCGGGCCGTCGTGTGCGCTTTGTCCGGTGCAGCACACGATGGAGGCAGGTGCCGGACAATACACCACTGACAAGCACAATCGATGATGCCTCCGAACTTTTCCCGGCACGAACAATTTCTGCGCATTTTCGCGCTGCTCGAAATCCTCTCGACGACCCGGCAGCCGCTGGACGATCAGGCCCTGATCGCCGCCCTCAAGGAGCGGCTCGGCCTCACCCGGCTCTCGTCACGCACACTGCATCGCGACTGTGATTTCCTGCTCTCCTGCGGTTATCCAGTTGACCATGCCCCGCTGCCGGGAGACCGCAAATACGGCTGGCAGCTTTCGAAGACGGTGGCGACCGAGAAGCGGATTCCGTTAGAGCCGCTCACGCTCCTCGAGCTGGTGGCTTTCACCGTGGCCCGCGACCTGTTGCGGGCGTTCGAGGGGACCGTGCTCTGGACGGGAATCGAATCGCTGCGGCACAAGATCGAGCGCGAGGTGCCGGCGGCGATGATCGACCAGCTCAAGAATGCCAGGCAGGTCTTTCACGTCGAGGGTGTGGATCCATCCCGTTATGGCGCCCGGCCTCGCCTGATCTCGACGCTGAGCAATGCCATCGCCGAATGCCATGAGATCGACGTCGAGGAACGCGTGGAGTCCACCGGCCGGACCGTACACCATCGGCTCCAGCCCCATCAGTTGGTCGTTCGGCCGCCGTCAGTGCACCTCCTCGGCTTCGCGGCGAATGCTGCCGTGGGCGATCAGCCGGTGCTGCTCGACCTCGCGCAGATCGAGAAGATCACGCCGCTGGACGTGACGTTCGTTCCGCGGCCCCTCGGTCAGGGCGGCGGTTCGGGAGGCTAGTCGCTTCGGCGCGTCACTCCATGAGGCCGAGGTCCTCGTTGTAGCCCTCTTGCACGACGGCGTTTTCGCTCCGCTCGTGGGCCGTCATGTGGGCGGAAAACATTTCGAAGGCATGGTCGGCACGCGTCCAGGACGCGGCATCCGCCGGGGCCGACTCGAGGTCTGCGATCACTCGATCCAGTTCCGCCAGCAGGGCGGGGTGCTGGCAGAGAATCGACCGCACGGCGGCCGAGAGCCGGGGCATGCGGGCCACCGATTCCTCCAGAAATCCACCCTCTTCCTCCTGGTTGAAATGGTCGCAGAGATGATCCCGCAGATGGTGGAGGGATGCGAGCACCGCTGCGCGGCGATCGGGTGTGAGCCCGCCGGCAGCGGCAAAGGAGGACCGGACGCAGAGCATGAGGTTGAACAGGTCGCGGTGCTCGGCGAGGACGTGTCCGAGAATCACCGGGTCAGAACGGTCGATCGATGACATGACGACGGTACTCCCGGATGTCGAGAACCCTGCACGCAGAACCTCGCGCCATGCGGAAGCAATGCGGAAGCAATGCGGAAGCAATGCGGAAGCAATGCGAGAGGGGCCCTGCGGCGGATTATGAGCCGGAGGCATTCGCCTTCTCCGGCCTCTGCGGAAGCATATGATCGGACGGAGGCCGCGGTCTGTGCCGCTGCCTCTTGCCGCGATGGCAGTACATCCAGAGCGACTGGACACTTTCGTCGCACAACGTTGGGACGGTATCGCCATGACAGATGGAGCGAACGTCAATGCGGGGGTGACGGTGGCGCGGCTGCCGAGTCACGGGCAGGCCATTTTTCGGGCGCAGGCGGTCCTGGCTGGCGCCGGCATCGATCTCGCCGCGCTGGGGTCGACTGATCGCACCGGCGCTGCGCCACTGGTGGTCGAGCTGATCGGTTCCCTGACCGGTGGCTCCCTGGCGGGTGCCGCCCTGGTCGGCGGCGGGGTCGCCTTCCTCTTTCGCTACGGTGCCGTCGTCTTTTTCGACGCTTCCTCCGCCGGCATCGTCGAGTATCTCCGACAGATCGGCCCTCACGTCCGGCAGCCATTTCCGCAAGGGGAGCGGGAGACCGAGATGCTCGACATCCGCCTCGATGCGAGCGGCCGGGACGCGATCGAAGGCAACACGCTCGTGCTGGCCGACGCCACGCTCGAGAAGCTGCAGCTCGTCGCCGACATCATGGCCAAGAGTGTGTCGCTGGCGCACCACGAGAAGGGCATCGAGCGGCAGTTCGAGCGGATCGAACCCTTTGCCGTGAACCTCGACCACTGGGGGCGTGGCGGACGGGCCGCCCGTGAACTGCTCCACAACCTCGGCGGGGCGCTGCTGGCCGAGCACCGCGTCGTGGCAGGCACCCGCGTGGATGATTCGCCGGAACTGCTCTGGGATCACCCGGAGCTGGAACGGCTCTGGGCGCGGCTCCGCGACGAGTTCGAGATCCGCGAGCGGTTCGCGGCGCTGCATGGCAAGCTCAGTCTCATCTCGCGGACCGCG
>JBIIGJ010000103.1:0-11786 GCA_044236455.1 Pirellulales bacterium
TCCTGTGCTGCCCACTAGAAATCTGGTTGGGCCAGTTCCTGACGCTGGCCGGATTCCCGACGAACCCGTGGTTGCCCGAGTGGTGGCCGCGGGTTCTGGCGTTTCGCCCGAATCGCGGCCGCGGGACGGTAGACGGAGGCCGTCGCGGTTCATCCAAGAGCGACAAGTCTGGCGGAATTCGCGGGGTGCGGTTGTAACGGTTCCGCCACGCGTGCCATTCACGGCCGTTTTGGTGCAACGCCACGCCGTTCCGAGACGATGGTCGCCTCTGGCGGGAGCAGTTCAAGCCGACTGGGGGTGTTCTGTGCGGATTTCTCTGCGCGCCATCGTGGCGATGCTCATGGCCGTGTGCTGCGCCGTGGCATTTGCCGATGCCGTGCCCGACCGTCTGGGCGAGCCGATCGACCTGTCCAGCTTCTCCGAGATGGATTCCGTACTGGATGCGTCGGAAAACACCCTGGATGCGGGCGCGACGCCAATCGTTCCGGTCGACTCCAGCGGCGATGCGCCGTGGATTCGCCCCTACGTCACCGGCATCGTTGGTGCGTCGTTCGGCACCATCAACGCAGGCGGCGAAAACTTCCTCGGGTCGAGGTTTCAGACTGTTGGGTCGGTAAACGACACGATATTCACTGGCGGCGGTGCGATCGGCATGGCTCTTGCGCGACCGTCGGGCCTGCTTCGCATGGAGGTCGAAGGACGCGCCCGAGGGCCGATGAGCGGTCAGACTACGTTTGTAGTGACAGGGAGCGGTGCGTCCCCACCCTTTCCCATCGATGTGACCGCCACCAACGGCTGGTCAGCGATGACAAATTTGTGGCGAGACTACTTTTTCAACGACCGCTTCGGCATGTATGGCGGTGGCGGGTTCGGGGTTGGTGGCTATGAGTACTCGATGTTCGCGGATGAGTTCAGGGGCGCAGTGGGTGTTGTGAGAGGCTCGAGTGCCGTGAACACGTTTGCATGGCAGGTCGGAACCGGTTTCACATACCAACTCAGCGAACGGGTGACATTCGACACCGGATATCGATTCTTCGCGATGAGTCCCGGCTCGACACAACTTCAGATCTTTAGCCCTGGCCCGAATTTTATTTTGGGCTCCTACACGTCCGCCTTCAGCGCCAGCGAACTGCTGCTCTCCGTTCGCATCTACGAGCCGTTTCGCAACTGGCGGTAAGTGCGTGAGGCCGCCAAGCCGACTTGGGTTGAGCGACGGCCTTTCGGCCAACCGTTGCACGTTGCGGGTGTTTCGCACATGATGCGAAATCTGGTTTCCTCCGACAGGAATGCACTTTTTTCTCCATGAAACTGTTCCGCCACCGGGAAGATGTGCTTCCTGTGCTCTGCATCGTGTCGCTCAGTCTCCTCGACCTGCTCGTCTTCTCCTACGGGCACGGGGTCTGGATGCTGGCGGCCTGGCTGATCCTCGTGATCGGTCCCAAGGCCTGCATCTGTTCCTGGAACCATCACCACCAGCACCTCTTCACGTTCCACCAGCCTGTCCTCAACCGCCTCCTCGAACTCTCGTATGCCTTTCATACCGGGATCACGACCAATGCGTGGGTCCTCCACCACGTGCTCGGGCACCACGTGCACTATCTCGACCAGACGAAGGACGAATCGGCCTGGAAGCGGCGCGACGGCTCGACGATGGGGGAACTGGAATACACCGCCGTCATCGCGATGACCGGCTACCTGCGGGCGTTTCAGGTGGCACGGAGATACCCGCGGTACCAGTCGGGCTTCTTCGGTATGGGCCTCGTCGTCGCGATCCTCCTCGCGGCGGCGTTTTTCTGGAATCCCCTCAACGCGTTGTTCGTGTTCGCGATTCCGATGGTGGCGGGGTATCTCATCACCTGCTGGCACACCTACTGCCATCACGCCGGCCTCGACACCCAGAATCCCTACGAGGCCTCTCACAACATCATGCACCGCTCCTACAACATCCTCACGGGAAACCTCGGGTACCACACCGCGCACCATGTGAAGCCGAAACTCCACTGGTCAAAGCTGCCGGAGTTCCATGCCACGATCGCCGACAGGATCCCCGACCACCTTTACATCGAGCCCTTCTTTCCGATGAATCTCCTGCCGGCAGGAGACTGTCAGATTCAGGGCGAGGCGTAGGGCCGCCTTCAATCCGGGCCCAAGAGCGGCTCCTCGCTCCGCCTGCGGCGGGGCCGGATGCTGGGCCAACTCCGCACCAGGGCAATCACGCCAGGAACGACGAGGAGCCAACCGCCGCCGTTGAGGAAATCCCGGGCGGGAAGCGGCAGGTGCCGCGTGACCGGCTGCAGCAGGTCATAGACCGGCCGCAACAGTTGGTTGACCGATTCCCACCGTCGCCACAGCCGGCGAACCAGAGGGCCCTCCTCCACGCCCAAGTTCTCGATGCGCCGCTGCATCCCTTGCAGGCCGCCGGAGTCTGCTGCAACAGCGCGACCGCCTGCGTGCCTGCCGGCCGCGTGTCGAGGAGCTGTCTTGGCGTTGGCCCCCTCATGGACACCAACGAAGAAACTGAAGACCAGCGACAGCATCGCCATCGCGAAGATGTCGAGCACCAGCTGGTTGACAAAGACCAACATGCCCGTGCGAAACGGAATTTTCCAGAGGAGGACCTGCACCACTCCCCCAGCGCAGAGGGCGAAGAGCACGGGCAGGTATCGGATCATCGGCACAAAGCCCAGCACATGCCACTTCAGGCTCTGCGGCTCGCGCACCCAGTTCCAGTAGTGGTAGTGCGGCGGAAAGGAGATGCCCAGTTGCGGGTCTTGCATCATGCGGGCAAAGACATACCCAGAGACATCGTAGGTGAGGAAGACAGCCAGCCCCATGACGACAATGGTCCACACGGCGCTGGAGAGCGTTCCTGGGCCGTCCTCCGCCCAGAACGCAGTCACGCGGACGAGCACGAGGATGGCAATCGGAATCATCAGCAGCCAGTAGAGGATCGTCAGCAGGCTGGAATGCTCGATGACAGGAATCATGCCGCACCTCACGTCAGCGTAATCGCCGTGGTTATTTCGCCTCGAGGGTCGCGTTCGCGGCGAACGCCTCGACGGTCGCGTCAAGGATAGCGTGGCAACCGACCTGCCCCCTCGGCGACAAGCGAGAGGGGGCTGGGCGTTCCCGGCCGGAGGCCGAGCCCGCAGGACCCGCCGAAAGGCCATCTGGCCCCCTCCGGCAGCATCCGCCCAGCCCCCTCAGCCCTCCCTTTCAAGCCCGATTTTCGCCCGTCTTCCGCCCGGTGTTGTCGGCAGCGGGGCAACATGGTAAATATGTGGCAGTACGACTGACCTCGTCCGCACTCCAGTCCGTTCGGGAGCTTTGGTGGGCATCCGGCGATGGTCGATGAGTCGAATTTTCCGTGATTTGAGCTCCCGATTCTCTGAGGTTCTTTTTTATGTCCCGGAAGATTTACGTGGGAAACCTGCCCTGGTCGACCACGTCCGCCGATCTTGAGGCGATGTTTTCCCCGCACGGTGCCGTGCGTGCTGCTGAAGTGATCTCCGATCGTGAGACCGGACGTTCGCGTGGTTTTGGTTTCGTCGAGATGGAGACCGACGAGGGTCTGCAGGCTGCCATCTCGGCCCTGAACGGCCACGAGGTCAACGGTCGTCCCCTGACGGTCAATGAGGCCCGCGAGCGTACTCCCCGCGCTGGTGGCGGCGGCGGCGGCGGCGGTCGTGGTGGCTACGGTGGCGGCGGCGGTGGCGGCGGCCGTGGTGGCTACGGCGGCGGCGGCGGCCGTGGTGGCTACGGCGGTGGCGGCGATCGCTACTAATCGCTCCGTATTGTAAGTTGCTGAAACACGCATCACGGGAGCCGGCGTCTCGCAAGATCCGGCTCCCGTGATCGTCTCTCAATCAGAACCATTCCCAACAGACACACTGCAAAAGACACTGAAGGAAGCCGATGAGTCCCCCCCCAGCCAGAGGCAAGTTCGCGAAGACCGCCCGCAAGAAGGCCAAGCCGCGTGCGAAGGTCAAGCGTCGCGATCCCATCTTCATCGATGGCGCCCGTCCGCGGCCGATGTTCGTGGATTACAAGGATCTCGAACTGCTGGGCAAGCTCGTCAATCGACAGGCCAAGATTCTGGGGCGTCGGAAGAGCGGTTGCACCGCGGCCAGCCAGCATGCTGTGACGCGGGCCATCAAGCAGGCCAGGTTCATGGCGCTGCTGCCGTATGTCGGCGAGTGACCGGGTGGCCGATTGAACAGGTGAGCGGGCGTGAAACGCGAAGCCTCCGGTGACCGTGAAGAGTCCGGTGGCCGCGAAGCCCATGGCGGCCGAGTGGCTGCGTTTAAGACCCGTCGCCGCGTTGAATTTCGCGACACGGACGCGGCCGGGATCGTCCACTTCTCCGCGTTCTTCTTCTGGATGGAATCGGCCGAGCACGAGTTGATGCGGTCGGCCGGACTGCATGTCTTCGAGCGGCAGCCGGACGGCAGCGAATACAGCTGGCCCCGTGTCTCCGTCTCATGCGATTACCGTTCGACCGCGCGGTTTGGCGACGAACTCGACATCACCGTCTGCGTGGCGGCGATCGGGCGGGCGAGCATCACCTACCAGTTCGTGTTCGAGCAGAACGGGCGGGCCGTGGCGGAAGGCCGCGTCGTGGCCGTGCGGTGTCTGATGCGGCCGGGAAGCAAGCTGGAGCCGGTTGCCATCCCCGCCGACATCGTCGCCCGCCTGACCGCGTTTGACGCAGGGCCGGAAAGCCATCGTCCGGATTCCTCTTCCTGACTCCCGAAGCCGCCGCCATGCTCGAGGTCGATCGCATCTCGAAGTCGTTCCCGGTGCCCGCCGGTGAACTCCGCGTGCTCGACGGGGTTACCTTCGGGCTCCATCCCGGCGATCGCATGGCGATCATGGGGCCGAGCGGATCGGGCAAGAGCACGCTGCTGTCGATCCTCGGCGCGCTTGAGGAGCCGACCAGCGGCACGGTGCGGCTCGACGGCGCCGAGCCCGGCTTCATGACCGCGGACGAGCGGGCTTCGTTCCGCAACCGTCGCATCGGTTTCGTGTTTCAGGAACATCACCTCCTGGCCGGCTGCACCGCGGTCGACAATGTGGTGCTGCCAGCGCTCGCCACCGGCAGCGTAAGCCGCGACATCGAGGTGCGGGCCCGTCGGTTGCTCCAGCGTGTTGGGCTCGGCGATCGGCTCGGCTCGTTCCCGGCGGAGCTTTCGGGCGGCGAGAGGCAGCGGGTGGCCGTGGCGCGGGCGCTCGTGCTTTCACCGCGGCTGGTTCTGGCCGATGAGCCGACAGGGCAGCTCGATGCCCACGCCGCCGCCATGGTCACAGAACTGCTCGTCGAACTCGCCGCGGAGTCGGGTGGCATGCTGGTCGTCGTGACCCATGCAGAAGCGGTCGCCGCCCGCGTGGGCACGGTCCGCCATCTCGTCGAGGGGCGGCTCGTGCCATGACCGCGGCCGATCCCCCTCCTTCCGCCTCAGTGGGCTCCGTGCGGTCGATCGTCGGCCTGGCCTTGCGACTGGTGCGTCAGTGGTGGCCGCACCTCGTGGCGTTGGCCGCAGCCTGTGGCATCGTTGCCGCCACGATCGCCGGGGCGCTGGGTGTGGGCGATGCGCTCACACGGGGACTCAAGCGACTCGCGCTGGCCCGCCTCGGCGGCATCCAGGCGGCGGTGCTGTCGGATGGTTTTTTTCGTGCGCAACTCGCAGACGAAACGGCCGCCCGTTGGCGGTCGCAGGCGGCAGGGACGGGTGCACCCGCTGCCGACATGCTCGTGCCGGCGATCGTGATGGAGGTGTCGCTCGAGGTCGCCACCGATGGCGGTCGTGCCGGCGGGCCTGCGCGGGCGACGCTGCTGGCCTCGGATGGCCTGCAGTCGCTCGGATTCGTTCCGGCGATCCAGACCCCGGCCGCAGACAGCGTGGTGATCAACAGCGTGCTGGCTGACAGCCTGGGCGCGCGGCCGGGCGACCCGGTCGTGCTCCGCATGACAAAGGTCGGCGACGTGCCGGCGGATAGTCCGCTGGGCCGCCGCACGGCGGAGTCGTGGAGCCGGCGGCTCGAGGTGGCGGAGGTGCTTCCGGCCGCGGGGCTGGGAGAGTTTTCGCTGCGGCCCACGCAGGTGACCGGAGCCTTGGCGGTCACGTCGCTGGCCACGGCGCAGGCGCTCCTGCGGAGAGCCGAACCGATCGCCAACACGCTGCTCTCCGTGGCCGGGTCTGATGCCGGCGCCAGGCCAGCCCGCGCGGCTGGCAAAGACGCCGCAGAGGCCTTGCGGGCGGCGCTCGAGCCTGCGCTCGACGACCTCGGCCTCGTCTTCGAACGGCCGGCCGCAAGCGCCGCGTGGCGGCTCGTGTCCCGGCGGCTGCTGCTTCCACCCGAGGCCGACCGCGTGGCCGCGCAGGTGCTCGGGCCCCTCGGTGGCCGCCCCACGCTCGCTTTTCTGGCCAACGCCATGACGCCGCTGGTGGACGGCCGGCCCGGGGCTGCGAGCATTCCGTATTCGACCGTCGTGGGCATCGACACCACGAGCCTGCCTGTCGGTGATCTCGTCGACGAGCAGGGAGTTCAGCTTGCGATGCCGGGGCCGGACGAGATCGTGGTCGATCGGTGGATGGCCGACGATCTCGCGGCGCAAGGAACGCCGATCGCCGTGGGCGATTCCATCGCCCTGCGGTATTTCCTGCCTGAGACCCTGCATGGACGGGTGGAGGAGGCCGCCTGCACGCTCACGGTCAGCGGCATCGCCGCGATGCGCGGCGCCGCGGTCGCGCGGGACCTCGTGCCCGAGGTCGAGGGGATCACCGACGAGGCCTCGATCGCCGACTGGGATCCCCCCTTCCCCTTCGATCGCAGCCGCGTCCGCACCGTCCCGCCGCACGACGAGGATGACCGCTATTGGAAGACACACGGCGCGACCCCAAAGGCGTTCGTCTCGCTTGCGGTCGCGCGGCGGCTGGCGGGCAGTCGGTTCGGTGCTACGACCGCATGGCACGTGTCCGAGGCGGCCCTGCAATCTTCGCCGGACGAGTTGCGGGTCGCCCTTGCGAAGGCGACGCGGGCCGACAGCCTGGGAATGCGGGTCGTGCCGCTGCGTGCGCAGGCGGAAGCGGCGGCGCGGGGATCGACGCCCTTTGGCAGCCTCTTCCTCGCGCTCTCCAGCTTCGTCGTGGCTGCGGGGCTTCTGCTCGAGTGGCTGCTCTTCTCGCTTCTGGTCGCCGCACGGCGGCGCGACATCGGCATCCTGGCGGCCATCGGCTGGCCCGCGTCGCGGGTGGCCCTGCTGCTCTCGGGCGTGGCAGGCATGGCGGCGGTCGGCGGCGTGTTGATCGGCACGGTGCTGGGGCCGCTCTGGGCGCAGGTGCTGCTCGAATGGCTGGCCAGGGCGTGGAACACGGGAGTCGCCGCCGGCTCGATCGCCGTGTTTGGAACCGGGACACCGGCCTTCGCCGAAGAGTCGCTCCCATCGCTCCTGTCGGCGGCAACGGCGGCCGCAGCGGTGTCGCTCGCCGCGGTGGCGGTGGCGGCCTGGCGGGCCGGCCGGATGCCGCCGCTGGCGCTCTTGAAGGGTGGCGGTGGCGATCCGACGGCGGTCCGCAGCCGGGCCAGTCGGGGTGTCGTCGGTCTGGCCACGGTCGGTCCCGCACTCGCCCTCGGGCTGGCGTGGTGGGCGCGTCGCGCCGATCCGCAGGTGGCCGTGGGGCTCTTCTTCGCCGCTGGCTTTGCGGCACTGGCCGGATTGCTGGCGGGAGTCAGGCTGCTGCTCTCTCCCAGCGCCGTTGGTGGCCGTCGTCCGCTTCGCACGCTCGCCGATCTCGCCTGGCGGGGGCTCACGCACGGCCGGTCACGCGCGTTTTCCGTGGCGGCGATCGTGGCCTGCGCCGAATTTCTGATCGTGGCCGTCTCATCGTTTGCGGTCCATGAACCGTCTCGGCCGCAGGATCGGGATGCCCCCACCGGCGGTTGGACCTTCATCGCCACGTTCGGCAATCCGACCGGCATCGACCCCGCCGATCCCGTTGCGCGGGAGTCTCTCGGCCTCTCCGACGCCGAGCGGTCGACGCTGGAGGAGTGCAGCATCGCGAGGATCAGGTCATCAGCGGGGGACGATGCCAGTTGCGTGAATCTCTATGCGCCGACCCAGCCGACCGTGCTCGGCGTGCCCGCGTCGTTCATCGACCGGGGCGGCTTCCGGTTCGTCGATCATGCGGCGCTCGTGAACGCGAATCCGTGGACGCTGCTCGACCGCGAGTTCGGCCCGGACCCGGCTCGGGCAGTGAGCCCGCCTGCGGCCGTGATTCCGGTCATCATCGATCAGGCCACGGCGCAGTGGGCGCTCAAGCTCGGCGGCGTGGGGGCGCGGTTTGAACTGCCGGTCGATGCGGGCCAGGCCCGTTTCGAAATCGTCGGCCTGTTGGAGCCGGGCATCCTGCAGGGCTTCCTGCTCGTGTCGGAACGGAATTTCGAGCGGCTGTTTCCTCGGCGGTCGGGCTATTCCCTTGCGCTCATCGACGCCGGGGCCGTGACGGATGCCGCCACCGGAGAACGCGTGCCCCGGGCGATCGCCGCCGCGTGGGCCGATGCGGGGGTCAGAGTCATCCGCACCACCGAACGGCTGCGCAGCCTGCAGGCGGTGCAGAACACATTCCTGGCTGGCTTCCAGGCGCTTGGCACGCTCGGTCTCGTGCTCGGTGCCGCGGGCGTCGCCGCCGTGCAGTTCCAGAGCGTGCTGGAACGGCTCGGAGCGCTCGGGCTGATGGCTGCGGTCGGCTTCACGGGACCGCGGCTGCGGCTGGTCGTGGTGCTGGAAACGCTGCTGATGGTGTTCCTTGGGCTGGCGGTGGGCACGCTCGCGGGCTGCCTGGCGCTCGTGCCCGCGTTTGCGTCGGGCCGCGCGGGCGTGCCGGTGGGCTGGATCGCCTGCACTTGGGGCCTCACGCTCGCGGCTGCCGTCGCCGCCGGCCTGGTGGCCGCCCGGCGGGTCACCCAGCTCCGTTCGCGAAACGTGCTCGCCGATGCCAATTGAGCCGGCCTGCCATCCAGCCCCGATTTGCGTTTGAGTTTTTTGCGGGCCGCGGGGTACTGTCTGCCGCATGCATATCGTCGTGATACTGCCGCGGTGGGTTGGCGACCTCGTCATGAGCACGCCCATGCTCCGCGCGATCCGCGGTCATTTCGGGCCGTCTGCACGGATCACCGGCGTGGCCAAACCGATGTTCGCGGAACTGCTCGAGGGCACGCCGTGGCTCGATCGGATGGTTTCCTACGACCGGCACAGCCGTGATCCATCCCGACGGTTTTGGGCGGCGGCGAGACAGCTCCGTGCCGATCCGGCCGACGTGGCCCTCATCGTGCCCAATTCGCTCTCCTCGGCGGCGCTCGCCTGGGCAGGTGGCGCGCGGCGACGCGTCGGCTTCGCCCGTCACGGGCGGCGGTGGCTGCTCACCGATCCGCTCGAGGCCCCGCGGGCGACGTCGAAAAAAGGCGGGCTGGCCAGCTGGTTTCGAGTCGAGCCCGCATCACCGGCGGGCCATGCCATGGATCTTGCCGCGCGGATTGGGGTGCCGCGGCAGCCGCTCACGCTGGAGTTGGCCACCACGCCGGCCGATGAATCGCTGGCCGACGACGTGCTCGGCCGGCTGTTTCCGCCGCCTGCCTCCGGCGACGTCGGCCCGCTCGTCGTGTTCAACGACAATGGCGCCTACGGTCCGTCGAAGGCCTGGGGCGCCGATCGGTTTGCAGCGCTGGCAAAGCTGGCAATCGACCGCCTGCCCGGTGCCCGCGTTCTGGTGCACTGCGGCCCCGGCGATCGCGACGAGGCCCGCGGAATCGTGCGTGCGGCGGGCCATCCGGCGGTGCAGAGCCTGGCGGACGAACCGAAACTGCCCTTCGGCCTCTCGAAGGCGGTGCTGCGACGGGCCCATGTCCTGGTCACCTCCGACAGCGGCCCGCGGCACATTGCGGCGGCCTTCGGCACGCCCACGGTCGTGCTGTACGGGCCGATGGATCCGCGGCTGAGCCGCTCCGATCAGCGGCACCTGGTGGAGATGCGGCTCGACCTCCCCTGCTCTCCGTGTGGCAGGCGTGTCTGTCCGCTCCAGCACCACGATTGCATGCGGCTTCTCGCCGTCGATGACGTGGGAAGAACGATGCTCGATCTACTGGAAAAAGCCCGTTCCGTGTCGGCATGAGTTACCTTGTCTCCGTACCATTGGACCGCTTGGTATCGTGAGCCCTGTTCGAGAGTGTGATTCGCCCCATTGGAGAACGTCTGATGCTGCAGTTCCTGGGAATGCTCGCCGCCATCGGCCTGACGGCCTTCTGTTGGGGCGTCTATGGCCCCGTGCTTCACTTCGGCCGGGAGGCGATGCAGTCGAACCTGCGGCCCTTCATGTGCGTGGGGATGGCCTACTTCGTGATCGCCGTGCTCGTGCCGCTGGCCTTGCTTGCCCGCGGTGAACGCGGAGGCTGGACGAGCAAGGGAGTGCTCTGGAGCCTGCTGGCTGGCACGGCCGGGGCCCTCGGGGCGCTCGGCGTGATCCTCGCGCTGGGATTCGGCGGCAAGCCGATCTACGTGATGCCGCTGGTCTTCGGCGGCGCGCCGGTCGTCAACACGCTGCTCACCGCGTTCATGAACCGTGCGTTCAGCCAGCTCAAGGCGCCGTTCCTTGCCGGGCTGATCCTCGTGATCACGGGGGCCGTGACCGTGCTCGTCTTCAAGCCGCAGCACCAGCATCAGGCCCATCCCGCGAAGGCAGCCGTGAAGGCGGAGTCGGCCGAGGAGACGGACGAATCCGTCGAGGCTGCGCCGATCGATGCCGTGCGGGCAGAGGTTGCCAAGTCGATACCGGTGGAAAAGAAGACCGAACGGTTCCTGGAGGTGCTGCTGTCGATCGCGATCGCGATGTTCTCGTGGGGCGCCTACGGCCCCGTGCTCCACCGCGGCCAGGCGGCGATGGGGGGCAGCCGGCTGCGGCCGCTCATCTGCATCGGCGCGGCCTACTTTCTGATCGCGGTGCTCGTGCCGCTGGGGCTGCTCGCGCCGATGGGTGACAAGGGCACTTGGGAGTTCACGGGCACGCTCTGGAGCCTCGCCGCGGGATCGCTCGGGGCGCTCGGCGCCTTGGGCACGATCCTCGCCTTCGCCTGCGGCGGCAAGCCGTTCACGGTGATGCCCGTCGTGTTCGGCTGCGCACCGGTGATCAACACGCTCACGACGCTGGCGCTGGCCCACACGCCGACGACCGCCGTCAGCCCGTGGTTTCTGGCGGGCCTGCTCGTGGTGGCGGCGGGCGCCGCGACGGTGCTCGTCTTCGGCCCGCGTGGCCACGCGCCTGCGCCGGCGAAGTAGTCCGGTGATGGTTCGGTATATCGCCGGTCGGGCTCCCCAGACACGCTCCGCTCGCTTCGGCGGCTCGGCGACCGCGTCGAGGACGATGGTGCGATTGCTTCGCCGAGGCGCCTGAGGCTCGCTTCGGAGTCCGGGGAGCCCGCCCTCGCCCGTGCGACATGAGGGGTTGACCATACCCCGAGAGCCGGTGTTGCTGACAAGCGGAGGCAGGATGCCGGAGCGCAGTCAGCATCGAGTGAGCGGAGGCAGGATGCCGTAGCGAACGTCCGGCGACGGGGCGTGGTCAACCCCGAACCGTGGCCCGCGGTCTGTGATGTTTTTCGGCATCACGTCCCGCGGGTGTGGCCGAACCACTCGATGTGGTAGCGATGCGCGAGATGGATGCCATGGGTATGGCACTCGGGCTCGAGCCACGCCGTCGTCCGGGCGAGTTCTTCAGGTCCCCTGCCCTGCGGCA
>JBIIGJ010000008.1:0-65076 GCA_044236455.1 Pirellulales bacterium
CGAACCAGTCGCTAGATCAGACGGCGGCCTGCGTCCAGTGGTGTAGTTGGGCAATTGGGCCGCCGCTGATCAGCTCACACGTTATCCCGCTCAAAATGACACCGGACCAGGAGGACTGTAGGGGCATACCGTTTTTGGTTACGCTTTGCCTGTACGAAGGGTTCGTCAAAGCTCGAAACCATATGTGTTCCATTGACGTTTACCGCCGTCTCTATGCCTGTGCCCGAGGGCTATGTCGGGTTTGTTGAGGCGAACGGTTGTGCCTTCCTGCGGGAAGGTGGCAGGCACACGGTGTACTTCACCCCGACCTCTGGATGAATGCGGTACTGACGGGGTTAGCCGGGCCGCGTATAGCTGAGGCAAGGTCGAACAAATTGATGCAGCGGACTCGCGATAGAGTCTGGCGATGTGGACAATCCGTTGGACGCGAGCCATTGATCGCAGTCGTTCGAGCACCGAGCGTTTTGTTTCAAAAATGATGCTGTTGCCAAACTGCGGAGCCCTCATAACCGCATTGCTCGGGTGCCTCGGCCTGTTGTTCCCGAGTGCCGTGGGCCGTGTTCTTGGTCTCGAGCCGGATAGACCGCTTGGTATCTCCGAGTTTCGTGCGACCTACGGCGGATTTTTTCTGTGCCTGGGCCTTGGATGCTTGGTCGCGCAGTCCGTACCGGCCTTCACGGTTGTTGGAGCGGCTTGGTGCGCGGCTGCTTTGGCTCGGATCGTGTCTTTTGTCGTTGATGGCAGCCGGACGAGGCATAATCTTGCCGGAGTTGGATTCGAGGCGGGCATTGGCTTGGCAATGCTCGCAGCGCAGCTCTAGCAAGGCGATCCAGTGGACTGGCGATACAATCCGGCGGTGTGGATAATCCCCTGGTCACGAGCCGCTGATCGCGGCCGTTCGGTGAAAGAGTTCTTGGAGTGCGCATGATGCGGCTGATGGTGGTTCTATCGCTCCTGATCAACGTGGCCGTTCTCGTGCCAGTGTGCGCGAGCCTGTTGACGGATGCTTCGTGGACCACATCGGCGTATGGCGAGGCGACACCAGCCCGCGCCATCCTGCTTTCGATCTACCTGGCGATCGGGCTGGTCTCGGTTCTGCTGCTGGTTCGTCGTGAGCCGAAAGCGGTCGCAGCGCTCTTGCTCGTGCAGGTTCTGTACAAGGTCACCACGCCGCTGACGGTCGGAACACTCGCGAACCCGGTGGTGGTCAGTAACCTCGCGGTCGCGGGGTTCCACGCGGCCACCCTGATTTGCCTCTGGCGGGGCCGGGCACTGGGTGGAGTGCTGACACGATCTACTCATTGAAGAGTTGAGTTGTGTCCTAGCTGATCGTCACACGCTGCCGGCAGTCGTGGAAGGGCTGCCATGCGGCGACGACGAGGCCCGGCGGATCGCGGGAAATGCCCGTGAAATGGCGGCATTTCAGCGTTTCAGGGCGGCCATGCGGGGGCCGCTGCGAAACACCCTGTGCCAGGCAATCGGAGAGGGGGTGGGGCAGCTTCCTTGCCCCGGTTGAATCAGCCCGCATAGGAATACGTGCCGGTTGTTGCCCACCCAAAAGTGCCCATAGTGAAATCCACCCACTGACCACCCACAGAGAGGCCCGCCGTGAAATCGCTCGTTGGCGTTTTCTCACGGAAGTTTTTCTCACGGAAGAATATCAAGAAGCAGATGCGGTCCCACGGGGGCCGGCTCGGAGCGGAATCGCTTGAAACCCGGGCCATGTTGTCGGCCACGGCCCTGACGCCCGATCTGGTTACTGCCAGCGACACGGGCTGGTCGGCCGTGGACAACCGCACAGGAGACACGACACCCACGTTCGTGATTCAGGCGAGCGATGCCGACGCCGTGAAGCTCTTTCAGGTCGTTGGAAAGCGTGTGACGCAGGTCGGCACTGCAACGAAGGACGGTGCCGTCTGGACGGCCACCCTCGGCCCTCTCGGCCCCGGTAGGTATTCGATCGCTGCTCAAGGATTCGATGCCCAGGGCGTCGCCGGAAAGCGGTCGAAGCCGCTCGTGGTCGAGATCGGCACGGCTGCCCCGGCGGTGCCCACGATCGGGCTCGACCCCAAATCAGACTCGGGTTTCAAGGGGGATCGCATCACCAACGTGACGAACCCGGTGCTTGTCGGCAGGGCAAAGGCTGGCACGGTGGTGCTGCTGACGAGCCCCAGCGTCGCAGGCGGCATCGAGCAGCGTGTCGCCGTGAGCAATCGCGGTGTCTGGGCATACCGGACGACGGCCCTCGCCGACGGCAATCATGATTTCACCGTGAAGTCCCAAAATGTATTTGGCCTCGAGAGCACTACGGCCACGCTGAGCCTCAAGGTCGACACCGTCCGGCCTCGTGTCGTCGACATGAGGTACATCAGCGATGTCAATGAGATCGAACTCGAGTTCTCGGCCCCAGTGCGGGGCGTGGACGTCGGCGACTTCCGGCTCTCGGCCCCGGATTTTAGACTTCAGAATGTGCCGCTGACCGACAAGCGAATCCTGGGAGCGGTGGGCAGGATTACCGTCAAGGATATTGTGGACGGGCGTGTGTACCGGCTTCAGATGTCTAATCCGGATGTCATCGGCGGGACGTTTGCAATCCAGTTGATCGCCGTCAAATCGGGTATCGTCGCCGCGACGTCGGGTAACCCGCTTTTGTTGGATCGAACCGTCAGTGCCACGTTTTGATCCGGGGCACCGTCTTGAAGGGGGTGTGATGCCCTCAAGAGATCGAAGCGAAGCGGCGTTGCCAGCGGCAACTTTACGCCATCGGTAGTTGCACGGCCGCAGCGGCGGCGCGGAGTTCCTTCGGGAGCGGGAAGTAGACGTCCTCCTCGCGGATCGTCCGCTCCTCGATCGTGGCGTCGAACCGATTCTTCAGCCACCCCACGCAGTCCTGCACCACGCTCTCCGGTGCACTCGCGCCAGCCGTGATCACCACCGTCTCTGTGCCGGAGAACCAGGCTGGGTCGATCTCGTTGGCGCCGTCGATCAGATGGGCCGTAATGCCCCGCTCGCGGGCCAGTTCGGCGAGCCGCTGGCTGTTGGAACTGTTCTGGCTGCCCAACACCAGCACGTGATCGGCCCCGTCTGAGAGCAGGCGAACCGCCTCCTGGCGATTTTGCGTCGCATAGCAGATGTCGTCTTTGGGCGGGCCGACGATCTGCGGAAACCGTTCTTTCAGTCGGTTGATGATGCGCGAGGCGTCGTCCACCGAGAGCGTCGTCTGTGTCAGGTAGGCGAGCCGGTCGTCTGGGCCAAACGGGAGGGCGTCGACCTCGTCGGTCGTTTCCACAAGGGTGAAGGCGTCGGGCGCCTGCCCCATGGTGCCGATCACCTCGTCGTGCCCCTCGTGGCCGATGAGCATGATGCGGTAGCCGGCCTTGGCATACTTGATCGCCTCGAGGTGCACCTTCGTCACGAGTGGGCAGGTGGCATCGATGGCCCGCAGCCGCCGCTCAGCCGCCACCCGGCGCACTTCCGGGGCCACACCGTGGGCGGAGAACAGCAGCACGCCCCCTTCCGGCACCTCCTCCACCGCGTTCACGAACACCGCCCCCTCACGGACGAACCGGTCGACGACGTGCTTATTGTGGACAATTTCGTGGAAGACGTAGATGGGGGTGCCATGGAGTCGGATGGCCGTTTCGAGTGTCTCGATGGCCATGTTCACGCCGGCGCAGAAGCCGCGCGGGCTGGCGAGCAGAATCTTCATGCCGTTGGTTCCGGGGAGGGGCTGCGGGGAGCGCGGCTGGGGCCAAAACAGGTCGATAGGCTATGGTAGTGGGAGCGATTCAGCCCTGCCAGTGAAGAACAGGCTCTCCTCCGCAAACACCGCGTAAAGGCGGTGGTGCCGATGTCCGTGCAACCAGCGCAGCCCGCCCGACGCGACCCGACGGCGTGGCATCTTGCGCCCGTCCCCACGGCCGACGACCTCGCCGCCGCGGAGGGCTTCTGCCGCGACGTGGCCAGCCGGCACTATGAAAACTTCACCGTGGCCACGCGGCTCGTGCCGCCAAGGCTGCGGCAGCACCTGGCCAATGTCTATGCCTTTGCGCGGTGGAGCGACGACCTCGCCGACGAGGCGGCGAGCCCCGCGGAGGCCGCCCGCGACTTGGCAGCCTGGCGGCAGGGGTTGGAGGCGTGTTTCGCGGGTCGGCCCGGGCATCCGGTCTACGTCGCGCTCGCCGAGACCGCACGTCAGACCGGCCTCACGATCGAGCCATTTGCCCATCTGCTCGATGCATTCGAGGAAGACCGGGCGTTCGACGCGGCCGGCACGGCCGTGCGGTATGCCGATCGCGACTCGCTCGTGGCCTACTGCCGCCACTCCGCCGATCCCGTGGGGCGGATCGTGCTGGCGCTGGAGGGCTGCCGTGATGCGGCGCTCGTCGCGATGTCGGATTCCATCTGCACGGGCCTGCAATTGGTGAACTTCTGGCAGGATGTCCGCCGCGATCGCCTCGCTGGCCGCGTCTATCTTCCCCGCGACGACATGCAGCGGCACGGCGTCACCGAGGCGATGCTCGACGCCCCGCGGGCCGCGGCACCACTCAAGGAACTGTTGCGGGCGGAGGTGGCTTGGGCCCGGGAATGTTTCGATGCGGGGGCGCCGCTCGCGGACGTCGCGCCGCCGGTGCTCCGGCCCGCGATCGGCATGTTTCTCGCCGGCGGCCGGGCCGTGGCCGATGCGATCGAACGGGCCGGCTTCGATACGCTCACGCGCCGGCCGACGGTGGGGAAATGGACCAAGCTCCGCCTCGCCGTGCAGGCCTGGTGGAGGCTGCAGACCACGCCGCGTCGCCTCGCTGGTGGCCCGCCATGAGCACACTCGCCGCCGACCATCGGGAATGTGGCCGCGTCATGGAGGCCTCGGGCTCGAGTTTTGCCCTGCCGATCCGCCTCCTGCCCGAGGCGAAACGCCGCGGCACCACGGCCCTCTACGCCTTCTGTCGCCGTGCCGACGACATCGTCGACGATTGCGCCGATCCCGTGGAAGCCCGCCAGTCGCTCGATGCCTTCGAGGCAGATCTCGCGGCGGCGCTCGCCGGCGGGGCGTCGGCAGATCCTGTCATCAGGGCGGTCTTCGATACCGTCCGGCGGTTTGCGGTGCCGGCAGACTATCTCCACCACATCATCGACGGCTGCAGGATGGACCTCGATCGGAGCCGCTACGACACGTTTCCTGAGCTGGAGGAATACTGCCGCCGCGTGGCCAGTGCCGTGGGGCTTGCGGCCATCCACATCTGGGGCTTTCGCTCGCCGCGGGAAGCGTTGCCCGCGGCCCATGCCTGCGGTCTCGCCTTTCAGTTGACGAACATCCTCCGAGACATTCCCGAAGACCTTTCCCGCGGGCGGATCTACCTGCCGCAGGAAGATTTTCATGCCTGCGGCTGCAGCCCCGGGGATCTCCGCGACGGCCGGATCGGCCCGGGCTTTGGCCGGTTGGCGAGCCTGAGCGTGGCGCGTGCTGCTGACTGCTACCGGCAGGCGGCGCGGCTCGACCGGCTGCTTTCCACCGACGGCCGCATCGTGTTTCGGGCGATGTTCGGTGTCTATCAGTCGTTGTTTGGTGCCGTGCGGCGGGCGGGCACCCGCATCTTTTCGGAGCGGGTGCGTCCTGGTCGTTTCCGCATTATGGGCTCCACCGTGGCGGCACTCGCACTCGGTCCACGGCCGCTGCTGGACGGCGGCTTGCGTAATGCGGGAAACTGCCGGCATGAGTGATTCGCTCAGCTCCACTTCCGCACGCCCCACCCAACCGCACGTGGTCGTGGTTGGTGGCGGTCTGGCCGGCCTCGCTGCGGCGGCGGCGCTCTCCGCGGCCGACGTGCGCGTGACAGTGCTGGAGGCGCGTCGTCGTGCCGGCGGGCGAGCTGCGTCGTTCGAAGATCCCGTCGCGGGCGGACTCGTCGACGCCTGCCAGCATGTGGCGATGGGCTGCTGCACCAACTTTCTCGATCTCTGCCGGCAGGCCGGTCTGGCCGATGCCCTCCGTCGTGATCGCACGCTGTGGTTCATCGGTCCCGAAGGAGATCGCGCCGCCTGCACGCCCTCGCGTCTGCTTCCGGCACCGATGCACCTCGCCCCCCTGCTCCTGGGCATGCGTCACTTTTCGCTTCGCGAGAAGCTGTCACTCGGGATGGGCATGCTGAAGCTGGCGCGGTATCGCGAGCCGGCTGGCGGCGAGGCGGGCCCGGTTGGCAGTACGGCACTCGCATGGCTCCAGGCTGCGGGCCAGCCCGACCGGGTGATCCGCCTCTTCTGGCAGCCTGTGCTCGAGAGCGCGCTGGGCGAGTCGATCGATCTGGTGAGCACAGCCGCCGCGCGGAAAGTGGCGGTCGATGCCTTTCTCGCCCACCGCGACGCCGCCGATATGTTCGTTCCCATGGAGCCGCTCGGCACGCTGTTTGGTGATCGGCTCGTGGCGTGGCTCGAGGGCCGCGGTGTGACGGTGGAGGCCGGGCGGAGCGTGACGACGATCGAACGCGATGCGGACGGTCGGGCCACTGCCGTGATTCATGGCGATGGCCGCACGCCCTGTGACGCCGCGATCGTCGCCCTGCCGTGGCGGCAGGCGGCGCGGGTCGTGCCCGATCTGGTGCCGGCGGCCGACGAAAGATTCGCCGGTTCACCGATCACCGCCGTGCATCTCTGGTTCGATCGCGACTGCATCGACCTGCCGCATGCGGTGCTCGTGGGCCGTGTCTCGCAGTGGGTGTTTCGCCCGGATGCAGCCGAAGGACGTCAGCCGGGCTACTGCCAGGTGGTCATCAGCGCCTCCCGCGGGCTGCTCGGCGGTGATCGTGAGAAACTCGTGGCCGCCGTGGTGGCGGAACTTCGAGACACGTTTCCCGCGGCTCGCGATGCCGTGCTCGTCGATGCGCGGGTGGTCACCGATCCCACGGCCGTGCTCTCGGTGCGGCCGGGCGTCGACGCCTTCCGACCGGCCGCGGTCACGTCCGTGCCGAATCTGTTCCTGGCGGGCGATTGGACCGCCACCGGCTGGCCTTCCACGATGGAGGGCGCCGTGCGGAGCGGTCGCCTGGCCGCCAGCGCAGCCGGACGCCGCCTGGAAAGGCCTGTCGGTCCGCTCACGGCCGATCTGGCGAAGAACCCGGTCGTGCGACTGCTGACGGGGAGTCGGTAAGTCCTTCTAGAAATCGTCCGATCGCTCCGGCGAGCGTGCGGCCATCGACGACGGCGTGTTCCCACAACTGCCACATGTCGAGGGCAGCCCGCGGCCGCCTGCCGATGGCGCCGATCGCCGCTCCCAGCCGCCGCATGCCCGACTGCGGCTGCACGAGTGAGGCTAATTCCTTGGGCAGATCCTGCGAGGCGACGTCGGATATCACGCGGATCGACACGCAGGGCAGGCCCGCATTCAACGCCGCTGTCGCCACCGCGTAGGTCTCCATGTCGACGAGGCTCGCACCGGTGGCTGCGGCGAGGTCTCGCTTCGCGGCGGCCGTCGTCACCACCGTGTCGACGCTCACGATCGCGAGGTCGCCGCTGTTGGTCGCACTGGCGGTGCCCGCTGTCGCGGTCCCCTGCCCTGTCGCCGCGATGTCGATCGGTAGGCCGCCCGCGCGGCTGATTGCCCGCCGCGGATATGCAACCGCGCCACGGGCGAGTGCGGGATCGAGCCCGCCGGCGAAGCCGGGCGACACGATCAGCCGCGGCCGATGGCCATCGATCAGGAGCCTGGTTGCCCGCCCGGCCGCATCGCCGCCGGCGCCTGCCACGCACCACGCGACTCGCCGGCCAGCGACGACGCCCTCGTGAAACGTGAGCCCGGCCGCGTTGTAACTCACGGTCTCAGCCGCCATCGCCGTGAAGGCATCGGCCTCGACGGGCATCGCAAAAAGAATCCCCGCCATGCAGGCGGTTCGCGGCGACGGTGTTGGTGGATGCTGCATCGTGAGAAAAGAAGACGGCCTGCCGCCCGGTGCCCCCCCAGGCCACGGCGGCAGGCCGTCAGATCATGTGGCTGACGGGCAGTCCGTGTTTTTAATGGCTGACGAGATAATGGAGGACGGAGAGCGGATTCCACCAGCATACGCCGCAGCAGCGGGCGCAGTCGCAGGGCTCGGCTGGCACCATCTTCACCTCGTACTTTGGCACCTTTTCGACCCTCTCCTCACCATCGGCCTTGTAGAGCTTTTTCTTGACGTAGACGTTCCCGCAGGGCGGGCTGCAGCGGCATTCGGACGGCCCCGTACACCAGCATTCGCGGGCCCGCGCGCAGGCATAGTCGCACTTCATCGAATATTTCGGCTTCTTCGTCTTCGCCTCGTCCCACGACGACTTGCAGGCGGGCTCGCATGGCTGGCATTCGGCCTGATCGGTGCACGTGTTGCAGTGCTGCTGGCCGCAGGCACAGTCAGCCGCGTGGGAAACGGCAAGGCATGCTGCAAGGCCGAGGGCCGTAAGGAGCGTGAAAGAGAGTTGTCGCATGGAAAGGCTCCGCTGTCGGATCTCGCAGTGGGGAGAACGGCTAGAAGTCGAATGCCAGTCGCGTGCCGAAGCCGTTGATGAAGCCGCTGCCGTTGTAGCTGGTGCTCGGGACGACGTCGCTGCCTGACTTCTCCCACGGAGTGCTCACGAAGTCGCGGTAGGTCAAGTCGTAGTTGAAGTAGACGCGGGCGTTGGGGTTGAGCAGCCAGTTAAGGCCCAGTGTCATGCCATTGAGGACGCCGCCGTTGACCTGTCCATCGTTGAGGCATAGGTAGTTGTAGCGCACCCCCACCTGCCATGCACCCTCGCTGATGTTCCACTGGTTGCGGCGGGCGCTGCGGTCGCGGATCGCGTAGAAGTTGTTGTGTGGAATCGGTCGGTCGAACCGGTATTCGATCTTCGAGTAGGTGCGGCTTTCACCGGTGAGGAAGTAGAGCACCTCGGCGTAGCCTGCCTGGTAGTAGACGGTGCCGACGCTCGTGCCCGGCTTGGGCTGGTAGCCGTTGGTGACGAGCGGGCCCGCCTTGGTCGTCGTGGCGTTGTAGAGCCAGGATCCGAAGTATTCCGACTGGAATGACCACGGGCCGTTGTTGGCGACGAACTCAAGTCCGATCATGTTCTGCCATGTGCCTTGCAGAAGACCTGAGTCGGCGTAGATCGAGTTGAGCGGGCCGGGCGGGCCGTTGCGGATATCGCCACGGCTGCGGAAGCGGACGGCGGTGATGGGATCGCCGCTTGGCAGGCCGGTCTTGCTGTCAAACGACGTGTACTGCCGCCGCGGCTCCATCGTGCGGCCTGAGAGGCCGAGATGGACAAGTTTGCGTCCCTCGTCCTCGAAGACGGGCAGATAGACGAGGCGGCCGACGGTCATGCTGCCGCCGGATGAGTTGGAGAAGCCGAAGGGGTTGGCTGTGTTCTTGAATTCGCCCACCTGCCAGGCGATGTCCCCCTCTTCGTTGTTGTTGAGGATCTGGATGCCGGGGACGAAGCCGTTGTTGAACGGGCCCTCGAAGGCATCCTGGGCAAAAGATCGTTCCATGAAGTTGAGCCAGCGGCTGCTGGTGAGATGCTCGTAGCCGTAGGGATCTTTCTGATTGCCGACGCGGACGGTGCCCAGGATCGGAATCTCGCGGACCTGCATCCAGAGATCGGTGACGGCGGTCAGCGGACCGGCGTCGCGCTCCGTCGGGTAGACTTCGTTATTGACGTTGATCTGGTTGACGAAGTCGTATTCGCAGGCCCAGTCGTACATCTCGTACATCCGGCCCTCGATGCGGAACCGGGCGCGGCGGAAATTGACAGTGTCGGACAGCCGGGTGTCGAGGCCGCCCTGGTTGGGAGCTTGGTTGGGACCAGGGGCTGCCGAGAAGGCGACGGCGTCGACCTGCGTGCGGCCGCCGACCTTGACGCGGAAGTCCTTGTTGGCCGATTCCGCATCGAATGCGTAGCCCCACTTCGACTTGAGGGCCTTGTCCGTGCCAACCTCGTAGGGCTCCTTTTTCTCGTCTTTTGCCTTGCCGTCCTTCGACGCGGCGTCGTCAGGTTTGCTTTCGGCGGCCTTGTCATCCTTGGGTGGCGGAAGCGACTCGACTGTGTTGGCGGCCTTTTTTTCCAGATCCTTGAGCCTGGATTCGAGTTCGGCGATCCGCTGCCGCTCGGTTGATAGTGCCTGGGAGACATCGTCGAACGAACCGAGCCGTCCGGAGACGCTGGGCAGATCGATGGGCGACTGGTCCTGGGCTTCTGCGATCACCAGGAATGGGTCGGCAGCCAGGGGGACAGCGGCCGGGGCCGCCGCCAGCATGAAGAGGGCGAGAATCGTCAGTGGATGGACATGGGACCGCCGTCTCCGAGGAACGGACTGCTCCAGGCGCTCTGGATCACTCTTCCAGGTGGCACGCATCGTTGCTGAATCCTCGGTGGCTCTCCGATCGTCATGATCGGAAAAGCCGCGTGGTGACCTTGACGATTGCGGGTTAGCTAGCGAATTTGATGGCCTGCTGCGGTGGACTGTCCGCCCACCAGGGCGGTGCTTGGTTTGGCTGGGGGCTCTGGGTGGCTTGTGGTGGTCGTCAGACGATGGGCAGACGGACCGTAAACGTCGTGCCCCGGCCGATGGTGCTTGTGACGGCAATGGTGCCGCCGTGGCGATCCACGATCGACCGGCAGATGGCCAGCCCCAACCCGCCGCCGCGGGCGGCTTCGGAGCGGGTTCGCGAGACGTCGGTCTTGTAGAAGCGATCGAACACCCGGTCGAGGTGGTCTGCCTCGATGCCACAGCCGGTGTCGGCAACGGTTACGACCGCTTCGTGGCGATCCTCGTCGAAGACCACCGACACAGCCACCCGGCCGCCCTCCGGCGTGAACCGGATGGCGTTGTCGAGCAGATTACCAAACACCTGCCGGAGTTGGGGAGCGTCGCCAGCCACCTGGATTGCTGCCTTTGTTGGCTCGAGCAGCAGGCCGACCGAACGCTCCTCGGCCACCCCGCCGAACATGGCCACCGTCTGGCGGGCAATCGCACCGAGATCGACCCGCTCGCGGGGCCGCACGCGGGTGTCGTCGCCCGCCTCGGCCAGCAGCAGCAGGTCGTTCGTCAACTTCGACAGGTGACGGGCCTCCTCCAGCACGTCGGCCAGCGTCTCGCGGTAGTCATCTGCGGTGCGGTCCTGCGAGATGGCCACCTCCAGTGAACTCCGCATCGCGGCGAGCGGGCCTCGCAGTTCGTGGGCCGCATCCGCCACGAACTGCTGCTGCCGTTCGACATGCCCTGCCACCTCGTCAAGCAGGTGGTTGATCGTCACCGACAGCCGGTCGAGTTCGTCCTGCGTGCCGAATACCTCCAGCCGGTCTCCGAGCCGCGTGGGCTTGAGCTGCTCGGCCGTCCGCAGGATCTCGGCCACCGGCTTGGTGGCTCGGAGCGCCAGCCAGTATCCCACCAACGGGGTCAGGAGGGAGAGCCCGAGAGCCACGGGAAGGAGCAGCCGGGTGAGCGTGTTGATGTCGTCGTCGAGAAAGGCCGTGGCCATACCGATGCGCACGTGAAACGGCTCGTCACTGGGGTCGGTGATCCGGCGGCGGGCGAACCGGTACCCTCCCACTTGGACGAGGGCTTCGATCTTCTCCCGCGCCACCGGCCAGCGGACCACCTCCGGCGGGCAGCTTGCGCTCTTCCAAAGCGTCGTGCCCTCGTCGTTGAGCAGCTGCGTGAACCAGCCACGTTCCTCATGGCCGGCCGCCTTGCGACGCAGTTCGTCCACGACGGCGTCGGTGTTTGGGTATAGGTCCCGCAGCGCGATCGTCACCTCGTTCACCTCGCCGCGGAGCACGGCATCGGCCTCGCGATAGAGGGCTGCCCGCGCGCCCACCTTCACGGCGAGCAGCGCCACCAGCGTGATCAGCAGCACGACGAGCGTGTTCCAGACCGTGAGTCTGACGCGGAGCGTCGCCCACGGAATCCTGTTAAACAGTCGTGAGGGCATAGCCACGGCCTCGGATCGTGCGGATGAGCGAGTTGTCGCGGCCCTTGTCGAGTTTGCCCCGTAGCCGGTTGATATGCACCTCGATCACGTTCGTCGGGCCGTCCCAGTCGAACCCCCAGACATGTTCGCAGAGCATCTTTCGCGTCACCACCTGGCCTTTGTACCGCATCAGGAGTTCCAGGATGCTGAACTCGGTAGGCGTGAGTTCGATGGTCCGGCCCGCCATCGCGAGCCGCTTGGTGGCGAGGCTCAGGTGCAGGTCGCCGGCTTCCAGTTCCATGGCGGGCTTGTGGGCCGTGCGGCGGTGCACCGCCTCGATCCGGGCCAGCAGTTCGTCGATCGCGAACGGCTTGACGAGGTAGTCGTCGGCGCCGGCCTCGAAGCCCTCGAGTTTGTCGGGTACCGCGCCGCGGGCCGTGAGCACGATCACGGGAGTCCGCACGCCCGCCTGACGGGCCGCTCGCAGCACGTCGAGGCCGCTCGCCTTCGGCAGCATCAGGTCGAGCACCACGATGTCGCTCGAGAGAAGCGTCTTGTCGCGGATGGCCGACTCGCCGTCAGCCACCCACGTGCACTGATGCCCCGCCTCGCGGACGGCTTTGGTGACTGCCTTGGCGATGACCGGATCATCTTCGACGATCGAGACGTGCATGACGGTATCCAACGCAGCCGAGAGCCTGCCGTCCCCACGCTTACGGTCACGAAAGGATGAACACACGCTCTTCACGCTACCGGTATATTAACGTTCGTGCGCCATGGCTGCGAGTCATGCTCTTAGCCATGCCGGCTGACGTCATGAGCGACGTTGTTAGGTGATCTGGCGGTTGTTCAGGCTTCACGGGCGTTCTTTTTGTGAGGGATCTGCAAGGCATGGCTCATTCGCGGAGTGGAGAGCGCAGGAGTGGACCTCTGCTCGCGGTAGATACGGAGGTTCCTCGCGGTGATGCAGCGGGGTTCGTCAGGTATCTGTCTCAGGATGCCACAGCGGGACTCCTCGTATTCTTGATCGCCCTCCCGCTCTGTCTGGGCATCTCGGTGGCGTCCGGTTTTCCTCCGATTGCGGGTGTGTTCACGACTGTCGTGGGTGCTCTCGTCACAACGTTCATCAGTAATTCCGAACTCACTATCAAGGGCCCGGCAGCGGGGCTCATTGTGATCGTGTTGGGAGCCATGCAGGCGTTCGGATACACGGCAGGCCAAAACCCCACTGCGGACGTGAACGCGTATCGGATGACACTGGCGGTCGGCGTCATCGCCGGCATCGTGCAGGTGCTGTTCGGTCTCTTGCGGGCAGGTGTGCTCGGTGACTTCTTCCCAACGGCCGTGGTGCACGGGATGCTCGCAGCAATCGGCGTCATCATTGTGCTCAAACAGTTGCCGGTTGCCGTCGGGCAGAAGGCGGCGGGCGAGCCGCTTGAAATCCTGCGAGAGTTGCCAGAAACCGTCTCGCGACTCAACCCCGCGATAGCCTGCATGGGGGCCTTGAGTTTGCTCATCCTGTTTGCGTGGCCGTATCTGAGAGGTCGGTTCGGACTGACTTGGCTGAAGGGCATCCCCGGGCAGTTGGTCGTGCTGATCGTAGCGGTGCCACTGGGGATGCTGTTTGGGTTGGGTCATGATCACGTCTACGACTTCGCAGGCCATTCTTATCCACTCGGGCCGTCGTTTCTGGTGAATGTTCCACGCAATCTGCTGGCGGCTGTCACGTTCCCCGATTTTTCCGTATTTACCTCGCCAACAACCCGCGGTGCCGGCGTCCTGTGGGTGGTCATGTTTTCGCTGGTTGGAAACCTCGAGTCGTTGCTCAGCGCCAAGGCGATCGACATGGTCGATCCCTGGCACAGGAAAACGAGGCTCAATCGCGATTTGGTAGCCGTGGGCATTGCCAATGTGGCGGCGGCGTCGATTGGCGGCCTGCCGATGATCTCGGAGATCGTGCGTAGCAAGGCCAATATCGACAACGGCGCGCATACGCGATTTGCCGATTTCTGGCACGGCGTCTTCCTGCTTGCGTTCGTCGCCCTCCTGCCAGGACTGGTTTGCACTATCCCACTGGCAGCGTTGGCGGCGATGCTCGTGTACACGGGCTGTAGGCTGGCGTCGCCCAGCGAGTTCATCAGCGTCTACAAGATTGGTCGCGAGCAGTTGGTCATTTTTGTATTCACGCTCGTGGGCGTATTGGCAACCGACCTGCTGATCGGTGTGCTTATCGGCATCGTCGTCAAGTTCTTCATACACTTGCTGAATGGGCTGCCGATCCAAACGATGTTCAAGCCGTTTCTCGAGGTGACCGTGCTCGACGACAGCACGGTGCAGATCGATGCCCGGGGCTCCGCTGTGTTTTCGAACTGGATCCCATTTCGTCGGCAGATATGTCAGTTGGGCCTCGAGCAGCAACACAATATCCTCGTCAACCTGGAGGGCACGAGGCTGGTGGATCACAGCGTGATGGAGGGGCTGCACGAGTTGCAGGCCGACTTCGAGCGGGCGGGGCTTGCGCTCGAAGTCATCGGGCTGGGCGAACATCGGGCATTGTCAACCCATCCATTCGCAACACGCCGACGGCAGGCATGATTCGGCCCGTCGCCCCGTCATTCCCACTCGATCGTGGCCGGCGGCTTCGACGAGACGTCATAGACCACGCGGTTGATGCCGCGGACCTCGTTGATCACCCGCGTGGAGATTCTCGCCAGCACCTCGTACGGCAGGTGGCTCCAGTCGGCCGTCATGAAGTCTTCCGTCTCGACCGCCCGCACGGCCAAAACGTCGTCGTAGGTGCGTGCGTCGCCCATCACGCCGACGCTCTGCACCGGCAGCAGCACGGCGAAGGCCTGCGAGATCTTCCGCATCAGCCCAGCTCGTTCGATTTCCTCGAGCACGATCGCGTCGGCCTCGCGGAGCGTGGCGAGGCGGGGTTTCGTCACCTCGCCCAGGCATCGCACCGCCAGCCCCGGCCCCGGGAAGGGATGCCGCCAGACGATTCGCTCCGGGAGCCCCAGTTGCAGCCCCAGAGCCCGCACCTCGTCCTTGAAGAGGTCTCGCAGCGGCTCGATCAGTTCGAATTCCAGGTCGTCTGGGAGCCCGCCCACGTTGTGGTGGAGCTTGATGGTCGCGGCCGGGCCGTCAGGCGCGGCGCCGCTCTCGATCACGTCGGGATAGAGCGTGCCCTGCGCGAGGAACTTTGCCCCCTTGATCTTGGCCGCCTCGTCGGAGAAGCACTCGACGAAGGCCTTGCCGATCCGCTTCCGCTTCTCCTGCGGCTCCGTGATACCCGCCAGCACGTCGAGGAATTTCTGCTCCGCGGGCACCACGTGCAGGTCGGTCTTGAAATGGGTCTGGAACTCGTCGATCACCGCGGCGGCCTCGTTCTTCCGCAGGAGGCCGTTGTCTACCAGGATGCAGGAGAGCTGGTCGCCGATCGCCCGTGAGAGCAACGCGGCCACCACTGCCGAGTCGACGCCGCCGGAGAGGCCACAGATGACGCGGTCGCTGCCGACCCGCTGCCGGAGGTCGGCGATCACGCTCTGGGCGAAATCCTCGAGCCGCCATGAGCCCGAGCAGCCGCAGGCCGACGTGAGGAAGTTCTTGAGGATCGTGCCGCCGGCGGGTGTGTGGGTGACTTCCGGGTGGAACTGGAGGCCGTAGACGGGGAGCACATTGTGCTGGACGGCCGCCAGCGGGCAGGTGGCCGTGCGGGCCAGCGGCCGAAAATCAGCCGAGACCTGGTCGACCTGATCACCGTGGCTCATCCACACCTCGGTATGGGCTGGCACGCCGGCGAAGATGGTGCTCGCCTCCAGCACCTCGCAGGTGGCGCGGCCGTATTCCCGGGCCTGGGCCCGACCGACCTGGCCGCCCAGAGCATCGCATGCCAGCTGCATGCCGTAGCAGATACCGAGCACGGGGATGCCGAGCCGGAAGATGCCCGGATCACACCGCGGGGCGCCGCTCTCGTAGACGCTCGACGGGCCGCCCGAGAGGATGATGCCCCTCGGGGCCAACGCCTTGATGCGATCCGCGGTGACGTCGTGGCGGACGATCTCGCAGTAGACGTGCTGCTCGCGGACGCGGCGGGCGATCAGTTGGGCGTATTGCGAGCCGAAGTCGAGCACCAGCACCCGCTCCGCCTGTTGGGAGGTGCCGGTCGACGATTGTCTAGACGTGGTGCTGGAGACGGGAGACGCTGGCATGGCTGGCTCGAAAATGCGGGGCGTAAAAGCCCGCCAGTATAGAGCCACGCTGCCAGTTGGAAACACTGCCCGCAGCCACGGCGTTTTTTCGGGTTGCCTGCTATAGTTTGGCCGGTATCAGGCCGGTGTTTTTCCTCACACTTCCCATTGCCACCCGCCACCATGCTGACGCTGCTCACGAACGACGACGGAATCTTTGCCCCCGGTCTGGCAGCCCTGGAGCGAGCCCTGCGGCGGCTGGGCGATGTGAGCGTGGTCGCTCCCTCGACCGAACAGAGCGGCGTGGGCCACGCGATCACGTTCCTCACGCCCCTTACCGCCAAGGAGGTCTTCGAGGGCACGCGGAGCCGCGGCTGGGCGGTCGACGGCAGTCCGGCCGATGCCGTCAAACTCGGCATCTCCGAGTTTTGTCCGCGGCGGCCCGACCTCGTCGTCAGCGGGATCAACAGCGGACTCAATGCGGGCATCAACGTGCTCTATTCCGGCACGGTGGCGGCCGCCATCGAGGGCGCCTTCTTCGGCATCACGAGCATCGCCGTGTCGCTCGAGTGGGATGAGCAAGCCGACTACGACCGTGCCGCCGAGATCGCCGCGGAGGTGCTGGCCGAACTGCTGGCCCGCCGCCCGGCGGCAGGCAGCCTCTACAACATCAACATCCCGACGCGGGCCCTCCGCGGCACGCCGGAACTGCGGGTCGTGCCGATGAGCATCGCCCGCTACGGCGAGGCCTTCGAGCGGCGGGTCGATCCCCGAGGGCGTTCGTATTACTGGGCCACGAACGATCCGCCGCCCCCGCCGTCGCCGCACGAGTCGGACGTGACGGCGCTGGCCGCCGGCAAGGTCACGCTCACGCCGCTCGACTACGACCTCACCCACCGGAGCAGTCTCGGATCACTCGCTGCGAGCCCATGGCGGATCACTCCAGCCGCTGGTTGATGAGCTGGTGATGAGATTGCAGCGGGCGGAATTGGTTCGCCGGCTGCGTCTACTTGCCGTCGGAGGCCGGGGCTGCATCTGGGGCAGCCGTACCGAGAGTCTTGAGGCCATCGAGCGGGCTGGGGCCGGAGGGCTCACTGGCGGGCTGCTCCCGTTTTTTTCCCGGGGGCGGCCTGCGTGGGGGTTTTTTGGCCGGGAGCTTGGGCGTTGCCTGCGGAACGGGGGGCTCGGCAGCGGTCTCGCTGGTTTCATCGATCGTCGCCGTCGTGTCGGACGTCTCTTCGTCGGTGCTCTGCTCGCCGGAGCGGCCGAGGAACAGCCAGCCGGCCACGGCCAGTGCCACGGCCAGCAGGAGTGCGGCGGCCAGCCAGACAAGGAGCGGCAGGCCAGCATATCGCCGCCACAGCCACTCACGGCCACCGGCAGCCGGCGCGGTCTGCGGCGGAGCAGCCGCCACGGCCGTTGCTTTCCGGCTTTCGCCGGCTTTCCCCTTGCCTGAACCAGATGCGGTGTTGATGAAGATGCCACCGGCCGCAGCGGACGGGGCTGTGGTCTTGGCCGAGACCGCAGGGAGGCGGCCCGTGGAACGCGATCCGCTCGACGGCGGCGGCGTGAGCGCTAACGAATGCAGATCGACGCCCGACCGCGGCGCTGCACCGATCCCCGAACTGCTCCCCGAGCCACTCCCAGCCCCGCTGCCCGGCCCGCTGCCCGGCCCGCTGCGGGGCACGGGGAATGGCGGTGCCGTCGCGGGCCGAGTCGTGGCCGAGCCGCCCGTGCGCGGAAGCTGTTCGGCTGCGCCAGACGTGTCGGCGGCGGATCTTCGGAGCGAAGCCCGTCGCGGCGGCTCCGGACGCGTCCTGCCGGCTGCACCCGCCGTGGTCGCCAGCCATGAGGCGAGCGCGTCGGCCACCTCCTGCGCCGACTGATACCGGGCGTCGGGATGTTTTTCCATCATACGGAAATAGAGCTCGACGATCGCGGCCGGTACGTCGGGCCGCGCGTCGAGCAGGTTGGGCGCGGGCTCGTTCATGTGGGCCCGGATGCGTTCGGCCAGCGACCCCTTCGCAAACGGGGCCTTGCCAACGAGCAGGTAGTAGAGCGTGCATCCCAGCGAGTAGATGTCGGAACGTCCGTCGGCCTTGTGGCTGTCGCGGGCCTGCTCTGGTGCGAGGTAGTCGGCCGTGCCCAGCACCTTCTCGTCATGCTCCTTGGTGAGCGAGGCATCTTCGTCGTCGTTGGCCAACGCCAGGCCGAGATCGAGGATCTTCACGTGGCCCCGCTTGTCGACCATCAGGTTGGCGGGCTTGATGTCGCGGTGCACGAGCCCCTCTTCGTGGGCATAGTGCAGGCCAAGCGCCGCCTGCCTGATGAATTCGGCGGCGTCGCGGACTGGTAGCGGCCCGATTTCCTTCACCCGCGCGTGCAGGTCGGTGCCGTCGATGTACTCCATCACGATGAAGTGGATCGCGCCCGACGTATCGAGATCGAAGGCCCGGGCGATGTGGGGATGGTTGAGCCGGGCAGATGCCTGCGCCTCGCGCTCGAAGCGGGCGAGGTAGGAGGACTGCTCGACCCGTTTCACGGGTAGCACCTTGATGGCCACCTTGTTGTGGAGAGTCATATGCTCCGCGAGGTAGACGCTGCTCATGCCGCCCGCCCCGAGCAGCCTCAGGAGCTTGTACTTGCCAAGCACGAACCCCTTGTGGCGTCCCTTGCGAAGCTGCTCCATCTGCCAGGGCGTCAGCAGCCCGCGATCGATGATCGCCTGGATACAGTCCTCGGGGACGGGGCCCGCCTTCCCCTTCCACGGCGCGATGGCCTTGTCGAGCAGGTCTGGTTCGACCAGACCGCTGGACCGTGCGACGCGGAGAAAGTCTTCGAGCGTCTGGGCAGGCGTGGAGGCGGGATCAGACATGCGGGTCGGGTCGAGGTGGGCTGGTTGGTCGCAATCAAGGCAGCCTGAGCCGCCCGGCCATCGGCCCAGGGCATGGGCACCAGGCGGCTGGCACTGCCGAATCCAGCCGTTATCCTACATGAAACATGGTGTTTCTGCTCTACACCCGCCGTGGCTGCCATCTCTGCGAGGCGGCGGAGGACATGCTGGCCGCTCATCTGCCGGCGGCGGGCGTGGAACTCGTCGATGTCGACACGCATCCCGACCTCCAGCGACGGTATGGCACCCGGGTGCCTGTGCTCACTGCCGACGGTGCCGTCGTGCTGGAGGGGCGGTTTGACGAGGTGGAATTGGCGCGACTTTTGAATTCGGCGGGATCATCCCGGCGCTGACGCTTCGGGATTTTATGGCCGCATACAAGCCCCCGGCGTGAGCCGGGGGATCTTCCGGATCCCGAAGCTCACAGCCCCAGCTTCAGGCCCCTGCGATCAAGGGCGTCGATGAGGCCTGCCGCCGTGGTGAAGACCTCGGCCTGCCAGCCTGCGGCGCGGGCGGCCTCGACATGGGAGGGAATGTCGTCACAGAAGAAGATCCGGTCGGGTGGCACGCCGACCCGCTTCGCCGCCAGCCGGTAGATGTCTGGCCCCGGCTTGGTCGCCCGCACCTCGTGGCTGAGGATGATCTTCTGAAAATTGCCGGGCAGTACGGAGTATCGCTGCGAGAGCAGGTGCTCCCAGTGCGGGCCGCAGGTGTTGGAGAGAATCCCCAGGCCGCAGCCGGTGCGTTCCAGGCCGGCGATCACCGGCAGCATGTCGATCTTCAGGGCGAACATGTCGCTGGCAGCGTGGGCCAGGGCTTCGGGATTGGGGGTCGTGCCCGTTCGCCGGGAAAACTCGGCGTGAAATTCGGGCCAGCCGATCTCGCCGCTTTCGATCCGGTCGTGCAGTCCCCCCTCGATGACCACGTCGCGGATGGTCGCCGGGTCGCCGCCGCTGACCGCGGCCATCTGCCGGAAGGCCCGGTCCCGGTCGAACGATACGATGACGTTTCCCATATCGAGGAAAACGAATTCGGGACGCACCGGCTCCAGCACCTTTCACCTGCACCTTTCAAACGGGGGACGCGGAAACTATTCTGCACGAAACCCCAAGGAAAACGCCATGCCGACCACGACCGCCACCGCCGTCCTCAATCGATACAGCTCCCGGATCACCCAGCCCCGTTCGCAGGGGGCCTCGCAGGCCATGCTGCTGGGCACTGGCCTCCAACCGGCCGACCTCGACAAGGCCCAGGTTGGCATCGCCAGCATGTGGTACGAGGGCAATACCTGCAACATGCATCTCGACAAGCTGGCGGCGAGAGTTCGCGAGGGCGTGACGGCGGCCGGGATGGTGGGAATGCGGTTCAACACCATCGGCGTCAGCGATGGCATCTCGATGGGCACCGATGGGATGAGCTTCTCTCTCCCCTCCCGCGACATCATCGCCGACTCGATCGAGACCGTCATGCAGGCGCAGTGGTATGACGGGCTCGTGGCGATTCCCGGCTGCGACAAGAACATGCCCGGCTGCCTGATCGCCATGGGCCGACTCAACCGCCCTGCCCTGATGGTCTACGGCGGCACGATCCGCCCCGGCCACCTGGCTGACGGTACGCCGCTCGACATCGTGTCGGCATTCCAGTGCTACGGCGAATACGTCGCCGGTCGGATCGACGACGCCCGCCGCGGAGACATCGTGCGCCGCTCGTGCCCAGGCGCCGGCGCCTGCGGCGGCATGTATACGGCCAACACGATGGCCACGGCGATCGAGGCTCTGGGGATGGCGTTGCCCGACAGTGCCTCGATCCCGGCGGAAAACCCAGGCAAGCTCGACGAGTGCCAGCGGGCGGGCGCGGCGATTCGCCGCCTCTTGGAACTCGACCTCAAGCCCCGTGACATCATGACCCGGCGCAGCTTCGAGAACGCCATGGTGACGTTGATGACCCTCGGCGGCTCGACCAACGCCGTACTCCACCTGATCGCGATGGCACGGGCAGTGAACGTGTCCCTTGAGCCAGCCGACTTCCAGCGGGTGTCGCGGCGGGTGCCCTACATCGCCGACCTGAAGCCGAGCGGCAAATTCGTGCAGGAAGACCTCCACTCGGTCGGCGGCACCAGCGGCCTGATGAAGTATCTGCTCGACAAGGGCCTGCTCGACGGCGACTGCATGACGGTCACCGGCAAGACGCTGGCCGAGAACCTGGCCTCCAGCAAGGGGCTGGCTCCCGGCCAGAAGATCATTCAGCCGGTGGAGCATCCGATCAAGCCGACCGGCCACATCACGATCCTCCACGGCAACCTCGCCCCCGGCAGCGCCGTCGCCAAGATCACCGGCAAGGAGGGCTCGCGGTTTCGTGGGCCGGCCCGCGTGTTCGACAGTGAGGAGGCGATGCTGGCGGCGCTCGAGCACGGGGCGATTCAGCGGGGCGACGTGGTGATCATCCGCTATGAGGGGCCGAAGGGCGGGCCGGGCATGCCCGAGATGCTCACGCCGACCTCGGCGCTCGTCGGCGCCGGCCTTGGCAACGACGTCGCCCTGATCACCGACGGTCGGTTTTCAGGCGGGTCGCACGGCTTCATCGTAGGGCACGTCGTTCCCGAGGCTCAGGACGGCGGCCCGATCGCGCTGGTCCGCGACGGCGACATGGTGGTGATCGACGCCGACACGGCCGCGATCGACATGGAGGTGTCGGACGATGAGATTCGCCGCCGCCGCAGCGAGTGGCAAGCGCCTGCCCTCAAGGCCACTCGTGGCATCCTCGCGAAATACATCCGTTGCGTGCAGCCGGCCTCTTTGGGCTGCGTAACGGACGAATAAGCGGAAGTCGGTTCACTTCGGCAGCGGCAACGACTCGACCGGCACCGGTGGGCCGGGGGCGATCACGGCGCCGGGTGGGAGCTGCTCAGGCGCAATCGGCGCACCGAAGACGGGCCCGGCTGTCGGGGCGGGCATACCGCTGGCTCCGGCAGCGGCGGCCTCCGGCGGCTGGTAGTAGGGCTCCGCCTGCGGCATGGCCGCCACGCCGAGCTTCGCGAGCAGTTTCGACAGCATTCGCTGTTCGAGGAGCGGATCACGGCCGAGCGGAATCCAGCCGAGGTTGCGGGTGGGAGCGGCCACCGGCCGCGGCTGGTCGCCCACCTGCTGGCCGAGCGTGGGGAGTGGCGTGCCGTAGCGGTAGAGCGAATCGTCGTTGCGGAACGACGCACCGCCCGTGGTGGCCATCATCGGCCGGGGCATGTTTTCCAGTTCCTTCTGCACCACAGCCTCGATCCGCCAGCCGCCCGCGTCGGGAATGAGCCGCATGGTGCCGATCCGCCGAATCGACTGCAACGTGGCTTCGAGACGTTCGCGGAAGCCGACGGAGTCGCCCCGCCACGGTTCCAGGAGCGTCGAGCCGGTCTGCGGGAAGGTATCGATCCGGCCCTCGGCGGGCACGCCATTGGAAAACACCACGCGTTGCTCCGACGCGATCTTGAAGTAGTCGTCGACCACGTCGACCATCTGCGTCCACACGGTCTCGGCATCCAGCGGCGGGATGACCACGGAATTTTTTGGCGCCGGGGGCGGGCCGGGAACGACTGGGCCGGAGGGGCCGATCACCGTCCCCTCGGGGAGCGATGTAAAGGGATTGGGTGTCGCGGCGGACGGCAGGAATTCCTGTGCGCGACCGCCCGTCGCGGCGAAGGCAACGGCCGACAGCAAAACGACGAGATGCAGGCGAGCCATGGCTGTTTCCGCGGGGCCGGACCGGAATCCCGGAGGCTGAACGACCGCAGACTGTCGTGAATCCCGCGTTTCGCCTCAAGGCCAGTATGGGGGGCTGAAAACGAGGCTTTCTCGCCCGTAGCCCGGACAGCCCAGAACCGTCGCGTCCTGCGACAAAACCCGGTCTCCCCGAACACGCTTCACTCGCTCGGCGGCTCCTCGAACACGTCCGATCGCATAGACAATCCCTGGCTCGGAGGCGCCTGATGCTCGTTCCGGTGTCCGGGGAGACCTCGCTTCCGATGATGGGGGCATCGAATGCTCTGAAGTATCCGTGAGGGGCTGCCCATGCCTCGAGAGCCGGCGTTGGCGGCAAGCGAAGGCAGGATGCCGAGAGCGCCGCCGCCATCGAGTGAGCGAAGGGCAGCGGGCACCGATCCGCCTCGGCGGATTGGTCGACGAAGCGAACGTCCGGCGACGGGGCATGGGCAGCCCCGAACCGTCGCCAGTATCGAACGGCAAGTTGAAAACGTGCCCCTACAGTGGGTCGCCCGGCAGCGACCTACATCCCCGCGCCGAGGCGGTTCACCATCTCGTCGAAACGGCGGGCGAACCGGGTGTGGGACGTATGGAGGTGTTCGGCCTGCGAAATGAATCGGATGCGGTCGTTCCGCTCGATCCCCTGCTCCGCCAGGATGCGTTCGAAGGGCGCGCGTTGTTGGGCGTAGACGACCAGCAGCTTGTGCTCGTCGAGTTGCACTTCCATCTGCAGTTCGGGGTGCATCACGGCGATGCTGGTACAGCCGTCGTCGAGCAGCAGGTCCTCGAAGTCCCAGAGCACGCTTTCGAGCACCAGCCGCTCGATGCCTTCGCGGGCGAATTCCTCGTGGTTCGTCTTGTGTTCGTGCGTCGTTTCGAGCACGACGTCGAGCGTGTCGCCGAGCGGCTCGAGCAGCTGCAGAAACGTCTCGAACAGCCGCTCGCTGGAGATCGCGGCGACAAGGGCAGGCAGGCGGGTGCCGCTGCGGGGGTCGACGTAGGCGTCGTGCCGATAGCCGGCGCGGGGAACCACATCGAGCTGCCAGCCGGGTCGGATCGCATCGGTGAGCGTGAAGGGGCCGTAGTGGCGGCGGGCGAGGTGGGCCTCGAGCGTGGCCCGGTCAGGGCGGGCGATCGCGCCTTCCGGTGTGGCTGCCCGGAGGGTGGTCGGAGTCGCCGACGGGCTGGAGGACTGGAGAGTATCGAGGTAGTCGTCGAGGAAACGCATGGTGACGGCAAAACCCTGGGGGGCGGAAGGGGCCTGGGTAAGGCGGCTGGCGGGTCGGATTCCCGCCAGGCCCTCAAACCTAGGACACGCTTCCGTGCCGTGCGCCGCACCGGCCTGCATGGCAGCCCGTGAAAAATTGGCAGTCGTTGCCGGCTGGGGGGCCTGAACCCCATAATCTCGGGCTTTCCCGCGGATTCAGCTCCCCCTCACTACCGCCCCCTCAGCTCTACCGCCCCCCCAAATCCAGACAGAGGACGCGTCATGGCAGGCAACATGGATGGAAAAATCGTCGCCACCGGGATCACTTTCGACGACGTTTTGCTGGTGCCGCGGCATTCCGCCGTCGTGCCGGCCGAGGTAGACGTGGCCACTCAACTCACCCGCGGGATCCGCCTCACCATCCCGATCATCAGTTCCCCGATGGACACCGTCACGGAGAGCGAGATGGCGATCGCCCTGGCGCAGGAGGGTGGCCTGGGCGTGATTCATAAGAATCTCTCGATCGAGCGGCAGGCGGAGGAGGTGGACAAGGTCAAGCGAAGCGCCAACGGGATCATCATGGATCCCGTCACGCTCCCCCCCACCGCCACCGTGGCGAGAGCCCGTGAGGTGATGGATCAGCACAACATCTCGGGTGTGCCGATCACCGAGGACGGCCGCCGACTGGTCGGCATCATCACCCGCCGCGACCTGCGATTCGAGGAGAGCGGCGAGACCCCGATCGCCGAGATCATGACGGGCTCCGGGCTCGTCACCGCCACCGGCACCGTCACGCTCGACGAAGCCGAGAAGGTCCTGATGGCCAACAAGGTCGAGAAGCTGCTGCTGGTCGACGCCGCAGGGATGCTCACCGGGCTGATCACGATCAAGGACATCGACATGATGAAGCGGTTTCCCAGTGCCTGCAAAGACAGGCAGGGGCGGCTGCGGGTCGGTGCTGCCATCGGCGTGTTCGATTACGACCGGGCCGCGAGCCTGATCTCCAAGGGCGTCGACGTCTTGATCGTGGACTCGGCGCACGGCCATTCGACGAACGTCATCGAGACCGTGGCGGCGATCAAGGCCCGCTGGGGGATCGAGGTGGTGGCCGGCAACGTCGCCACCCGGGAGGGCTGTCGCGATCTGATCAAGGCCGGTGCGGATGGGATCAAGGTGGGGATCGGTCCGGGGTCGATCTGCACCACGCGGATCATCTCCGGCGTGGGCGTTCCGCAGATTACCGCGGTCTGGGAGGCGGCGACGGAGGCTGCCGCAGCCGGCGTGCCGGTGATCGCGGACGGCGGCATTCGCTACTCGGGAGACATCACCAAGGCGATCGCGGCCGGGGCCAGTTGTGTGATGATCGGCGGGCTGTTGGCGGGCGTCGCGGAGAGTCCCGGTCAGACGGTGCTCTACCAGGGCCGCACGTTCAAGAGCTACCGCGGCATGGGGTCGCTGGGGGCGATGGTGCAGGGGTCGAGCGAACGCTACCGGCAGCGGGCAACGGGTCGCGGTGCCGACAAGCTGGTGCCGGAGGGAGTCGAGGGACGTGTGCCCTTCAAGGGGCCGCTGAGCATGTTCGTCTATCAGTTGGTGGGCGGCCTTCGGGCCGGCATGGGCTACTGCGGCACGCGAACGATCGATGAGCTCCGTCGCGATGCGAAATTCATCCAGGTGTCTGCGGCCACCGTGCGGGAAAGCCATGCCCACGACATCGTCATCACGCAGGAAGCACCGAACTACAGCGTGGAACGCGGCAGCGGGGATTGACCGGGGGTGGGTGGATTCTCTTCGAGGAGAGCCTCTTTCTTGTGGGCCACTTCCCGCCGCGCACCGTCCGTCCACGGCGGCAGGCGAGGGGCGTTGGGCAGCCATGGCGGCGGTGGCGGGCGTGGCAAGTCAGGCAGGCTGTCGTGGTCTGATCAAGGCTGGCGTGGGTGCGATGAAAGTTGCGGTCGGTTCCGGGTCGATCAGTATCGCATGCGTTGACTCTGCCTGTGGCGTTGACCGGTCCAACGCGGACTGGCGACGACGGCAGGGAAACCGTGCGGGGGGAAGCCATGCCCAGAGAATCGTCATTTCGCAGGACGCTCGGAACGACAGCCCGGAACGCGGAAGCGGGGCCGAAGCGCGGGGTGCTGCCGGCCGTGATCGTCGGCTTCGCTGTTTTCGCGGGGGCGTTGCTGCAGGGGCCGGCAGGCGTGGCGCAGGGTGACGACCAGCCGGCAGTCGACGCGTCGGCATCGGTGCCGCCGCCGGGCTTGATCCTCGACGAGACGGCTGCCCAGGCACTCCTCGCCATGGACGCTGCCGAGGGAGTCGGCGACGAGATCGCGACGGGCAGGCAGCGTCATGAAGAACAGCGGCTACAGACCGGGCGGCTGGAACAGATCAGCTACGCGGAGAGCGAGGCCGCGCGCGGGGCCTGCGGTGAGCAGTCGAAGGAATGCCAGGAGGCGCTCAAAACATTGCGTGACGACGACATCGCTTCGATCGCGCTCGACATCCGCGTCGGCGGGCGGCCGGGCAGCGACTATCCCTGCGAGTGTCGGCTGGAGGGTGAGTCGTTCCAGCCGCGTCGGTTTGCCACCACGATGATGACCTGGAAGGCGGCAGGCAACTGCCACAAGCCGCTCTACTTCGAGGATTGGAATCTGGAGCGGTACGGCCACTCGCACGGACCGCTCGATCCCGTCTTTTCGGCGGCCCACTTCTTCGTGACGTTGCCGGTGCTGCCCTACAAGATGGGCGTGGAACTGCCGTGGGAGTGCATCTATCCGCTGGGCTACTACCGGCCGGGCAGCTGTGCTCCGTGGACGGTGCCGGCGGTGCCGATCAGCTGCCGCGGCTTCGCGGCGGAGGCCGCCACGGTCACGGGGCTCGTGTTCCTGCTGCCGTGAGGCGGCCCGCGACCGTCAGTTCTTCTGGATGCTCGCGATGTAAGCGTAGCGGCGGGCGACCGATTCGAATTCCACTTCGCCACGGCCCGACTTCCCCAGGTCCACGATCGCGTCGTGCACTTCCGGCCGGTAGTGTACGTGAAACATCGCCAGCCATCGCTTGAGGCCCGCTGCAAACACGCTCGGCAGGTCTTTCTGATCCCAGAAGTCGACGATCAGGAGATGGCCACCCGGGCGGAGATTCGCCATCGCCGCGTCGATCGCGCCGGGCCATGTGGGAATCATCGACAGGCAATACGAAAAGAAGATCGTGTCGAACGGCTCGTCCCGCCCGAACATCCGCTGGGCGTCGAGCTGCTCCGCCAGCCCCTGCCGCAGCACGATCGGCTCCTTGAATTCCTGCCCTGCCCCGCCCTCGCCCGACTGGGGAGCGGCCGGCGAAGCCGTTATTCCCAGCGACCTCTCGATGCTCGTCGCCGCGGTTTCGAGCATCTCGTGCGAGGCATCGAGCCCGTAGAGCCGTCCCGCTTCGGGCCGCTGCGCCAGCTTGATCAGGTTGCGGGCCGTGCCGCAGCCCACCTCCAAGGTGGCGGTGTTCCGTGCCGTGACCACCCGTTCGAGCATTCGATCACGGCCGAGCAGGTAATACCGCCGCGTCAGATCGTAGACATGCCGAGTGAGCCGATACATCCGGTCCATCGCCGCCGCATGGTCGGTGCCGCCCTGACGACGGTTGTTGGACGATGACACAGGGCCCAACGCAACGGGGCTGGGCGTGACGGGGCCGGGCGCAACCGTTCCAGGAGGCAGTGCGTCGGGGGTGCTCATGATGCGGCCGAGCCTCCCACCATCTCGTACAGGTGAAACATGCCGTAGATCGCCGAGCGATCCTGGAGGTGCAACTCACGGGCCCGCTCCTCGCGAGCGACGAACCGGGCCTTGTTCTCCGGCGAGAGTGCCGCATCCACCGGCGACTTTTCGCCCGCGGTACGGAAGATCACCCGCGTGCCGGGGCCGCCGACCCTCGCGATGTGGCCCCAGAGTTCGTCGATCACCGCCGGCGGCATCCAGTCCTGACTGTCGAGCAGGATGAAGCTGTTGAGGCTGCCCGGCTTTTCCTCCCGCAGTTGGTCGGAGAGCGAGGCGACGTGGGTTTCCACGCGGGGTGCCATCGCCTTGATCGTCTCGTAGTTTTCCGGCTTGAGGTAGTCGGGGAGCGCCCGGCGGCCCTCGTGGTCATAGCGGCGGCCGAACGCCTGCCATGCGAAATAGTTGTCGTCGAGCGGAAAGCCACAGGCGAGGCGGCGGACCCGCTGCTTGTACATGTCGAAAAGCTTGCCGCCGTCGTTGTCCTGCTCCTCGAGCATCGCCGCATGCTGGCTCGGGGGGATGCCGAGGCTGTAGACCGCCACCGGCTGCCGGCCCATCCACCGCACGAGCCTGTTCTCGAACAGCGGGCTGAACGTCTCGTCGAAGATCTTCTCCTGCTCGGCCACCGTCCGGGCCGCCAGCAGCCGGGCCGGATCGCGGCGCAGCCCCCGCGCCAGACCGTGCACAACCCGGAAAAACTGCCCGAGCTTCGCCTGGTTGTAGAGGCCGCGTTTGAAGTAACCGATCCGCTTGGGGCCGATCGTGTTGCCGGGCCAGTCGCTCGACTCCCAATAGGTCCGCGTCTGCGGATCGAGATGCTCGCGGATGTAGCGGCGGTAGTTGACGAGGTTGTCGTCGTGCTGGCCGTACCCGAAAAACTTGTAGAACGAGTCGTAGTCGGGGAGGTGCTTGATGGCGGCCAGCTTCAGCCGCGTCAGGCACATGTGGTTGTGGTTCAAGTCGACCGCAACGATGCGCTTCGGCTTGTGGACCAGATAGTTGAGGACGTTGCAGCCACCGCTGGAGATCGTGAACAGGCTCGATTCCGGGCCGATCTGGAGGGCCTGAGCGTCGACCCGGGGATCCTCCCAGATCTGGTTGTAGACGAAGCCGCGGAACCACAGCGTGAACATGCGTTCGAGCATGCCACGCTTGCTGGTGATCTTGTGGTGGTGGACGGCCTTCTTGAGATGGGCCGTGGTGCTCGGGCGGGCGGCAAGTTGGGTCATCGCTGGGCTTCCGGGCCGTGGGGGGCGAAACGAGCATTTCAGTGTAGCCGAGCAGGCCCGGAACCGTCGATGGTGCCGGCCGGGCCCGTGAATCCAGCCGGGCGCAGGCCCGCCAGGTAAAAACGACAAGAAGTCGTGTTTTTCGTGAACGCAGCGAGCCAGCTAACGCGGCGTGGCGGCGCCGATGGCCTCGGTCAGCGTGGCCCAGTCGCCGCTGAGCGCCTTGCCGAGCCGGGCGATCGAATTCTCCATGGACGCCAGTTCGATCGTGGCGGCGCGGAGCCGATCGTCGAAAGCATCTGCCGTCTCCGTGGCCGCGGCCGCGTCCTTCACCCATGACGTCAGATCGCCCTTCAATTGCTTCGTCTCGTCCGCCACGGCGGCAGACTGCTTCTCCACGTTGTCGCGTGAGTTTTTGATCCGGACGATGGCCTCATCGATCGACTTCATCTCCATCACGAGCCCCTGCCGGATGGCGTCGAGCCCCTCGGCTCGCAGCGGCTGTCCATCGGCGGTTTTCGCACCGAACTCAGCGCCACGGATCGCGGTGAGCGGGTCGGCGAGCGTCCGCCGCTCGACCACGCTCGTGATGCGGACCCACTGCTTGTCGTTTTGCAGGTCGATCGCCGTCTGCAGATCGAACTCGGCGAGTTCTCCCTCCTTGAACCGTTTCTGCTTGAATCGCTTGGTGATCGCGCCGGCGGTCGGATCGGCGTCCGTCGGCCCCTTTCCCCCACCACCCGCATCGCCGGGTTCGCCGGGTTCGATCATGGCGCCCGCTTCGCCCAGTTCTGCGTCATCATCACTTTCCGGCTCCGCTTCTTCCGCGGAGTCATCGAGAGCAAAACCTTCTTTTTTCGTGAACTTGACGTTCTTCGTGAACTCGACGTTGGCCCAGTAGCGGCCGGGGAGGATCTCGCCGGCAGCCAGCTTCTCTCCGAGTTGCGGCCAATCCTCCTCGGGTACCTTTTCGTCATGCCCCTTGAGGGCCTCCATCTGCTCCTCGAGGCTCTTCAGCTGATCCTCACCCGACGTTTTTTCCGGCCTCGGCATCCAGCGGCTCGCGGAGCCTCCGTCTGGTTTTGTGGCATCATCCGCCCCGGCGGCATCGGCGGGAGTCCGGTGGAAGGCCAGCCAACGGTCGACCGGCAGTTTTTCGTAGACGGTCACGTCGTCGTAGTTCCGAGTCCACAGTTTCGTGTCCGACTCGCTGGGCGGGGCCGGCGTGGCGGCAGGCACGATGGTCAGCTGGGCGTTTTCCGCCCCCTTGGCGGCAGTGACCGCCTGCACACGAAACAGCCCCAGGAACCGTCCTTCGTCTTCGACGCTCGCGTTGTCGAACACGGCCACTTCGGCGCCGGCAGCCAGCGGAGCGACCTCGCTCTCCTCGCTGGCCATCTCGATCGAGATCGTGCCCGGCTTGCCGTCACGCGGGGGGGAGAGCGTGGCGTTTTTCCAAGCCCGCCCGTGCCAGGTGTCGACGAATGCCAGGGCCCGCATCCAGCGGTCGCGACGGTTCCGCAGTCCTGCGAGAGACTTCGGGGCCGCCGCCGCGCCTGGTCCGCCCGTGCCGACGATGCGATCGATCTCGGCCTGGTTCTTGGCGACCAGGACCCGCCACGACCGCTCCCGCTCCGCCAGCCGTGCCGCCAGATAGATGTAGCCCGTGGCTGCCAGCAGGAGCAGGATGGCCGCGGCCACGGTGCCCCAACTCCAGCCCTTGTTGCCGACGGCGATGGCAACCAGGCCGAGCAGCGCGACTAGGCCGATGATTGCCAGCGGAACGACTTCCATGCAGCACCCAAAAGCGGCGGACGGCCGTCCGCAGAAACGTGGATTTCCGACACCAAACCCAGATGATGCCCAAACCGATTCAGCCGAAGGGAGCGTCCATCAAGGCCCGGTGTTCCGGTTGCGCAAAGTATACCGGCGTCGGGCAAAGCCCCCCGTGGTCAGTTTCGTGTCACTGGGCCGCCGATCTTGAGCCCGTCGCCCCGCAGCGTTGCCTTCGGACGGCGCGTCGCGGTCGGGTGTCGCCCGCAGGCGACACCGGCGTCGACCGGCAAACCGAGCCACCGGAGCAAGGAACCCCCTTTTTTCCAGGGCCGAATGCCCCCGGGAAGGCGTCCAGAGGGGTTTTTTCAAGGAGCGGCGCGGGATCTGCAACTGGGGGTGGGGCAGTCGTTGTTTCCATGGAATCGCACGAGGAACCCCCATGCGTCGCGTCGGTCCCCACCCGTCGAACCCCCTGCCGAAGGTCTCTCTGCCCAAGCCGTCTGCCCCCAAAATGCCGGCGGCTGCCCTGAGGCCGCGGAAGTCGACGGCCCGGATCGACGACCCGGTGCGGCTCTATCTTTTGCAGATGGGCTGCAACCCGCTGCTCAGCCGGGAGACCGAGGTTTCCAGTGCCCGAGAAATCGAACTGTGGCGCCGGAAGTTTCGTCACACGATGCTGGCCAACGATTTCATTCTTGCCGGTGCAGTGAATCTGCTGGAGCGGGTGAAGGCGGGCACGGTCCGCCTCGACCGGACGATCGAGGTGGCGGTGACCAACACCAAGGAGAAGGCCCGCTTCCTGAAGCGGTTGGGCCCCAATCTTGCCACGCTCCGGCTCATCGAACAGGAGAAGTCGCGGCTCTACCGCATCGCCATGTCGCGGAGCGTGCCGCTGGAACGGCGGCGGGTCGCCTGGCGGCGGCTCGTGCGGCAGCGGAACAAGGCGGTGCGGCTGGTCGAGGAGATGCATCTGCGGATCCAGCGGCTCACGCCGCTCCTCAAGCAACTGCGGGGAATTGGCGGACGGATCGAGGAGGTGCGCGGACAGCTCGGCGAGCATGGCGGCGGCGCTGACCGGGATGCCCTGCAGCGTGAGCACCGCCGGCTGCTCTTGTCCACGCGGGAAAGTCGCCGCACGCTGGCACGGCGGCTGCTCATGCTCGACGACCTGCAGCAGCGGTATGACGCGGCCAAGCGTGAGCTCGCCGCCGGCAACCTGCGGCTGGTCGTTTCGATCGCCAAGCGCTACCGGCATCGCGGGCTCTCCTTCCTGGATCTCATTCAGGAAGGCAACTCCGGGCTGATGCGGGCGGTCGACAAGTTCGAGCATGCCCGTGGTTTCAAGTTCTCGACCTATGCCACTTGGTGGATCCGGCAGGCGATCACCCGCGCGATCGCCGACCAGAGCCGCACGATCCGTGTGCCGGTGCACATGGTCGACACGATCACGAAGCTGCGCAACGCCTCGCGGCTGTTCGTTCAGCGGCACGGCCGTGAGCCAAACATCGATGAGATGGCCGAAATCACGGGGCTTTCCGTCGAGGAGGCCCATTGCATCTGGCGGATGTCGCGGCAGCCGGTCTCGCTCGATCAGCCACTCGGTGAGAGCGAGGACGGAGCCGTGGGCGAGTTTGTCAGCGACCATCGGGACGAGGATCCGCTGCAGGCGGTCAACCAACAGTCGCTCAAGTCGCTCATTGGCCGGGCGCTTGAGGGGCTCTCCTACCGGGAGCGGGAGATTCTCCGTCTTCGCTTCGGCCTCGCCGACGGCTACAGCTACACGCTGGAAGAGGTGGGCACGCTCTTCGATGTGACACGGGAGCGGGTTCGCCAGATCGAGGCCAAGGCCGTCGAAAAACTCCGCGAGCCGGGGCTCCACGCCCAGCTGACGGGCTTTGTCGACGAGCGGGCCTTCTCGCGGCTTGTTGCAGCTACTCCGAGACGCAGGCCCACCGTGGCCAGAGGGCTCCCTGACGACCTCGCCGCCGACACGGCCGACATGCCGGAGTTGGAGGCAGCCATCCCTTGATGGCCGCTTGAAAAACGTCGACAAACTGTTGCCACGCACGCCCGAAGCGTGAGCGATGGGATGTTTCGTCGTTTTCGCGCTGCCGTTAGGCCGACTTTGCCTCGTCGAGGGACTGCTGGAGCTTGGCCTTCGGCTGAACGCCCATGAACTGCTGCACGAGCCGGCCGCCGCTGAAGATCATGATCGTGGGGATGCTCGCCACGTTGTAGGTCATCGCCAGTTGGCTGTTCTCGTCGACGTTCACCTTGCCCACGCGGAAGGAACCGGCGTTCTCCACGGAGAGTTCCTCGATCGTCGGTCCGATCATCCGGCATGGTCCGCACCACGGGGCCCAGAAGTCGACGAGCACCGGCACCGGGGAGTCGAGCACTTCCCGCTGAAAGTTGTCGTCGGTGAATTCAAGCGCGCTTCCCATGGGTTTTAACTCCTTCGTTTCCGTCAGGGTTTTGAGTATGACTCGTGGATGTGAGACGATATCGAGTCGCGGAGTATAGCAGGCCTTCATGCACGACCACCACCATGCGATTCATTTGGGGGCTGCCTGGGAGCCGCCCGCACCGGCCGCGGCCGGTGGCGTTGTGCTCTGGACGCGGCGGTTTGGCCGCCCTGCGGGGCTCGAGCCCGGCGATCGGGTGCTGCTCGTCATCGTCCGGCCCGCGGTCGCGGCCGGGATGGCGGTCAACGCCGTTCCCCTGCCCTCGCTGGAGGCCGGCGCGACCCACTGGACGCACGACATCACCTCCCTGCTCCGTGAACGCAACGAACTGGTGATCTCGGTGGCCACCGCCTTGGGCCTCGATGCCGCTCTCGGTTCGCGTGGTCGCAGCCCGCTGCCGTCAGCCGTCGGTACGGTCAGACTCGAGATCGTGTCCGCGATCCGTCGTGCTTGACACCATCGGGCAACTACCGCTACGAACACTTGCGGTGATGCGGTCCGCTGGTGACGGCATCGATCCGGGAACCACAGAGCGTCAACGAGGTATTGGAATGTCGGTCATTCGTGTCGGAAGCAGCGGCAGCTACGCCCAGGGCTGGGACGATGTATTTGGCAAGTCGAAGGTGGGCAAGTCGAAGACCGCCGCGAAGAAGACGGCGAAACCATCCGCCAAGCCTGCAGCCGCCAAGAAACCCGCAGCCGTGAAGAAGGCGGCCAAGCCGGCTGCCAAGACGAAGGCTGGCAAGAAGCGGTAGCCTTGCAGGGGCTTCCGGTCACTTCCCCAGTTCGCGGGCGCGGGCGGCGGCCGTCACCACGGCGTCGATCAGCGCGCCGCGGACGCCCCGCTGCTCGAGCACGGCCAGGCCGGCGATCGTCGTGCCACCCGGGCTCGAGACGCGATCCTTGATCTGCGCGGGATGCTCACCGGTTTGGTCAAGCAGCGCCGCCGTGCCGGAGAGCGTCTCTGTCGCGAGCGCGAGCGCGAGGCTGCGCGGCAGGCCGGCCTTCACGCCTCCGTCGGCCAGCGCCTCGACGAGCAAAGCCACGAATCCCGGCCCCGAGCCCGAAAGCCCGGTGACGGCATCCATGAGCGACTCGTCCGCCTCGTGCACGCGGCCCACCGCGGCGAGCAGTTCCAGCACGTTCGCCATATCGGCAGCCGGCACCTCGGGCGTGCGGCAGACCACCGACACGCCCCGCCCGACCAGGCAGGGGGTGTTGGGCATCACGCGGACGATGCGGCGTGTGCCCGTGAGTGTGGCGAGGTTGTTGAGCGTGAGCCCGGCCACGATCGAGACGACGACTGCATCGGCCCCCAGGGCGGCGGAAAACTCCGTGCAGGCCGCGGCCGCCTGCTGCGGTTTGACGGCAAGAAACACGAGTCTCGCCGCGGCCGCCGCTTCGCTGCCGCTGGTCGCAAAACGGATGCCCGGCACCCGCGAAGCCAGCCGCTCCCGCGCGGCCGGAATGGGATCGTGCACCGTGATGTCGGAGGGCTGGAGCAGTCCCGCCCGGCAGAAACCCTCGGCCAGCGCGAGCGCCATCTGGCCGCCGCCGATCATGGCGATCGCTCTCGAACCCGCGACTCTCGAACCCTCGGCGCGCGCGGCTTGACTCATGGGTGTGATGCTCCTTCTGCAACAGGTTCCAGGGCGGCGTCGATCGCAGTGGCATCGATCCGGCTCACCCACAGCTGGCTGGTCGCCGCCCGGCCACCGCCTTCCCCGCCTCGGCTGGCCGTCCACATCAGCAGCGTGCCGTCGGGCGAAAACGCGGGCAGGACGTCGGCTCCCTCGTGGTCGGTGATCCGCAGCGGAAGGCCGGTGCGGAGGCCGGCGTGGCCCTCCGCGGCTCCGTCGCCATCTCCAGTGGTGGCATACCGCGCGATCCACAGATCATAATTGGGACGCTTCGCGGGGTCGGAATGATCCGCGCCGGTCCAGATCAGCCACGGCTTCGTGGGATGCCAGTAAGGGGCCCACCGCACCCCCTGCCCGCTCGTGATTGCCATATCGCCCGAGCCGTCGGCCTTCATGACATGGATCTGCAGCATGTCCTTCTCCAGACGGTCGGTGCGGTAGGCGATCCAGCGGCCGTCGGGCGAGAAGAACGGGCCGCCGTCATAGCCGGGCTGGTTCGTCAGCTGTCGGATGTTTCCGCCGTCGGCGTCCATCACGTAGATGTCGGGATCGCCGTCGCGATCGCTGACGAACAGGATCTGTTTGCCGTCGGGCGAAAACGAACACTCGGCGTCGTAGCCCGGCTCGTGCGTGAGCTGCACGAGGCCGTTCCCCTCGCCGGCAGCTGGCTGGAGGTTCGCCACGAAGATGTCGGTCTGCGGATCGAAGTCCCACTGGTACCGTCGCCGCCGGCCGGTTTTCCGGTCCTCCTCGGCCTGGGCCCGGGCCGCAGACTCCGTGGCGTCGAGCTGCGGGTCGAGGTGGCTCGAGGCAAACAAGAGCCGCTTGCCGTCGGGCGCGAACCAACTGCAGGTCGTTCGGCCGCGGCCGGTGCTGATCCGCACCGGCATGCCGGGCCGCGGCGCGGCGGCGTCGAAGGGCTGCACGAAGATCTGGTAGAACGGATAGTCGGCGGGCACCGCCTGATAGCAGATTCGCCGCATGTCGGGCGAGAAGTATCCTTCTCCCGCTTTCGGCATGCCGAGGGTGACCTGCGTTGGTGGAGTCAGGAACTGGCTCTCGAGGGGTGACAGGCCGTTGCTCGCGGCGGCGGCTGGCGCCGGCTCGGCAGCCAGGCACACCGTCGGCAGCAGGCATGCCTGCACGGAAACCACCGCCGTCAGGGCGGCGGCTGCAAAATGAAAAAAGAGTGGATTGAAGGTTTTGCTCATGCGGCCCAGTATATGCGATGACAGGCAACAGGCTGTTTGGTCGGTGATCATCCGCAAGGAAACTGCAAGGAGAAGCATACGGGCATGAAGATCTACACGAAGACCGGCGATGCGGGCGAGACGGGCCTCTTCGGGGGGCCGCGAGTAGCGAAGGACCACTCGCGGATCGAGGCCTTCGGGACGGTGGACGAACTCAACAGCCATCTCGGGCTGGTACGCACGCTTCCTGCCGCCGGTGAATTCGACGCCCTCCTGAGGCGAATCCAGTGCGAACTGTTCGATCTCGGCGCCCAACTGGCGACGCCTGGGGCCGTCGAGGAGCGGATCAAGACGGGCCATGTCGAGTATCTGGAGGCGGAGATCGATCGCCACGAAGCGATGATCGAGCCGCTCAAGTGCTTCATCCTGCCGACAGGAACCCCGCTGGCAGCCGCCCTGCACGTCGCCCGCACGGTCTGCAGGCGGGCCGAACGCCGCGTGGTCACCCTGGCCAGCCGGCTGGAGACGACGATTCCTGCCAATGCAATTGAATATTTGAATCGTCTGGGCGACCTGCTCTTCGTGCTGGCGCGGGAGGCCAACCGCCGGGACGACGTGGCCGATGATCCGTGGCATCCGGCGACATGACCGACGCCCTCGCTCTGACCGCCGCGACCACCTTTCGGCCCGCCGTGACGCAGGCGGCAGCCGCTCTCGCGGAACTTCGGCGGCGCATTGCCGCGCAGCATGCCGCTGACGCGCCGGGCATTCAGACCTGCGGCCTCGCCTCAGACCTCTGCGATGCGGTCGTCATCGGGCTGTGGAACGCGCTCCTGGATGACCTGCCCGCAGCGGCGGCCGCCATGCTCCGCCGCCATGCGGCGCTCGTGGCCCATGGCGGCTACGGCCGGCGCGAGATGGCGCCGTTCTCCGACATCGATCTCATGCTGCTCTACGACCGCGGGGCCGCCGGACCGGTGGCCGACGCCGCCAAGCGGCTGCTGCAGGATCTGTTCGATGCCGGCGCCGACGTGGGCCAGAGCGTGCGGACCGTGGACGAAGCCTGTCGCCTCGCCGCTGCCGACCCCACGATCCTCAGTTCGCTTCTCGAGTGCCGGCCGCTGGCCGGAAACCAAGATCTGCTTGCACGGCTCGAAACCCGGCTCCGGGGGCTCGTGCAGCGGGGGCAGTCGCGGCTGGCGAGGGCCCTCGTCGATGCCCGGCGCGAGGAGGCGATCAAATACGGCGAAACAGTCGCGCTCCTGGAGCCGAATGTGAAGCGATCGCCGGGCGGCCTGCGCGACATCCAACTGGTGCGGTGGCTGGGCCGGGTGCTCTATGGCGAATCGAAGTTCGACACGCTGGCGCTCGCTGGCGGCCTGTCGCGGGCCGACGCCGACACGCTCCGCGACGCGGCTGAATTTCTGACGCGGCTGCGAAACGAGATGCATCTCGCCGCTGGTAAGGCGGCGGACGATCTCACGCGCGATCAGCAACTCCGCATCGCCGAGGCGCGCGGCATCGAGTCGCGGGACGGGCTGCTCGGCGTTGAGCGGTTTATGCGAGACTACTTCCGGCACACGCGGGGCGTGGCGCAGGTGGCCGAGACGCTGATCGCCGGCCTCCGCCGGCCCCATCCGGCGCGGGTCTTCGTCGCCGGCGTCCTCGGCAACCGGGTCGACGGGCTGTTTCGCGTCGGGCCGCACGATATCGCGGCGGCCGCCGGCTGCCTGCCGCAGGTGGTGGGAAGCCTGGGCTCGATCGTGCGGCTGGTTGAACTGTCGATGCTCTACGACCTGCCGATCGACCATGCCACGTGGCGGGCGGTGCGTGCCGCTATCCCGAGCCTGCCTGCGGCGGCCGACGTCGATTCCAGGCAGCGGTTCCTCGGGTTTTTCGCGCGGCCGCGGCGGCTGGGGTATGCCCTGCGGCGGCTGCACGAGGTGGGGGCGCTGGAGATTCTCATCCCGGAGTTCGCCCACGCCCGGAACCTGCTGCAATTCAACAACTATCACAAGTACACCGTTGACGAGCATTGCATCGTGGCCGTCGAACGGGCGGCCGAACTGGAGGATGACGCCGGCTGGCTGGGGGCTGTCTGGCGACAGCTCAACCGCAAGCGGCCTCTGCTCCTGGCGCTGTTGATCCACGACCTCGGCAAGGGCTTCGTTGAGGACCACAGCGACATCGGGGCGCGGATGGCCCGCGACGTGACGGCTCGCTTCGGCCTGCCTGCCGACGAAGCTGAGATCGTGGAGTTTCTCGTGCACAAGCATCTCACGATGGCGCACCAGGCGTTTCGGCGGGATACCGCCGACGACAGCCTCGTGGTGCGGTTTGCCCGCGAGGTGGGCTCGCCGGAGGTGCTGCGGATGCTGGCGGTGCTCACGGCGGCCGACGTCAGTGCCGTCGGGCCGAGCGTCTGGACACGGTGGAAGGCCGACCTGCTCGGTGAACTCTATTTCCGCACGCTCGGCACCCTCGACGGTGAAACTCCTTCGGTGATGGCGGACCGCCACCGCCACTCGCTCGACGAACTGCTGGCGGGCCGCGACCCCGACGACGGCGTCGTGCGGCTCGCGCGCCAGTTGCCGCCCTCCTATCTCCACGACACGGAGCCCAGCCGCATGCTCGAGGAGTTGGGGAAGCTGTCGCGGCTCGCCGCCGACTCCATGTTCGTCGGCACCCGCTGGCAGCCCGCGACCGGCACCGTGGCGGTCACCGTGGCCGCCAGGGAATCGGTCGCCAGCGGGGTGTTCCATCGGCTCACCGGTGCACTCACCAGCCAACGGCTCGAGATTCTCGCGGCCGACATCCACACGCTCGATCAAGGGCTCGTGCTCGACCACTTCGTCGTGCATGATCCGGATTACGCGGGCGAGCCGCCGGCAGAACGGCTGACGGAGATCGCGGCCGCCATTCGCGCGGCGGTCAAGGCGGATCAATCCCCGTCGTTCACGCGGCGTTGGAATCCATTCGCGCCGCTGCCGATACCGGCCGCGACCGCGCCGGCCCGCGTGCGATTCGACAATGAAAGTTCCGCGCACGCGACGATCCTGGAGGTGTTCGCCCACGACTCGGTCGGCCTGCTCTACGCGATCGCAAGGACGATCTACGACGAGGGGCTGTCGGTGCGGTCGGCGAAGATCGGCACCTATCTCGATCAGGTGGTGGACGCGTTCCACGTCACCGATGAGGCGGGCCGGAAAGTGGTCGACCCTGAGCGGCTCGCCAGGATCCGCCAGGCCATCGAACGCGTGGCCGCACCTGTCACGGGACCGGGCGGCGGATGATCGAGCGACCATTCCCACAACAAAAAGCCCCGGGTGGAAACCCGGGGACACCGGGCCGTTGGGCGATCCCGAATGGGCATGGCCCGCGGGACGATGTTCCCGCCCGGAGCCCCCCCCGGCTCCCGCCGGGGGGCTCTTGTCGTGGATGGCTTCCTCCGCCCGTTAGCGGGGCCGCAGCGCGAGCATCCGCTTCCGCCAGGCCGGCTCGAACTCCGCGATCGGCACGCCCACCAGCTTTTCGAACTCGGCCACCCGTCGCGCCGCATCACGGCCACCGCTGCTCGGCTGGCACAGCGCCGCCAGAGACGTGGGCGTGAGCACCGGCTCGAGGACAGCGAGGTGGAACGCCAGGCCCCACGCCATCAGGTAGCTCTGCCGGCTCGCCGTCTGTCCGCCGGTATGGCCCACGAGAAACTGCCCCTGTCCGGCCTGCAGCAGATCCACCACGGGGACCGCGGCGTTGCCGGTCAACAATTCCTGCAGCGCCTTGAGGCGGATTGGATCGGGGGCGTCGAGCCGCAGTTCGCCCGCCTCGAGCGGCGCGGTTTCGAAGACCTGCGCGAGCCCCTCGTCGAGCCAGAGCGGCAGCGAGGAACGCCCGCCTTCCGAGAGCCGCCGATCGGCATAGGCATGCCATGCCTCGTGTGTGAGCCGGGCGGAGAATTCGCGACGGGCGTCGGCGACCCGCGCCGCATTGTCGCGGCGGGCTGCCGAGAGCTGTGCGAGCAGCGCCTCGCGTTCCCGTTGCCAGCGATTGCGGGCCAGTTGCACGATCTCGGCGCGTTTACCGGCGGGCATCCCCTGCTTCTCCAGGTCGCCGGCGAGCTGCCGCACGTCCACCTCGAACGACCGGTCGCGGTTGGTGACATCCCGTTCGCTGAGCGCGAGGCTGTCCGCCGCCGTTCGCTCTTGCTCGATCATCGCCGGCAGGTCGCTGCCGGCCACGAGCAGCCCGCGGGCCGGCACGTACAGTGCCGGATGCTCTGCCACGATGCCGAGGGCCTCCTGAACGCCGCGGTATTCCGCGGCCGTGCCGCAGAGCGTGACGACCAGCGGCGGCGACGGGCCGCCCGGCGGCGGCACGAGTGCCTCGAGCGCCGCGAACACCTGTTCGAGGCGGACGACGGCCTGCCGGGTGAGGCTCGGATCGGCGGTGCTGTCGAGCCTGAACCAGCGGCCGGCGTACCGCCACGGCCCGTTTTCGTCATCGCGGAGGAGCGTCACCGCCGTCTCGGCGGCATGCTGGCTGCCGCGCCGGTTGCGAAACGCGTCGACCCGTTTTGCCAGCAGGGCATGATCCGCTGCGGGCAGCCGCTCGATCGCCGCGATCCGCGCCGGGTTGAGCGGGGCCCACGTGATCAGTTCCATGGGCCTGCCCGGCGGTTGGACGATCTGCACGAATCCGATCGGCGCCGTCGGATCGCGGTGCCCGCCGGAGTCGAGAGGCTCGATGACGAGCCCATCCAGCCGCCGTCCGTCGTGGAGCCGGAGGCTCTCGAGCTTCCACGCCCCGGTGGCCAGGCCAGGCCGTGGTTCGGCCGCCGTCGCGGCTGCCGCCATCAAGGCGGCGCCCACGACGGCACGTCGCAACGAAAACCGGAACATGGTCGGCCAGCCGACGCTGGATCACAAATAGGTGTTGATCACGTTCTCGAAGAGTTCCTGACGGCCGCTCGTGCAGGCTTCCGACTCGCCCTTGGCGAGCATCTCCTTTTCAAGCGTCTTGAAACTCTCGCTGCCCGACTCGATCCGCTTGCCGAGCGGGCTCGACCAGCTCGCATACCGCTCGTCGACGAGCTTCTGGATCGCCCCGTCGGCCCGCATCGCCGCGGCGATCTTCAGACCCCGCGCAAAGGCGTCCATGCCGCCGATGTGGGCATGGAAGAGGTCGACGGGCTCGAAGCTCTCGCGGCGGACCTTGGCGTCGAAGTTCACGCCGCCGGGGGCCAGCCCGCCGTACTTCAGGATCGAATACATGATCTGGGTCGTGAGATAGATGTTGGTCGGGAACTGGTCGGTGTCCCAGCCCACGAGCGTGTCGCCGGTGTTGGCATCGATCGAGCCGAGATAGCCCTGCATACCGGCATACTCCAGCTCATGCTGCATCTCGTGGCCGGCGAGCGTGGCGTGGTTGGTCTCGATGTTCATCTTCACGTGCTTCTCCAGGCCATAGGCACGCAGGAAATTGATGCACGTGGCGCAGTCGAAGTCGTACTGGTGCTTGGTTGGCTCGCGGGGCTTGGGCTCGAAGTAGAACTGCCCGGTGAAGCCGATCTCCTTCGCATAGTCGACCGCCATGTGCATGAACCGGGCGAGGTGGTCGACCTCCCGCTTCATGTCGGTGTTCCAGAGGCATTGGTAGCCCTCGCGGCCGCCCCAGAAGACATACCCGGCGCCGCCGAGTGAGTGCGTCACCTCCATCGCCTTCTTCACCTGGGCGGCGGCGTAGGCGAAGACCTCGGCGTTGCAGCTGGTGGCGGCGCCGTGGACGAACCGCGGATTGCTGAAGAGGTTGGCCGTGCCCCAGAGCAGCTTGATGCCCGTCTTGTCCTGATGCGCCTTGAGCGCCGCAGCCACGGCGTCGAGGTTCTTGTGCGAGTCGGCGAGCGTCTTCCCTTCGGGCGCCACGTCGCGGTCGTGGAAGCAGTAGAAGCCGACGCCCAGTTTCTCCATGAACTCAAACGCCACCGCCACGCGGGAGATTGCGGCCTCGACCGTGTCGCCACCCTTTTCCCAGGGACGGATCATCGTCGGCGCGCCAAAGGGATCGCTGCCGGTGCCGCGGAAGGTGTGCCAATAGGAGACGGCAAACCGCAGGTGGTCGCGCATCGTCTTCCCCTCGACCAGGGCGTCGGGATCGTAATGGCGGAAGGCCAGCATGTTCTTGGTGGACGGGCCCTCGTAGCGGATTTTCGTGATGCCGGGAAACGCCTCGGAACCAGTGCTGTGTGCGGCTGCCATCGAACGGATACTCCTGAGAGGGAAACGGTCTTCGGGTATGAAAAAGGAAAAACGCGGGCTCCTGCCGGCCGCAAGTTATATCGGCAACCATGCAGGTTGTCGCCTGCGGTGGGGGGCGGCAGGATCACCCGCCGTCTGGCGGCGGCAGCGGTGTCCAGTGGTTGAAGGTCGCGGCCTGGCCGCGGAGGTGTCCATCGGCAGCGACAAGGTTCCAGATGATCGCCTGCTCGATCCGGAACCGCCGCCCCGATTGCGAGATGCGGATGCCTGCATAGTCGTCGACATAGCCGTCGCGGCGGGTTCGCTCCAAGAGCCGGGCCCGTTCGTCGCGATGCACCGGCTCGGCCGTGAGTCGCGAGGGCGTTTGCACGAATGTGTCCCAGTCCATCTCCCAGAGACGGAGGGCCGTGGCGTTGGCATAGTTCAGCACGGGATCAGCCTCCGTGCCGTGGGAGACCACGACGAACGGCGATTCGAAGAGCCGCTGAGCCTGCTCGGCGGCGGAAGCGTCGCGGGGGATCATGTCGCGGCCGAGAAGGCGGACAAACGAGTCGAGCAGGAGTTGCACGTGCTCGATCTGCTTCTGGCAAGACCACGGCGCGTTGGCGTCTGTCATCGGTGGGCCGCCCGGGCCAGGATCCGACGGCCCCATTCTGGAAACCATTCGATGAGGCCCGCCAGCAGAGCAGCCTTTCGGGGCACGACGAGTTCGCTCCGCCGGTGAACGCAGGCGGCGAGCACCTGCTCGGCCAGTTGGTCCGGGTCGAGGTGCTTGAGGGCCCGGGTGCCGCCGGGCCGCAGCGCCTCTTCAGGCAGGCCGGCCCGTGCGACGTCTGCGGCGTAGCGGTCGGTCGCATCGGCCGCGCGCGGGTCGTCGTCGTCGCGGCGGATCGGCCCGGGAGAGACCAAGAGCACGTGGGCCCCGCGCGGGGCCATCTCCAGTCGCACCGCATCGACGTAGGCCGCGAGTGCCGACTTCGCCACGCAGTAGGGGCCCATGAACGGCGTGACGAGTTTGCCCGCGAGGCTGCCAAGATAGACCAGCTGGCCGCGGGCGGCTGCCACGTCGTCGGCGACGGCCTGCGTGATCTCGACGGCCGACGAGACGTTGGCATCGAAATACTCGCGGAGCTCATCGGCGGTCGTATTCAGGATCTCTCCCCTGCCCGACCGGCCAACGCAAAAGAAGAGATCGTCGACGCCGCCGAGGATGCGGAGCGCCTCGCCGACCACGCGGCCCCCTTCGCCGGGCCGCGACAGATCCGCCGTGATGCCCCGCATCCGGGAGAAAAGGGGACGCAGCTCTTTTCGGGAGGGACAGGGGGAGAAAAGAGCTGCGTCCCCTTTTCTGTCGCAGGCGGCGAGAGCCTGCCGCACGCCCTCGCTCGAGCGGCCCACGATCAGCACGCGGGCTCCCGCGGCATCGAGATGCCGGGCCAATGCCAGGCCGAAGCCGGCCGTGCCGCCCGCCACGATCACCCTTCGGTCATGCCACATGCCTGTCGTCATTGGACGGAGTCTAACGTAAATCAGGCTGGTTGCAGTATTCTGCGGGCCCCGCCCCGTCCGCTCCTACCCCGCCTGAGGACGCCAGCCATGCCAATGACCACGCCGGCCCCTGCTCCGATTGTTCGCACCAAGATCGTCGCCACCATCGGTCCCGCCTGCCGCGAGGAGACCGGCCTCCGCAGCCTGGTCGACGCTGGAGTCGACGTGTTCCGGCTCAACATGGCCCATGGCTCCATGGAGGAGCATCAGGAGACTCTCGACCGGGTGCGGCGGGTTGCCGAGGCCGCCGGACGGCCGATCGGCGTACTCGTCGACCTGGCCGGTCCCAAGATCCGGCTCGGCGAGATCCCCGGCGGGGCTCTCGAATGCGTCGAGGGAGCGCTGTTCAAGTTCATCCGCGGCACCGAGAGCCATCATCCCGATGAGTTCACGACCACCTACGAACGGCTCATCGACGAACTGTCCGTGGGCGATGCGGTGATGCTCGCCGACGGCACGATCAGCCTCGTGGTCGAGGAACGTTCCCCGAACGAGGCCCGTTGCCGCGTCGTGCAGGGAGGGCTGATCCGTAGCCGTCAGGGGGTGAACCTGCCGGGCGTGAAGCTCTCCGTGGCCGCGATGAGCGCCGCTGACTGGCAGCACGCCGAGTGGGCTGCGGCCGCCGGTGCCGACTTCGTGAGCTTGTCGTTCGTGCGGAGCGCCGTGGAGGTGAAGCTGCTCAAGGAACTTCTCCGGACCCGCGGCTCGAAGGCCCGCGTCGTCGCCAAGATCGAGAAGCGGGAGGCGATCGACAACCTCGATTCGATCGTCGATGCTGCCGACGCTGTGATGGTGGCCCGCGGCGACCTCGGCGTGGAGATCGACGTGGCCAGCATGCCGATGGTGCAGAAGCAGATCATCCGCGCCTGCCAGCGGTATCAAAAGCCGGTGATCGTGGCGACGCAGATGCTCGACAGCATGCAGCACTCCCGGCGGCCCACGCGGGCGGAGACGACCGACGTGGCCAACGCGATCCTCGACGGCGCCGACGCCTGCATGCTCTCCGGCGAGACGGCGATCGGCGATCATCCGCGGCTCGTCGTGGAGATGATGCGGCGGATCGCCAGCGCTACCGAGAAGCAGTATCTGCAGGATCGCCGGCAGTTTCTGGAAGACTCGCTCGGTCGGGGCCGGGCGGCGGTGCCGGCGGGAGAGTTCCTGCCGCCGCCGGAGTTTCTCGTCGATGGCCTGCACCCGATCACGCAGGCCGTGGTCGATGGCGCCAGCCGCATCGCCGCTGAGCTCGATGCGAAGCTCGTGGTGGTGGCCAGCAAGAGCGGCGTGACGGCGATCGCCCGGTCGAAGCGTCGCGGGGCCGTGCCCACGGTCGGCGTCAGCGACGACCCCGCCACACTGCGGCAGATGTCGCTCTACTGGGGCGTCACGCCGCTGGCCGCGGTCGAGGGGAGCGACATCAACCGGCTCCTCGAGCACGTCACCGCCTGGGGGCTCCGCGAGGGGCGGCTCCAGCGTGGCGACCGGATTTTGCTGGTGGCGGGTATCGGATTTGGCACGGGCGGGCACAATATGGCCCTCGTCCACGAGGTGTGACACAAGACAGTTATCAGGAGAAGGCGATGAAGAAGAAGTGCGTGCTGGCGTATTCTGGCGGTCTCGATACCTCGGTGATCCTCGGGTGGCTCATCGAGCAGGGCTACGACGTGATCGCGGTCTATGTCGATCTGGGCCAGCCCTGCGAGGATCGCGAGGCGACGCTCGCCAAGGCCAGGACCTGCGGCGCATCCAAGGCGATGATCGTGGACGTCCGCGAGGAGCTCTGCCGTGACTTTGCGTTTCCGGTCATGCAGTGGCAGGCCCGCTACGAGGGCACGTATCTGCTCGGGACCTCGATCGCTCGGCCGCTGATCAGCAAGGTCTGCGTGGAGATCGCGCACGCGGAGGGCGCCACCGTCTATGCCCACGGCGCCACCGGCAAGGGCAACGACCAGTGTCGATTCCAACTCGCTGCCGAGGCGCTCGATCCGACGATCACGGTGCTCGCCCCGTGGCGGATCGCGGAATTCCGGGCCCGCTTCCCCGGCCGCAAGGAACTGATCGAGTTCTGTGAAGAGAAGAACATCCCCGTGAAGGCCTCGAAGGGAAAGCCCTACAGCTCCGACGAGAACTGCCTGCACACCAGCTACGAGGCCGGCCTGCTCGAGGAACTCACGACCGACGGCTTCGGGCTCGTCGACTTCGGCATGACCGTGTCGCCGCAGGCGGCGCCTGACAAGGCCGAGACCGTGCGGCTCGATTTCGAGTCGGGCGTGCCCGTACGGGTAAACGGCCGCACGCTCAAATCCCACGATATGGTGCTCGCGCTCAACGAGATCGGCGGCCGCAACGGTATCGGGCGGACCGACATCGTGGAGAACCGGCTCGTCGGCATGAAGAGCCGCGGCGTCTACGAGGCGCCGGGCATGACGCTGCTCTACGAGGCGCATCGGCTCGTAGAGCAGATGACGCTCGACCGCGACCTCGTGCACCTGCGCGACCGGCTCTCGCCGGAGGTGGCCGAGATGGTCTATTACGGCTTCTGGTACGTGGCGAAGATGGACGCGCTGATGGCGTTCATCCGCGAGACGCAGAAGCCCGTCACCGGCACCGTGGAACTGAACCTCTACAAGGGCAACATCCTGGTGAAGAGCCGCCAGAGCGAGCAGAGCCTCTACGATGCGGCGATTGCATCGATGGAGGGGGGCGGGTCTTCCTACGATCAGACCGACGCGGAGGGCTTCCTGCGGATCCTCGGCCTGCCCTCGCGGGTGCAGGGGCACGTGCGGCCGCGGGCGTAGCATGCGGCACGCGAATCATCGTCATCTGCCGGGCCTGCTGCGGCTCTTCGCCGGCGTCGACACGCGGCGGCCGGCCTCGTGGATCGCGTTGGTCATCGGGGCTTGGGCGGGCTGGTGGTGTGCCGCGTCGGCCGCGGATGGCCTGACGGGCGCGGGCATCATTGCGATGCTGTCGGCCGCCGTGGCGGCGGTGGCCGCGGTGGGTGACCTGCCGCTGGAACTCTGTCCTCCGGCCGCACATGGTTCGCGCCGCGGACTGGTCTTCCTCTGGGTCGGCGAACGGGTGGCCTGGCCGCTGAGCGGCGTCATGCTGGGCATGCTCGCTGCCGGCATGGCGGCGGCATCTCTCCCGACCTTGGCCATCGCCGCGATCGGGCCGCTGCTGGCGGCTGTCACCGTCGCGGTCAGCCGGCTGGCGGGAGCCAAGGCGGCGGATGCCGCGAGCCTCACGCTGCTGGTGGCGGCGGCCAGTGCGGCCGCGGGCTTCGCCATTGGCACGAACGCGGTGCTCGTGGCCGCTGGGGCCACCACCGCGTGGCTGCTGCTCGGTGGCCTGGCCTGGGCATGCTCGCGGCCGTTGCCGGGCACGGCTGACCCGGTATCGACCGAAGCCAATCGGGCGCTGCCTTCAGGCGGCGCCGACGTGCTGCACCTCGAGGCCCTGCCCGCCAACGGTCCGCTGCGGCAGACGCTGACCGGGATGGCGATGGTCGCAGCGCTTGTGGCCATGGCCGGTTGGCTCGTGGTCGAGACCGCTCCCGGGCAAGGCGATGGCCAGGCTCGTCAGGGCTCGAATGCCGCCCACGTGGACCATGCGACGGTGGCATGGGCACTCTTCTCCGCGGCGTGGTTCATCGGGCTGGCCGTGCCGCAGTCGCTGCTGTTGGATGGGGTCGCGGGGGCCGTCGGCTGGGAGCGTCTGTTTCGTACCACGGCACGGGCGAACCGTCTCAGCACCAAGTATTCGCGGCTATTCTCCAGTCCACCGCTCGGCGGAGTGCGGTTTGCAGGCGGTGTCGCGGTGGTGCAGGCGGCGATCCTCGGCTGGCCGGCGCTGGTGTGCGCGGTGTTATCGCTGCCCACGCCGGCCAGGGCCGGACCTCCGCTGGGCATCGTGGTTGGGCTGGCCGTGGCGGCGGCCGCAGTCGCTGCCTGCGCCGCGATGGGCGCCGCGCTGCGATGTTCAAGGGAGACCACGTTCGCCGCCGTGCTGGCCGTCGCGGTCGGCGTCTTCACCATCGCCGTTGTGTCCACCGGTTTTCGTCAGGACACAGCCACTGTCTCGCCCAGTCTCTCCAGTCTCGCGCCGTGGCTCGTGCCGCGGCTTCGCGGTGGTTGACTGGGCAGTTTCATGACGCTGGAAACCGGCTCTCCTGCGAAACTTCGCGGTCCGGGTCGAGAAATCGTCTTCGGAAGAACGATAGAAGATGAGTCGTGCCGGTCGTGCGAATTGTGACACTTCGCCGGGACACTTTGCCGGGCCAAATTGCTGGGTCACATCGTAAGGAGTGTTTTCGTGGACGGAACCCGCTGCCACCAACCGATCTGTTCCTTCCGCCGCGCCATGCACGTCACGGCGGCCGTGGCGGTCACGCTCGGCTCGGCCATGGCGGGGCTGTTCATGGCCACTGGCGTGGCCACCGCCGCCGGCGCCTTTCCGGCGAGCGAAAGGGTCTTTCCCGCCACGACCAGGGGCTGGGTGAGCATCTCCCACGGGCCGGAATTCCGGCAGCGGTTCAACCGCACGCAATACGGAATGCTGCTCAAGGATCCGAGCATGAAGCCGTTCATCGAGAGCGTCCGCAAGCAGTTCGAAAACTCGAACAGCAGCCGCCTCGGCCGGCTGGGACTCACGCTCGACGACCTGCTGGAGGTCGCCGGCGGCGAGTATGCGCTCGGCGCCGTCGAGTCGCCCGCCGGCAAGCTGGCTACCATCGTCCTGGTCGACACCACCGGCCACGATGCCGAGGCCCGTGGCCTCATCGAAAAAATGAACCAGCGGATGGTCGAGCAAAAGGGAACGAAGGTCGCCGCGAACGGCGGCGGTCCGCTCACCGTCTATCAGCTTCCGGCGGCGGAAAACGCCGACAGGTCGGCCGAGCCGCGGGTGGCCTTTGCGCTCTCCGGCAGCGCGCTCGTTGTCGGCGACGATCCCGCGCTCGTCACGCAGGTGATGGGCACGCTCAGTCAGGGTCGCGGCGACTGCGTGGAATCGCTGCCGGCTTTCAGTGCCGTCATGGGCCGTTGCCAGGGGCAGGTTCCCGCGGATGCGGCCGCAGTTCGTTGGTATGTCGATCCTCTGCCGTTTGCCAAGGCCTATCAGGCCACCAACCCTCCGCGTGAGAAGCGGAAAGGACCCGATTACGTGGCGATCCTCGGCCGGCAGGGCTTCGATGTCGTGAAGGGGGCCGGCGGCGTGGTCGTGTTCGACGACGGCGGGCATGCGCTGCGGCATCACACGATGGTCTACGCGCCCCCGCTCGCCGGCCGGCAGCCGTTCGCGGCCGATCGGTTCGAGGGTGCCGCCCGCATGCTGCAGTTTCCCGACGTCGAGGCCATCAGCCCCCAGGCGTGGGTGCCGCGCGACATCTCGGGCTGGACATCGCTGCAATTCGATCTCCGGAACGCCTTCGTCACCGTCGAGTCGCTCGTCGACGACATTGTGGGCGAAAAGGGTGTCTACGACGACGTGATCGCCTCCGTGAAGGAGGATCCGGACGGCCCGCAGATCGACCTGGAGAAAGATCTCGTCGCCTGCCTCGGCAGTCGCGCGACCCTCATCACCGATCACGCCACGCCCATCAGCACCGACAGCGAGCGGCTGGTGATCGCCGTGGAGGCGGTCGATCCCGAGCGGGTCGCGGCCACGGTGGCCAAGAGCATGTCGATCGATCCCGACATGGCCAAGATCGAGCTGCAGGGGCATGTCGCCTGGGAACTCATCGACCGCTCGATGGCGATCCCGCAGCTCGAGGTGGAATTGCCGGGTGTCGCCGTGCCGCATGCCGATCACGACGACGACGCCCATCGCCGCCGCACGAAGCTCCGCGAGCGTGAGGAGAAGCTCCTGCCCCACTCGGTCGTGACCGTGGCCCAGGGACACCTGTTCGTGGCATCGCACCGCGACATTCTCGAACGCGTGCTGGCCACGAAGGGCGGCGTTGAATCGCTCGGTTCGGCCGCGGACTACGGGCAGGTGGCCACCGAATTGAACAGGCTGTTGCCAGGCAAGGCGGCCACGCGGTCGTTTACCCGCGAGGATGAGGCGATCCGTCCTGCCTATGAAATGCTGCGGCAGGGCTCGATGCCCAAGTCGAAAAGCCTCACGGGGCAGCTCCTCAACGGCATTCTGGGTGACGGCAAGCCCGGCACGGTGCGGACGCAGCGGCTGGACGGCAGCACGCTTCCCGAATTCGAGATGGTCCGCCGGTACTTCGGAACGGTGGGCGTGGGGATGCAGTCTCTTCCCGACGGATGGTACGTTACCGGCATCTCGCTGCCGCGGAGCCAGCAGGAACCCGAAGTGGCTCGCCGCCCGGTCACTCCGCCGCAGTAGGCCGCTTCTCCCAGTCCACCACGGCCCAGAAGGGATGCTGGCGGTCCGCTCGTAGCCGCAGGTCCTCGAGCAGCAGACGCTTGTCTGGCACGACCGTGTCCTTCCAGAGTTTGCGGCCGTCGAGCGTGACGGTTACCGGTCGCGAGAAGTCGACCAGTTCCGGCGAAAGCCAGATCCGCACGCGGTCGGCGCCGCAGTGCACCGAGAGCATGCTCGCCGGCACGGTGTTGGCCGGCATCGTCTTGGCCTCGATCGCAAACGGACGGATGCCCGGTGGAGGCGGCCACTGCGAGGGCAGCACCATCGTGCGGGCTGGCGGTCGCTCCATCTCCACCCACCAGAAGAAGCGGTCCCACGGTCGCATCGACACCACGTCGATCGTGGGCGGAAAAAACATCCGCTGCCGCCGGCTCATCCAGTCGAAGATCCTCAGGATCTCATCGGAGAAATGCTCGTGGCCGCGGCCGCGGTATTCCACGTAGGTCGTGTCGAACCCCTTGGCGAAGTAGCGGTCGAGATCCATGGTGTTGCGGCCGAAACAGGCGGCGTCGAGTTCGCCGGCCACGAGGTAAATCGGCAGCGTGCGGGCGTTGTGCCAGTAGTGGTTGACGTATTTGCCGGCGGCGGGAGAGATCGCCACCAGCCCGGCCCAGAGGTCGGGATGGGAGATCGCGATGTCCCAGGCTGCATCGCCTCCGGTCGAGTGGCCGGAGAGAAACACCCGGTCGGTGTCGATCGAAAACCGGCGCAGCGACTCCCGCAGGGAGCCAAGCACCGCGGCATGTTCCCGCGCCGAGTATTCGTAGCCGGTCTGCTGCTCGCGGGCCCACGCCGGGGCGATCACGATCGTGCCGTTGCGTGCCGCCTGCCCGCGCCGCTGGCCGTCGGGGCCGGGCATGCCGGCCCACCACTCGATCTGGTTCATCGGCGTGGACCAGGCCGTATGCAGTGAGACGACTGCGGGATACCTGCGGAGCGGGTCGTATTCGGGCGGCAGTTGTACCAGGCAGCGGAAGCTCCCCTCCCCTTCCAATCCCGGCACCTCCAGTTCGTGGAGTCCGGGAGCGATCTCCGCCGGCGGGGCGAATGGCGGTTGCATCTGCCGCACGATTGCGGTGACGGTGGGGGCGTCGAAGGCCTCTTCCTGCTCGAGACCCGCGTGGATGCGGTCCCGTTCCGCTCGGTCTGCCGCGCGGAGGTAGTCGCCGACGAGTGATCGCACCCGCATGGACGACAGGGCGAGCTTGAGGTTGCGGTCGGCGCTGGCCGCCCCTTGCAGCCAGCCGTTGATCGCCATCGCCAGAGCGGCGTCGGCCGGCATGTCGGAGTCGGTGCCCAGCCGTGCGAACGTCGCCAGCCGGTCGAGGGAGGCAAACGAGAGTCCCTGCTCGATCTCGTCGATGATCGTCCCGGCCTCGCGGCGATCATCCTCGTTCACCAGTTGCTTCTCCCGTTGCCGCAAGGCGTCGAGGAGCAGTCGGGCCGAATCCTGACGCTGGCGGTAGCGGTTGCGGGCCTCACGAACCGCCTCCACTGTTTCGCCCCCGGCGTCGTCGGCCGGAAACCGCTCCAGAAGGTCGAGCGCCAGGCGATCCTGACCGACGCGACCACGCACGAGCACTTCGTCGAGCAGCCTGGCAGCTGCCAGAGCGGCCAGGTCTTTCCGCTGCTGGGCCAGGTCGGCCAGGTCGGGAAAGTCCCGCAGCACCTCGTCGAGTTCCGCCCGGGCGTCGTCGTAACGTTCCGCCTGCAGGAACAGCCGCACCACCCTCAGCCGGTCGTCGGGGTTGGTGCGGTCGAGATGCTGGTCGATCACCCGTTTGAGCACGTCCCGCGGGATCGACGAGGTAGCGATCCGCATGTCGAGCAGATACGGCCGTTCCGTGATGATCCCCTCGACGCTCGTCCACCGCGCGGCAATCTGCGTGATCCCCTGCACGATGTCGATGCGGCCGCCGGCGGTGCCGACGGAGAGGACGCGGCGGCCGTATTCGTCGAAGGGAGTCGTGCCGAGAATCTGTCCGACGCCGACCACGCGGCGGCCGTTATCGGGGATCCGCTGCGGAATCCGAATCCGCTCGGCACCGGGATCGCCCTGTCCGGGCTCGGCCTTCACCACCCGTCGCTTGGAGACCATCGTGCGGGTCAGCTCGTCATCGCACATCAAGATCGACGTGCCGCCGGAGGGCTTTGCCCCGCCCTCGGCCTCGGGGTCGATCGCGACGCCGGGCAGGAGCACGAACCGCCCGTGCAACACGCGGCCGTCGAACAGTTCGACCTGGTCGGCCCTCGCCTGCAGCGCAGGGAGCAGGCTCACGAGAACGATCAAAACCGCCGCTTGCATCCAATCCATGGCGCGCCTTGAGAGCGGGGTGACATCCTGTCAACGCCGGCAGTCTACCGCGTGTGGGCTGCGGGGCCCAGCCGGCGGCCTTGCTTGACTGCGGCAACACGGCTGGCCGACAATGCTGCCTGAGGCCGGTTTCGGCGTTGAGATCTGCCCCGGCATCCCGGTTCAGGGCCTTGGTAGGCTGTGCTGGGACGTCGATTCTGCTCGGACGTCGCGATCTGACGAGGCGATGACGACGGCAGGAACGATCGCGTCTGTCAGACGCACCCTTTATTCACGCGAGAACGAGATCTGTCATGCGGGACATAGTGCGGCGGTTTCTCGCGTGCGGAGTGTTGTTGGCGGTCCTGCTGCCGATGGTGATAGCGATCGTGTTGGGGCTGGGCGGCCTGCTCTCGTCCCTGGGCGACGAGGCCGGGGCTGCCGCCTGCGGCCGGGCCGGCCTCATCGTCGGCGCGGTCTGGTTCATGGCGTTGGCCGGCACCGCGACCGCGAGCGGGATCGTGGCGCTGGAGAGGGGTGCCTCCCGGCCGGACCGGTCCGACGCTCCCCCCGACTGACTATTCTCGCCGCTACCCTGCGGCCACTCCCTGCGGGCGAGCGTTCATGCCGATCGGTTTTCGTTGCACAGGCTGTCGCTCCCGGTTGCACGTCCCCAAACGCTGGGCCGGAAACAGCCTGCCCTGCCCGAAGTGTGGCACGCGCGTGGTCGTGCCTGCGGCGGCGCGGGAGGCCGGGGAGGATGCCGAGCACGAGGCTGAGCCCACTGCATTTGCAGACGCTTCTGTCGAGCGGTCGCTGGCGACGTTGCAGGTTCCGCGGGCGGCAAGGGCCGGGGGAGTGTTTGCGGACGATGCGTTCGAACTCCCCTCCGCGGGCGAGGTTGACGCAGCTGCGGCGACATTGGACCGCAGCAGAGGTGGCATCACGCTTTCCCGTTGGGCGCTCTATGCTTATGCGATGATAGTCCCGGTCATCGCGGTCGGGGCGTTTCTGCTGGGATGTTGGTGGACCGCGGCCGCGAGCCGCTGACGGACCGAACGACGTTCGCATCGAAACCGTTTGATCTCGCAAGAGGACGACATGCACTCCCCTTCCCTGTGTGGCCACCACCGATCGAATCTGGTCGCGGCCCTCATGGCCTGCGTGGTGGCCCTGCTCTTGTCTATGCAGCCGGTCGTGTTTGTCCGGTCGGCTGTCGCGGAGCCGGCGGCCCGCGAGATGTCGGTGAAGGAGATTCGCGAACTCGTCGATGAGGCTGAAAAGCTGCTCGAGGACGGCAAGCCCGGGAAGGCGGCGGCCCGCCTGGCGGAGGCGACGAAGGGGATCGAACAACTTTCGACTCGAGGGGGCATGCCTTCCGGGCTGCGGACTCTCTGGGACAAGTGCCGGTCGCTGCGCGATGATTTGGAACTCGAGGGAGTTGACGTCAGCGGGATCGTTGTCGCTCCTCCCAAACCTTCTGCCGGGAAGCCGGCCGGCAAGAATGCCGCCGCCTCCACTCCCGCCGCCGGATCCGATAAGCCTGCCGCCGCGAAGCCCGGCGTCGCTCCCAAGCCTGCCGCGAAGCCCGCGGCTGCGAAGCCAGCCGCCAAACCGGCCCTGACATTCTCGGCGCAGGTGGCACCGATCCTCTCCCGCCACTGCGGCGGCTGTCACATCGCGGGCCGCAAGGGAGGCTTCCAGATGGTGTCGTACGCGGGGTTGATGAAGTCGGGCGCGGTGCAGCCGGGCATGGGCGAGTCGAGCAGGCTGGTGGAGGTGATTCTCAGCGGCGACATGCCGCGGGGGGGCGGCAAGGTGTCGCCCGAGGATTTGGGGGTGCTGATGAAGTGGATCGATGCTGGCGCTCCCTACGATGGTCCCGATCCCAACGCGCCGATCGATGGCCTCGCGCGGCAGGCCACGGCCCCGCCTCCCGCCGCTCCCCCGACCAAGCCGGTCGTGGCCGTGAAGCTCAAGCCGGGGGAGGTTTCGTTTGCGGCGGAAGTCGCTCCCGTGCTGATCGAGAACTGCGTGGGCTGCCATGACGTCGACCAGCCCGATGCCAACTTGAGCATGATCACGTTCGAGCGGCTGCTCCGCGGTGGCCGGGGCGGCAGCCCCGTCGCTGCTGGCAAGGGTGCCGACAGCCTGCTGGTGAAAAAAATCAAGGGGGCCGGTATCGAGGGGCAACGGATGCCGCTGGGCAAGCCGCCGCTGGCCGCCGAGGTGATCGCCAGAATCGAGAAGTGGATCGACCAGGGGGCCAAGCTCGACCTGCTCACGCCGCAGGCCGAACTGGAAACGCTCGCGGCGGTCGGCCGTTCTCAGAAGCTTTCCCATGACGAATTGAAGGAGGTCCGCTTTCGGGCCGGCCGCAGCCTCTGGGCCCGGGCGATTCCCGACGACAAGCCAGTGGTGATCGAACGCGGCGACGTGCTCGTGGTCGGCAATCTGTCGGCCGGACGGATGGAGGAGCTGGCTTCTGCCGCCGAAGCGGTCAATCGCCGGCTGCGGGAGGAAGTCACCGGGGGCAAGTCGCCGCTGATCAAAGGAGGCATCGTTGCCTACGGCTTCGCCAAGGGGTACGACCTTTCCAGCCTCTGGCAGACGGTCTTTTCCGATGAGCGGCCGAAGGGGATGACGGCGGTGGCCGGCGTGTCGGGCGACGTGGCCTATGCGGCGTTCGTTGCCCCATCGGGAGACAGGGCTGCGGGCGAAAAGGCCTCGGCCGGCAAGAACGAGGGTGCGGCCGATACCCGTGCCCTCCTGGCCGAGCAGATGACGGTGGCCGCGTTGCTTGGCCGGGGCGCCCCGGCCTGGTTCGCGAAGGGGGCCGGTCGGTCAGTGGCGATGAAATTCGAACCGAAGGCCGACCTGGTGGAGACCTGGCGCCGCGATCTGCCGACAGCGGTGCAGCGGGGCGGTTCCCCGGCCGATTTCTTCGCCGGTCATGGCGATCCGGTGGCGGCGGCCGTGGTGGGGGGCGGCTTTGTGTCGGCGATCATGCCGAGCGTCAGCCGGCTGGAACAACTCGTCGGGCAGCTCGACGCCGGCATGCCCTTCGACCAGGCGTTTGTCACCGTGTTTCGCAGCCCGCCCCAGCCGCTTTTCGAGGCCTGGGCTGCCCAGGCCTCGAAGAACGGCCCGCGACGGTAGGTCACGCGGGATTCATACGTCCTCCGGCCCACGCCGCCGATCCCCGGCTTCTCTACGACTGCTTCGCAGGATGCGAAGCGCATCACCAGCAAACTGCGTTTGCCAAGCGAAAACGGCAGGATGCCGTGTTTCGCGTGTAGCCTGATGCTGAGGAGCCGGTCGGAGGCACGCGCAGGAGCTGGTGAACTTTGCGACTCACGAGCGATCCACCATCGTCCCAGAGCCTCCTGTAGCACACCGCAGGTGGGTCGGAGACCTCAAGTCCGCCAGCGACGAGCATGCCGCAGCCGGCGAACCAATGCGGTCGGCCTCGGACCTCTCCGGACCTCTCCGGGCCGCGTGCGGGGAAAGCACGCGGCGATACGTTTTCCACCGTAATGCCGTGGCGCCGTGTGATGCGGAGAGCTCGTTTTAAAAACAGACGGGGGTGCCTGGGTCCCGGGGCATGTGATCCGAGCGGTATTCCCGGCACGGGGCCGGAAGCCTTCGGCTGTACACGCGACCGGAGCCGTCAATCGGCCCCCAACGAGCCTCGTTAAGAGCTCACCGACATGGATCGACGCATCACGAACATGACAGAAAACGTATCGCCGCACGCTCCTTCTGCTGGCTGTTACTCCTGCTGGTCGCGGCCGGCTGGGCCCATCGACTTGGTGTTCCGTTCCACCGCCATCACCACCGTCTGCCGCGAGGCGCCGTCGGCCGTGCTGGCGACGATCGGCAGCACCTGCCTGCGGTTGGGCATGTCCACACGCACGCGGAACGTGCCATCAGCATGCACCTTGACCGGCTCTCCCTGCAAGGTGAGGTAGGCTCCGGGCTGCGTTACGCCGTAGATGACCATCTCGGCATCAACTTCGAGTTCGAAGGCCGGGACACCCTCTTCGCCGTCTTCATCCTCCGCCCCGCTGCTGCGGGCCGCCGGTGGCCCCATCGGCCGGCGGAGGCGTTCCTCGAAGAGTTCCTGCAGTTCCGTGCTCGAGTGCTCGGCTGAGAAGCCGCCACTCATCGCGTAGATCCGCTCGCAATCATCGACCATTTCGCCCCAGTGAGCATCCAGCGTGTCGCCCTGGGGAGTGTTGGGCATCGTGACGGCGTTGCTTCGCACCAGGGCGTGAAACCGGCCGGAGACCGCCAGATAGCCGATCTCGCAGCGGTAGCGGTGCGGTTCGCGAATATCGATGAACCAATTCTTCACCCCGCCATGCACCGCGATCTCACGGACCACTCGCTCCGACGGCGAGGCGTTGAGCCCGCTTTCCAGTTCGATCAGCCTCAGCGATGGCCGTGCACCGTGCCACTCCTGGCCGAGCGCCGCCTGGGCGCGGGCGATGCTGCGGGCCGTGAGTTCCCAGAAGACGTGGAGCCAGTGGGGCCCACGGGCCATCAGCACCATGCGATCCCGCACGGGACGCGCCGAACGGCCCCCCTCGGGAGGCGTTGTGAGGTTTTTGGCCTTGAGCAGCCGTTCGCGGGCCTGCTGGAGCCGGAGGGCCACGGCGGCATCCTGCGGTTGGGCCACGGCACGGGGTGCTCCACCGGCGACTGTCCGGGCGGAAAAGCCGCCGTCGACGATCCGGCGGGCAGTGCGTCCCTCGCCTGACGGCACGGCGACACTTCGGGTCGCAGCCGGAACCGGAGGCTGGGCTCGGGCCTTGCGAACCAAGGCTCTGATGAGCTGATCCTTCCGCATGGCATGCCAGCCCGCAACTCCGTGCTGCTTGGCGAGGCGGGCAAGATCTCGGACCGGCTTTTCCTTGAGGCTGGCTGACGTCATCCGATTGTTCTTCCCGGTGTGATCGCAGTGGGAAGCGGCTTCCGCTCGAGCCGCGCATCCCGACTGCGTCAATCAACCGTACCGGGAACCATCGGCAAACGCAAACAAAAACCCCCTCACAGGGGTGGTTTTTGCCGGAAAAGCCTTGAAATTCGCTCAATCACCGCGGAGCTTGAGGCCCCGTTCGGACAGCTTTTCGCGGACCTCGTTGAGGCTGGTGACGCCGAAGTTCTTGCATTCCATGAGATCTTCGGCCGTTCTGCGAACGAGTTCGGAGATGACATTGATGCCGAGTTTCGTGGTGCACTTCCTGGCCCGGACGGAGAGGTTGAGCTCCGTGATCGGCTGCGACAGCAGTTCCTGCTCGTCGGCGGACGGCTCGGCCAGTTCCGGTTCGGGCTCTTCCGCGGGGACCGGCGCTGCAAACTGCCCCAGGGAGAGGCCCTTGGAGGCCAGCATGTCCTTGATCTCGACCAGGCTGGTCTCCCCAAAATTCTTGCTGGCGAGGATCTCCGCTTCGCTGGTCCGGGCCAGATCGCCAAGCGTGTTGATCCCCATCTTCTGCAGGCAGTTCCGGCTTCGCACGGAGAGTTCGAAATCGCTGACCGGGAGGCTCATCACGTGCTCGATCCGGTCTCGCTGCTTCTGCTCCTGCTCCTCGGTGCGGAGATCGCCAGAAGCCGAGGAATCCTTGAGGAACAGCCGGGCCCGCGGATGGTCGGGAATCGCCTCAAGGATCCTGCGGTAACACTGCTGCGCCTTGGCGAAGTCGTTGCGGTCCTCGTGCATGATGCCGAGATTGAGCAGTGCCCCCAGCGAAGCCGGATACCGCTCGAGCGACCGCTCGTAGCAGGCCTTCGCCTCGTCGTCGTTCCCGGCGCGGTCGTTGAGCACGCCCAACGCAAACAGGGCGTGCGAATGGCCGGGGTCGATGGCGACGGCCTTCTCGAACGTCTCGGCGACCTCGTTCGCGGGACTGCCGCGGTCTGCCAGGATGGCCCCCTTCACGGCCCAGTAGTCGGCCGACTGTTCCTTGCCGGTCGCCATCGCTTCGAGCGTCTGTGAAGCTTCATCGAGATGGCCGCTGGCACGCAGGGCGTCGGCGGCTGCCGCGCCGCACGCGAAGGCGTCGTAGCCCGACTTCTTCGCGGCGTCGAAAGCCTCTTTCGCCTTGTCGAATGCTTCCAACGCGACATGGGCAAGACCCTGGTGATAGAGCGCCAAGGCGCCACCATCGGCGGAGCGGAGTGTATCGATCGCCTCGCGGTAGCGGCCCAGGAGATACTGGCAGACACCGAGCCTGACGGAGGCTGCCGGGCTGCGGTCGGTCGACTGCTCCAGTTCGCGGACCGCACCGCGGACGTCGCGATGGGCGGAGGCGTCGGCGGCCAATAGCTGCGTGAGCCCATGGATTTCAGCAGGGCCAAAGGACCCGGTGCCGGTGACGAGTTCCCGGATGTCGAGTTTGGGGGCGATTTTTGCGGAGGCGACCATGAGGCCCTTTCTGGAGACGACGGACGGAGGCGTGCAGCGGTGAAAGCGAGTGAGAGCCAGCGGTGGGAATCGAACCCACAACCCCCGCATTACGAATGCGGTGCTCTGCCAATTGAAGCTACGCTGGCCCGATGGGGCGGGAAACACGCCTGCGGAGCGTGAAATTCCGGACTCCTGGAATCCCGCACAGTAGCGCACCGGGCCCCGGATCGTCAAGAGTCAACGGGCAAAAACCCGGGAGAATCGAAAAGAAAACGAAAAAAGTGGGGCCTCTGACCCGACAGGAGCACCCTGTCTTGGCCGTACGGGTCAGGGGCAGACGACCGTACGACCGGAGTGATCGGAGGCCCCACTTCAAAATTGCGTTCAAAATTGCGGTGGGGCGGGGACCGGAGTCCCCGACAAACGTTCCTGAGATGCATCCGGCGTGCCAAAGCCGATTCGGCCCAAAAATTTTCTCGGCCGGCAAGGCGAGGCGGCAGTGGATCACATGCTCAGCCGTATCAATGGTGGTTGTTGCCCGGTTTTTCGGGGGGGCGACCATGCAGTCTTGGCCGTGATGGGGCGTGGCCGGTGATTGTCGCAACCTGCGACAGTCGCCGGCGCACGGCCGGGCAGATTGCGGCGCGCGCCGCCAATTGCAGCGCGCTGCGGGCAGATTGCAACGGACTGCCGGTCTACTGGACTAGGGCTGTATGATTCGGTGGAGTCTGGGGCAAGATGCCGTCACCGACGCAACGCCCCGTTCGTCGAAACAGATCCACAGACGCACAGCACCTCGCAGCAACACGAACTCAAGAAAAGGGAATGGCCCCGTGAACCCCAGACTCCCCGCGATGATCGGCCCCCATCCGTGCGGGCCGGTTTGTCCATTGCTGCTGATCGCCGGTCCATGCGTCATCGACGACGAGGGCCTCTGCCTCCGCATCGCCGATGCGCTGGCCTCGCTTGCAGACGTGCTGCCAATCAACGTGGTGTTCAAGGCTTCTTTCGACAAGGCAAACCGGACGAGCGTATCGTCCTATCGGGGGCTCGGGCTGGACGAGGGGCTGGCCATCTTGGAGCGGGTGCGGGCTGCGACCGGTCTGCCGATCACGACCGACGTCCATCTGCCCGAGCAGGCCACCGCCGCGGGCCAGGTCTGCGACCTGCTGCAGATACCGGCCTTTCTCTGCCGGCAGACCGACCTCTTGCTGGCGGCCGCCGCCACGGGCCGTGCCGTCAACGTCAAAAAGGGGCAGTTCGTCGCACCGGCGGACATGAAGCATGTGGTCGCGAAACTCCTCGCGGGCGGCTGCCGAGACGTGTTGCTCTGCGAACGGGGCACGTTTTTTGGCTACGGCAGGCTGGTCAACGACTTTGCCGGCCTGGTCACGATGCGATCCATGGGTGTGCCTGTGATCTTCGACGCCACCCATTCCGTACAACAGCCGGCCAGCCGCGGTGACTCGACCGGAGGTGATCGGGCGCTGGTCGAACCTCTGGCGCGGGCCGCGGCCGCGGTGGGCATTGACGGGTTGTTTCTGGAGACGCACCCTGATCCCGACCAGAGTCCCAGCGACGGCCCCAACATGGTGCCGCTGGAACATCTGCGTGGCGTGGTGGAACGGGTGCTGCTCATCCACGAGGCCCGCCTCGAAGGTCTGGCAGGCACGGAGACAAGCTGATGAATCTGCTGGGAATGGGGGGCACGGAGGCGAACCGGCCGGGGGGGCCGGGCCCTGGACGACGACCGCCGCTGGTCGGATGCTTCATGATGGCGACCGGTTTGGTGCTGCTTCCAGGTTGTGGCTCGTCGCTGCCACCGCCACCGCAGCAGCAAGCCCAGCAGGAAGTGCGGTTGATGCCGGCGGTGTCGGAGGATGTCAGGGAAAAGCTTCTCGATGGCGCCGTGGCCGTGCTCGCCGGGCTGGATGACTATGAGGAGGAGTCGGCCTTCGCGCAGGTCTTCGACCGGCTCAACCAGTGGAGCCATGCCACCGTGATCGCCGGGGCGACCTTGGCGGCCGAGTGGCGGGTCGATCCGCTGTTCGCCACCCTGCCAGTCCGCCTTCAGGCCGGCATCACGCCCGAGTCTCTGGGCAGTTCCGTCTTTGACGCCAATACCGACGTCAAGGCGCTGCGGGACCAGCGCTGGCTGGCTGATATCGCCGCCAATGCCAGGGGCGATGCGGTCGAGGATCTCGACATCGCCGTCAACCTGTTTCGTTGGACCGTGCGGTCGCTGGCCATCGTGAGCGATCCACCGATGACGGCCACGGAGGCCACTCCGGGGAGCCGCTGGTTTCAGCCTGGCGAGATCCTGCTGTCGGGCCGGGCCAGCCCGGCGCAGCGGGCATGGATCTTTCTGGAACTGCTGCGGCATGCCGGGCTCGATGGCGTGATGCTGGCCACTGGTGATCGCGATCGAGGCGGACTCCGCGCCTGGATTCCCGCGGTTATTGCGGGAGGCGAGGCTTGGCTGTTCGAACCGACGTATGGCATGCCGATCCCGGGGCCTGATGGAACCGGCGTGGCCACCGCCAGGCAGGCGGCCGCCGACCCCGCGATCCTGAAGCGGCTGTCGTTCGCCGACAGGAACTATCCGGTGCAGGCCGCCGACATCGCCGGCCTGTCGGTGCTGGTGGCCGCGGATCCCTGGAACCTGTCGCGGCGGATGCGGGCCGTGGAGGAGCAGCTCGCGGGCTCACGCAGCATGGAACTCTCTCTCGATGCTTCGGCCTTGGGAAATCGAGCCCTGCAGACGCTGCCGTCCGGCGGCGACCAGGCTGGTGCGGGACGTGTTGGTCTGTGGGAGTTTCCCTGGGAGGTGTTGGCCCAGCGGCAGGCCGCCGCGAATCGTGTGCAGATGGCGGTCGGCCGGGAGTTGACAGTGATGTCGGTGGAAGTGGCGCAGGCCACGGGCGGCGACGGTCTGGGAGGGCGGCGTGCCACGCGGGTCGTGCGGCCGCTCTATGCTGCCCGTCTCCGCGAATTCCGCGGCGACCTCGACGGGCCCGAGGGAGCGAAGGTGAGCTACCTCGCAGCACGGCCGGGGCGTCAGGCGATTGCCGAGACCCTCCAGGCCTTTCCTCCGGAGCAAGCCGAAGGCGTGAAGCGGCTCTTCGAGCAGATGAAGGAAGACGCCACATACTGGCTCGGTGTGCTCACGTTGACCGAGGGGCAGAATGCCACGGCCGTCGATTATCTGGGCCGCATGACGCTGGAAGCAGCCCCCGACAGCCGTTGGACCGACGCGGCCCGCGTCAATCTGGCCCGGGCGCTGGCCGGGCTCGGCCGTACGGAAGAGGCCGTCAAACTGCTTCGCGAGGATGCGTCGCCGCAACGGTTCGGCAGCCGGTTGCTGGCGGATGAGCTGGAAAAAACGGCGAAGCCGTAGGCGAAATGGCGGGCGGCGGGGCGGTTTCCCGCGGTCCCTGCATCCCGCGTTGCCCGCCGCAACTGAGGCTGGTATTGTTGTCGGTTTCCCCGCCAGAAGATTCAAGAAGAACAAAAGAAGAGAAGATCATGAAAGAAGGCATTCATCCCAAGTATCTCGACACGGTCGTCCGCTGTGGCTGCGGCAACACGTTCAACACGCACAGCACCGTTCCCGAGATCAAGGTGGACATCTGCAACGTCTGCCACCCCTTCTTTACGGGCAAGCTGAAGTTCGTCGACACCGCTGGCCGGATCGAGAAGTTCAAGTCGAAGTTCGCGACCGCGGGCTACGCCAGCCTGAAGAAGCCGAAGAAGCCGGCCGACGCTCCGGCCTCCTGAGAGGGGCCCGTGAGAAAGGGCTTTGGGCACAGGAGGGCGGTTCTCCGGATCCATGCGCGACCAACTCGAAGCCAAGCTTTCCCGGTTTGAGGAACTCGAACGCGCGCTTGTCGATCCGGTGGTGCTGGCTGACCAATCTCGGCTCTCGGCCGTCGCCCGCGAGCATGGCACGCTCGCCCGCCTGGCGCTGAAGTATCGCCAGTTCGTGGCGCTCGAGCGGGAGATCGCCGAGCACGTCGAGATGGCCGCCGGTGCCGATCGCGACCTGAAGGAACTGGCCGAGTCGGAGCTGCCGAGCCTGCGTCAGCGACGCGAACAGGAGTGGGACGAGCTCCTCGAACTCTGCTCCGACGACGAGGACGCCGACCGGGCACGCTGCATCATGGAATTGCGGGCCGGCACGGGGGGCGACGAGGCGGCGCTCTTCGTCCGCGACCTCTACGAGATGTATCGCCGCTACTGCACCGAGCAAGGCTGGGATGTCGAGGTGCTCGATGCCAGCCCGACGGAGCTGGGTGGCTTCAAGGAGCTGGTGTTGGGGCTGTCGGGAGCCGCGATCTATCGAAAGCTGCAGCACGAGAGCGGCGGGCATCGCGTGCAGCGGGTGCCCGACACCGAGACGAAGGGGCGGATCCACACGTCGGCCGCCACCGTGGCGGTGCTGCCGGAGCCGGAGGACGTGGAGGTCTCGCTCTCGCCCGACGAATACCGTAAGGACCTGTTCTGCGCGAGCGGCCCGGGCGGGCAGCACGTCAACAAGACAGCGTCGGCTGTCCGGCTCACGCACATGGAAACCGGCATCGTCGTGCAGTGCCAGGATGAAAAGAGCCAGCACAAGAATCTGGCCAAGGCGCTCCGTGTGCTGAAGACGAGGATCTACGAACACCGACGGGCCATCGAACATGAGAAGCGGTCCGCCGAGCGGAAGACGCTCGTGGGGTCGGGCGACCGCAGCCAGCGGATTCGCACCTACAATTTCCCTCAGAACCGGCTCACCGACCACCGCATCAACGAGAGCTTCACGCTCGACCAGGTGATGGCTGGGCGGCTGAGTCTCGTCATCGAGGCGATCGAGCAGCATGCGAGGGAACTCCGCAAGAGCGAGATGGAGCGGTCGGCCAAGGCCGCCCCGGCCTGACGGTCTGCGGCGGGCTCGCCGATCAGCACCGGTGATGATCCTTCCAGACCACCTTTCATGGACGACGTGGAGATTCCAGAATGGCAGGCGAACAACCAAGCGGCGATGTCTGGACCGTGGGGCGATTGCTCACCTGGACGACCGACTGGCTCACGGGCCGGGGCAGCGAGTCGCCCCGGCTCGACGCCGAGGTGCTCCTGGCCTTCGTTCGAGGCTGCCCGCGGATCGCGCTTTACACGGCGTTTGATGTGCCCGTGAACGAGGAGGAGCGGGCCCGCTTCCGGGGGCTCGTGAAGCGGCGAGGCGATGGGGAGCCGGTGGCCTATCTCGTCGGCAACCGTGAGTTCTTCTCGTTGTCGTTTGGTGTGAGTCCGGCAGTGCTGGTGCCGAGGCCGGAAACGGAACAGCTGGTCGTTCGCGTGCTCGATCTCTGCCAGACGGCCGGGCCAGCCGGCCAGCGGCCGCGGATCATCGACGTGGGCACCGGGTCGGGGGCCATCGTCGTGACCCTGGCCAAGCGTCTGCCCCAGGCGGAGTTTGTCGCCACGGATATTTCGTCGGAGGCGCTCGCTGTGGCCCGCGACAATGCGAAGCGGCACGGCGTTGCAGACAGGATCGAGTTCGTGGAGTGTGATCTGCTCGGCGATCCGCGGGCGGCGGGGCCTTGGGATGTGATCGTGAGCAATCCGCCCTATGTCCGTGAGGATGAGTTCGACGCCCTGCCCCGCGACGTGCGGCTGCACGAACCGCGGACGGCGCTGGTGGCGGGGCCGACCGGTGTGGAGGTGATTGGCCGGCTGGCTGCCGCGGCTGCCGAGCAGCTCGTGCCGGGGGGCTGGCTGCTGGTGGAGGTGGGGCCTTCGACAGCCGCCGCGGCCGAGGAGGTCGTCGCGGCGCAGGCGGCGTTGAGCCTCGAACCGACGCTCAAGGATATGGCCGCGCTTCCCCGCATCGTGCAGGCCCGCCGCCGCGTGTGAGGCGGGCGTTGCGGGTGACGCGCCGGGCGGGCTCCCCGAACACGCTGCGCTCGCTCGGCGGCTCGGCGACAGCGCTCGGGATGATGGTGGGCCTTCTGCGCCGAGGCGCCTGATGCTCGCTTCGGTGTTCGGGGAGCCCGCCCTCGTTGATCGGCATGGCAGGATGCCATGCGCAGCACCAGCAAACTGCGTTTGCCAAGAAAAAATCGCACGATGCGATGTTTTTCGTGAATACAGCTCGCTTCGGTGTTCGGGGAGCCCGCCCTCGT